>JBGTMR010000066.1:0-49558 GCA_041743485.1 Pyrinomonadaceae bacterium
TGAAGACGCGGAACTGCTCCACGCTCTCGCCCGCGCCGCCGACGGTTTGTTGATGCGGAGTGAATCGGATTACCCGTTCACCGTCGTGAATTTCGACAACATAGATGAAGACGCTTTATCCGCACACTTGCGATCCCTCGCGCCGCAAACCGACACGGCGACGCCGATTGAAACCACAACTCTCGAACACTTCTTTCGCGTCGCCGTGAGGCACGCCGACTGGCACGACGCGGCGGAACACGCCCGCACCCTCCGCTTTCAAGCACTCGTCGAACTACTCACCCGCAGCCTTCGTCATATTCGCGTCTATCGCATCGGTGAACGCGACATCACCGTCTTCATCATCGGGCAAAGCGCATCCGGCGCGTGGCTCGGCTTGCAAACACGAACCATCGAAACTTGATATGTTGATAGATTGAAAATTGTCAGGGAGATTTATAAATGAAGCGATTGTTTATATGTTCACTGCTCTGCCTCGCCTTCGCGGTACAGGCGGCGGCACAACAGAATGTGACAAAGTTGGAAGGGCAGGTTGTGTGCTGTGCGGATTGTTGGGCGGAAGCCGACCGCACCAAAGTCGAGTACGGCACGGCGGAAGATTTGTTGAAATCGCAATCGTGTGTGGCGAACGGCGACCCGACCTTAATCGCGGTGCGCGAAGGTGAAAAGTTCACCCTGTATCAACTGGAGCAGGGCAAGTTCCGCCTTCCGGGAAAGAATTGGCTGGAGTTCGTAGGTAAGCGCGTCGCCGTGACGGGGACGGTGCGAACGGGGCGAAAGAAGGATGACACAAGCTTCGTTCGCGTTGATAAGCTTGAAATACTTGCGCCGAGTCTTGCCGAACGCGAAGCGGCGAACGTCATCGGAAGCGCAATCGAGTTGACGCTCAAAGACCCTTTCGGAACGAGTCAAACCTTGAGCGCGCTCAAAGGTCGCATCGTCGTTCTGAATTTCTGGGCGACGTACTGCGTGCCATGCCGGAAAGAGATGCCCGACCTCGCGGCGATTCAAAACGAGTATGCCGCGTTGGGCGTGCAGGTCGTCGGTGCTTCGACGGACGCGGCGGAAGACCGCGCCAAAGTTTTGCAGTTCGTCAAAGAAACAAAAATCAACTTTCCGATTTGGACGGGGGCGACCGTCGCCGACATGACGCGCTTCGGCTTGGGCGCGGCGTTGCCCGGCACGGTCGTCATCGGCAGCGACGGACGCATTGCGAAAGTTATTTCCGGCATCGTCAATCAAGCCGACTTGAAAAAAGATATTGATGCGATGCTCGCCTCCGCCGAAGCGACGGCGAAGGCTGAAAGCAAAGCGGAGAAGCGGCGTGAGCAAGTCGCTTCAAGCAAAGCTAAACCAAGTCAAGCGTCAAGTGTTCCGAGTTGACCGCTTTGACCGGGCGAAGGTCGCGCCGTGAGCGGGACGGGACAACAAGATGCAGAGAAGTGGACATACGGCGTGCGCGTCATCTCGAACACGATTGACCGCGCGAAGTGGCGCAACACCTTGACGTACAGGTTTCATCCCCGCTTTACCGCCGGAGTCGAATACAACCCGCTTGCCGGAAAGGTTTCGCCATTGGCGAACGTCGTCGCCCTGACCGAAACGAACAAGCGTCCGGCGTTAATTTTAGGTACGAGTTCCGACCGCATCGGCACGCCGTTCGGTCAATCGTTCTACGCGACTTTCAGCAAGAATCTACGACGCGAAACCGGCTTACCCGTCGCGCCTTACATCGGCGTCGCTTACGGGACGTTTGAAGACCGCGCGCGCATCATCGGCGGCTTGAACATCACGCTCAACGAGCGTTGGAGTTCGACGAGTCTCTTTGACGGCGTGCGCGTGCATCCGACTGTGAACTACACACGCGGGCGTCATCAGTTCGGCGTCATCTTTGAGCGTGGGCGCAATCCGGGCGCGAGTTACAGCATTTCGTTTTAAGGAATTTTTTATGAGCAGCGAAACCATCACCCGCCCCGCGTCGCACCTCTCAAACGTGCGGCGCGGGCGGCGACTCGAATACCTCACCATCGCTTGGAATTCGCTCGAAGCCGTCGCATCCATCGGCGCGGGACTACTTGCGGGCAGCATCGCGCTTGTCGGCTTCGGCGTGGATTCGGTTATCGAAACATCATCCGGCGCAATTCTGTTATGGCGTCTGCGCGACGGTGAGCGCGGCGAGGCGAGGGAACGCATCGCCCTGAAACTCGTCGGCATCGGTTTTCTTTTGCTTGCCGCTTACGTCGCTTTCGACGCGGTGAAGTCTCTCCTCATGCGCGAACCGCCGGAAGCAAGTTACATCGGCATCGGCATCGCCGCCGTGTCGCTAATAGTGATGCCGTTACTCGCCCGCGCCAAGCGTCAGGTCGCGGTACAACTCAACAGCCGTGCGATGCAAGCCGATTCGCGGCAAACCGATTTGTGCGCGTACCTCTCGGCAATCCTACTTGCCGGACTCGTGCTAAACGCTCTGTTCGGTCTGTGGTGGGCTGACCCGGTGGCGGGCTTAGTGATGACGCCGATTATTGCGAAGGAAGGCATCGAAGCCTTGCGCGGTGAAGCGTGCGGTTGTGCCGATTCGTGTCATTAGCGGTAAGGCATCCTCACAGAAATCCCCACAGCAATCTTTCAAGGTCGCTGTGGGGATTTTCTTTGTGTCGCAACTTTTAGAAACCAAAGAAGATTTTGAAGGCGGCGGTCGGAATCGAACCGACGAATAAAGGTTTTGCAGTAGATGTTTCGACAAAGTTTATGGTACTTTTGGCACACCACTTGAGCTACCACGTATTCTCAACACTTAGCGATAGCAAGCTAAATCGAGCGGATATTAGTGTGCCTTTTTTTCAGTGCCTCACAGGACTTTATCGGAATATCTATTGATTGCCGCCCTGTATCTTCTATCTGAAATCGCCCGACCTAACGAACCTTCGATGCCGCGTTCGAGCGCGCCCGCGTACTCACCGACTCCCCAAAACGGAACAATGAAGCTAAAACTCGAAGAACTTGAATATCAACGATTGGCAATTCAATCGGTTGTCAAAGTATTTGACGGGGCAGCCAAAAACACGTTCGACAACGCTACAACCGAAGGTATTCGTTCCAACCTTTGTAATCTGAGTAACGACCAAATAACCGGAAACATAAAAGCTGTCGCACTTGAAAACGGCATCACGGAAGATAAGGCGCAGATTTCAGAAACCAAAAACTTGTGCGTCGAGATGGAAACGGGAACCGGCAAAACGCTTGTTTATCTCAAAACCATTTACGAACTTCACAAGCATTACGGCTTTACGAAATTCATTATTCTTGTGCCGTCGGTAGCGATCCGGCAAGGCGTGCTTTCGTCGCTAAACATTTTTGGAAAGCAGCTTCAAGACATCTATGGATTCAAGCCGGATTATTTTGAATACAGTAGTAAAAAGCTGCACGAAGTCGGTAAGTTCGCCGAAGAACAGCATCCGCAAATAATGATTATGACGACGGGAGCAATCGTCGGCGATGACAAAATCATTAACCGCGAACAACGCGAAGACCTATTTGACAACACACCTTATGTTGATGTTATCGGCAAGACGAATCCGATTGTCATAATGGATGAACCGCAAGAAGGAATGGACGCGGAAAAAACCAAAGAATCTATTGATCGCCTCAACCCGCTTTTTCGCCTTCGTTACTCGGCAACCCACAAAGAATTTTATAATTTGATTTACCGACTGACACCTTATGACAGTTATCAGCAAAGTTTGGTCAAGAAAATTGAAGTCTTAACCGTTGTCGAAAAGAATGATGAAGCGACACTGAAAATAGAATTATCGAATGTGCGAAACGGCACAGGCGACCCGACGGTTAAACTCAAGGCGTGGATTAGAGGCGCGAGCGACAAGATAGAATTCAAGGAAACGGCTTGGCTGAAAAAGGGCGACAATCTCGGCGAAAAAGCGAAGAACTCAAGCTACTTGAATTACGTTATCGAAAACATCCGCAAAGATATGTTCGATAAAGTTTGGCGCGTCCGCTTTACCAACGGCGTTGAGCTTGTAGAGAAGCAGAACGCCGGAAACATCGAACAGGTTTGGGCGATGCAAATGGAGTTTCTAATCAAAAAGCATTTCTCCAAAGCCGCCGAACTTAATGCAAAAGGTATTAAATGCTTATCGCTGATTTTCATTAACCGCGTGGCAAACTTTATCGGAGAGAATCCGGTTATCAGAAATCTCTTTGCTGGAAAGTATCGAGATATTTACGCGCAATACAACGGCGGCAAGATATTGACTGATGAACAAGTCGAACAAGTTCAGGGCTATTATTTCGCAAAAAGTAACAAGGGTGAATTTTCCGATAATGAAGGTGGCTTAGGCGAACAGAAAAGAATTTACGATTTGATTTTGAAGCAAAAGGAAGAACTGCTTTCGCTTGATAATCCGGTTCAATTTATCTTCTCGCATTCGGCGTTAGGCGTCGGTTGGGATAATCCAAACGTCTTTAACATTGCGACGATGAGCCAGTCGTATTCGGAGATAAAGAAGCGTCAGGAAATCGGGCGCGGGCTTCGCATCTGCGTTAATCAGCAAGGCGAGCGCGTTTATGATCGCGTAGATGCAACCGCCGACGAACGCATCAATCAGTTGACTGTGATTCCAAACGAAACTTACGAAACTTTTGTCCGTCAATATCAGGAAGAAATAAAGGAAATATATGGGACGACGGCGGCGGGCGCGGGGCTTACGCATTCGGTCAAAGGCGTATCGAAAAGTAAGGTTTCGTTCACGCGCAACCGCAGCCAAGCGGTGACGGAAGCCCTTAAACAATTCTGGAATGCGTTGGCGCGAAAAACCGATTACACAGTTTCTTTCGATGAAAAGGAACTTGTCCGGCAAGCCGTTGACCAAGTGACGAACATTAAAATCGCAAACACGATTATCGCCGCCGAACTGCAATCAATTGATGACATGAGCGAAGACGGGTTCAAGTCGTCTTATCAAGGCGACTCGTCAAAAATCGTTACTGCGAACTTTTCCGCGCTCGATTTGATTGAAGAATTGAGCGAAGAAACGAAATTGAGTTACCGCGCTATTCTTGAAATCGTCGGCGAAGTGAGAGACAACGACCAAGCTATTAAAGAGTGGGTTAAAAATCCGCCTTTGTTCGTCCAGAAAGCCGCTTCGCTTATCAAAGATATTGAGTCGCGCGAGATGTTGCGCGGGCTGACATACCAAGTTACGGATGAAACCGTTGCGTTTGATTTTGACGATTACATTGATGAAGTCGCCGACCTCAATAAAGATTTAGCCGTCACGCCGAACAGAGGTGTTTATGACAAGCAGAAGATTGACAGCCAAATCGAAAAGGTCTTTGCCGAAACCGCCGACGCGGACAATCAGATCGTCTGTATTTTGAAACTGCCGAAAGCGTACCGCGTCAAAACGCCAATCGGATTTTACGAGCCGGATTTTGGTATCGTCTTGAAGCGCAAGGAAATCGGCGAAGGTTGCGATGAGCAATATCATTTCGTCGTGGAAACTAAAGGCACGGCGAAACTCGGCGATATGAAAGCCTTGAAGGAAAGCGAAACTTACAAGATGAATTGCGCCGTGAAGCACTTTGAAGCGTTGGGCGTAAAGTTAAATCTAAAAGGCGAGAACATCTATAAAGCTCCGGTCAAAGAGTACAGAGACTTTAAGCGCGAAGCCGCCGAAACCATTACAAAGTTATGCGGGCAAAACTAGAAGATAAAGTAAATAAGCATGAGGTTTTAATTTATGGAAGCGATACGACAGATTTACGAGAGTTTGCCCGACGTTATCAGCGTTCCGGCTGAAATGCGCCGCCGCAAAGTCGAGATTATTATTTTGCCGCTCAATGAAACTGAAACCGAAACGATTTTAGAAAAACCCGTTCCGCAGTTTGGCAACACTCGCGGACAAGTTACGATGAGCGACGATTTCGATGCGCCGCTTGAGGATTTTGCGGAATATATGCCGGAACAATAAATCAATTTTAGTGAGGTAAAATTAAAATGAATCAACAGGAAATTATCAGAACCGTGCGAAGTTTGCCGCTTGAAAGTAAAAAGCAAATTTTAGAAGTTTTGCAGCGCGAAGTTGAAAAACAAACACGACCGACAATCGGCGAAGATGAAGTGAATCGAATTTTGTTCGAGCGCGGCGTTATCGGCAACATTCCAAACGCCGCCGATTACACGGACGAAGACGACGATTTTGAGTTGATTGAAATTAAAGGCAAACCGCTTTCCGAAACGATTATCGAGGAACGCGGCTAGATGCAGGGGTTTTTCTTTGATACGAGCGGTTTAGTCAAAAGATTTAACCGCGAAACGGGAACGGGTTGGACGATTGGATTGTGCCGACCTTCGGGCGGAAACACGATTTACATCGCTCACATTACGGCGGTTGAAGTCGTCTCGGCATTAACGCGCCTGACGCTTGGCAAGAAGATAACCGCCGCGCAATCCGCCAAAGCGATTGGACGTTTCGAGCGCACTTTGGCTGGCAGATACGCCTTCATCGAAATTCGTCCGGCGATTGTCGTCGAAGCGATGCGGCTCGCCAAAACTTACGGTTTACGCGGTTATGACGCGGTTCAGCTTGCCGCCGCGCTGTCAGCCAATCGTGAACGGTTAAATATCGGCGCGTCCGGGTTGACATTCATTTCCGCCGACAACAAATTGAATAACGCCGCCGCAGCCGAAGGATTAGCCGTTGACAATCCGAACAATCACCCGTAATTGAAAATATGAACGACGCAGCAGCCGAAACACTAAAAGATTTAATGCCGCTCACGCCGGATTTGAACGCGGAAAGATTAGCCAAACTCAAAGAACTGTTTCCCGATTTGTTCACCGATGAAGGCGGATTGAATGAAAGTGAATTGAAGAAACTGGTTGACCCGAAAAGCGTCAACGAAATTGAGCGTTACGAGTTTCGCTGGTTCGGCAAATCAAACGCCAAGCGCAAGGCTTTTACGCCGACGACCGCGACGCTCAATTACGACGCGGCGCGAAGCGTCAACCCGGAACAAACGGAAAATCTAATTATCGAAGGCGAAAATCTCAAAGTTCTTAAACTTCTGCTTTGCTCATACCGCGAACAGATCAAATGTATCTACATTGACCCGCCGTATAACACGGGCAATGATTTTGTTTATTCGGACAATTACAGCGAAGACCGCTTGCCGTACTGGAAACAAACGGGCGTGATGGACGAACACGGCGTAAAGATTGACACGAACGCCGACACCGACGGGCGTTATCACAGTAATTGGATGAATATGATGTTTTCCCGCTTGCTGGTTGCGCGTCAATTATTGAGCAAAGACGGCGTGATTTTTATTTCGATTGACGATAACGAAGTTCACAATTTGAGAAGAATTTGCAACGAAGTTTTCGGTGAAGATAATTTTATTACTTCATTTATTTGGGATGGCGGAAGAAAGAATGACGCTAAAAAAGTGAGTATAAGTCACGAATACATTTTAGCTTATGCAAAATCGGAAGAGAATAATGAAAGTGAAACTTCACTTTGGAGAGAAAGAAAGAAAGGAATTGATTTAATTTACAAAGCTTATGAAAAATTAGCGAAAGAAAATGCTAATGATTGGTTAGCCGTTAGTAAAGGGCTTGCTCAATGGTTCAGGTCATTACCTAATGATGAACCGGCAAAAAGGCACAGCCATTATTCTAACGCTGATATAAACGGCGTTTATTTTGCTAGTGATTTATCAGGTCCAGATGACGGGCGCGAAAACCGTCCGAGATATGAAGTCATTCATCCAAAAACTGGCAAACCCGTGCCTATTCCGAGAAGAGGTTGGCGATGGGAATTGCCTAGAATGAAGAAAGAAATAAAAAGCGACAGAGTTCATTTTGGCGTTGATGAAACGACCGTTCCAAACGGCAAAGTATATTTGAAAGAAAATGAGTATGAAGCACCAAGCAGTGTTTTTTATAAAGATAGACGCTCTTCAAGCGCGGAACTAAAACTTTTGCTTGAAGGTAAATATTTCGATTTCCCAAAAGATTCAAGTGTTATTGCTCGTTTAATTCAATTAGTCACTCAAAAGGACGAAATTATTTTGGATTTCTTCGGCGGTTCAGGCACAACAGGTCAAGCCATAATGGAATTGAACGAAGCCGACGGCGGCAACCGCAAGTTTATTTTAGTGCAACTGCCGGAATTGACCGACGAAAAATCGGAAGCCTACAAAGCGGGCTACAAACGCATCAGCGACATCACGATTGAACGCAACAAGCGCGTCGTCAACCGCATTATCGAAGAAAAACGCGCCAAGCATCCAAACTTATTTGAAGACGGTGCGGAACAAGACGCGCTCAAAGGCTTGGGCTTCAAAGTCTTCCAACTCGAAAGCTCTTACTTCCCGCGCACCGAATGGAGTCCGAACCCGGAAGCCGACGAAGCCGAAAACGTCCTTTCACTCAAACAATACATCGCCGAAAAAGAATCACAGCTACACATTGATTTTGACCAGTCCAAGCTTCTAACCGAACTCTTATTAAAAGAAGGCTTCAAACTTAACTACACCGCGCGAGCCTACGAAGCCGTCAGGACAAACAACGTCTCGCATGTTTCCGATGCCGATAAAGAAGCTTTAATCTGTCTTGACGAATCAATCGCGCCGGAAACCATAGAACATCTCAAGACGCACAAAGATTTGAAATTCATCTGTCTTGAACGCGCTTTGGACACTACCAAGAAATGGAATCTCGCAAATAATCTCGGCGAAAAATTCAAGGCGTTCTAGGTTGCGGTTGACATAAGCCGTTGAGCAAAAGATTTAGCCGCGAAACAACCGAGAAGCGACACGAAAAGAGGTTTTGTTTAGTGTCGTTTCGTTTTGTTTCGTGGCTTATGTCTGCTGTTTTTGCTTATGTCAACCGAACCTAGCGCGCGCAACCAACAATCAAGAAAGGGAAGTGATTTTATGGCTTTATACAAGCGCGGCGGCGTTTGGTGGATGAATTTTTGGCAAGATGATTTTCACGTCCAACGGTCAACCAAATGCAAATCAAAGCGAGATGCCGAAGCCGTCGAGCGCGCGTTTCGCACACAGCTTGCTAAAGGCGAGGTCGGCTTAGGGTGCAAATAGTTATGCGGTATGCCCACCCAACCGAAGAACATCAATTTAACGCGATGCAAAAGATCGAAGCTTACCGCGCGGCGAAGGGTTAAAACGCACGGACGCGCAAAAGCCTACTACATTTCCTACTACATAGTAGCTTTTGGAGTGTTCGCAATTCGCACGTAAGTTGTTGATTATAAAAGAGGCGGCGGTCGGAATCGAACCGACGAATAAAGGTTTTGCAGTTCGTTTGAAGCATCTGTTACTGAGTATCATAGAGCATTATACAGGCATAAACACTGGCTTTCTTCGCTATTGCTGTCACCCCATGATACTCCATATCAGCAGGTACTCCCCACAAAAGTCCCCACAGTGAAATTCACTCGGAATATAGAGCATTGACCGACATAAACAATTCCTCAAAGCGACTAAGCGTATCAGCATCTACTTTCGTGGGGGGATTCGAGGCAAGGTGACTAGCGATCATGTAATGATTAAAGCCTCCGCTTGGTCTAAGCTGAATAGAGTTGCCCTCTAGGTATCGCGTGATGCGATTGACCATTCGGTCGCCCGCGGGAAGATCAGACTCTTTGATTTCCGTTCCGCTCAACTGCTTTTTGTAAGCAGCATTGAACATTTTTAAGTAGGTGTCCGGCGAAATCATATCTTCTACGTCGCTACTAATCAGGGGACTTTCCCCGCCAGATGTGTTAGCGGATGAGCCGCCTTTCTTACTCGGCTGCCGGAACATGGCATAGTTGAGGACGTGCTTGCCACGGATTAACTTTTCACGCACAAGTGACTCTAAGCGCGGGTCGGGCTTGCTCTCATAATCGTGCAGCACTGCCATTTCCAACTCATTGCCGTGGAGAAGCGCAACGAAAGTCGCCAGCTTATCGAGTCCGCCTACGGGGACAACTGTTACCTCATCTCTCAGAGATGTTCTATTGCTCTTTTCGAGGAAGGTTGAAAAGAAGCGTAGATATATTAGATCTGCCGGTCCTTCCACAAGCAAATTACGTTTTGAGATAAACAAGTTCTGCGCGATGGTGTAACCGAGCGCGGCTTGAAGCGGGAACAGAGTGTTGGGATCGGAGCCGGAAATATTATCGCTGATTTTAGTTCCGCCCTTTTCCGTGTCTTGAACTGTGCGCGTTTGATGAAGCCTGTCGCCATGAACCATAAACGGCGAGTGAGTTGTGTAGATAAGTTGATGGCTTTTCGCCAAGTAATCTATGTATCTCAGTAAATCAGCTTGCCCCAATGCGTGTAAACTCAAGCCCGGTTCGTCAAGCAAAATTATCAAATCGTCAGTCGTGGAGAGTTGTTGTTTGATGGCGTCGAACCACACGATAAAGCTGAAAAACCAAATGAACCCCTTGCTTCGTTGGCTAAAGGGAACGGTCACACGGTGCCGACGATTGCGAATGCGAATATAGAGATTATTGCCCGTGTTAAAAGGAACTTCATCTTGCGGGTCCGGTTCAATATCAATCTCCACGTCGAGATTTTGATTCTGCGTCCAGAACTCAAAGATTTTATCCGTGATTTTGTTTGAGATACCTTCAAGCCGCGCCCTACCTTTTTCATAGCCGGACGGAGTTAGAAGGTCATCTAATTCCACTCCCGCCATGCGGAGCAAGCTCAAAACGGTTTTGTCTTCATCTTTAAGCGTCTTCGTCTTAACGCGCTGTTGTAAAGCCGCAAGATTCGTCTTGCCCGGAAGCAAATAATAATCATCAAAGTATAAGAATTTTGGGATACTCGGCTGCAAGTCTTCCAACCACATCTTAGACTCTAACTTGTTTATCCAAGACGCATTAACCGACTTGAAATCCTCTTTGAGCTTGTTTAGGAAAACAGTTCCTTCTGCGTTTAGGTCAGCAACCTGCAATGTTAAAAGTAACTGCGATATGCTCGATGCAGCAGCAGCTTTTTCCGCTACCTCGAAAGGCAATGATGCTTTACTGACGATGTGCTCAATATAAGACTTCTCAGACACATCAATTACGACGTCGGTACTACCGTCGTACTTGTAGTGATGAGTGAATTGAAAATCTTCGGGTAGCTCTATCCCGTACTTTATTCTGATTTTGACTCGGTCGTGTGGCTGAAGTTCATATGTTAACTCTGTGGCAATCGCAGGTGACTTCTCATGCTGCCTTTCATACTCAGTGAGCGACTTACGCGGGTAGTCTTCTATGACATCGTAGGACACGCCCTCTTCAATAGCTCTAGCCTTGTATAAGGCTTGAAGGAAAGCAGTCTTTCCGGCTTCATTCTGCCCTACAAGAACTGTTACGTAAGGGTCAATCGAGACAGGTTCAGTATCCTCGATTGATTTGAACATTTTGACTTGAGCGTTTGTTAGCAGCATTGTGAGAACCCTTTGGGCATCTGTAAATTAACGAAGTAAATTCAGCTTTTAAGTATAGCCGAGACTTGTCTGTCAATGTATGTCTGTATAACTCCATGATACGCTATATGTGCTGCTACCCTGCACAGATACCCCAATATGGTAGCGTGCGAAATTGCTAAAATCTACTTTTCGGAGGAAACATGAACGGGAGCAGTAAAGCCGAACGATTATGGACACATGAAGTCGCTTCTCGTTTTGACCCAGATGCGGAAGCCGTTATAGCTGAGGGCGATTGTTTGGAGAGCCTTCGCGCTTTGCCGGACGACTTCGCGAAGCTAATTATTACGTCGCCGCCGTACAACATCGGCAAGGTCTATGAAAAGGCGACGAAGCTAACGGAATATCTCGCTTCGATTAACCCGGTTATAGATGAATTGGTTAGAGTCCTTTCGCCCGAAGGCTCGCTTTGCTGGCAAGTCGGAAACTGCGTTGAAAACGGCGAAGTTTTCCCACTAGATATTTTCTACTATCCCTTTTTCAAAGAACACGGCTTCAAACTCCGCAACCGTATCGTTTGGCATTTCGAGCATGGCTTACATGCTTCTAAGCGATTCTCCGGTCGCTATGAGACGCTTCTTTGGTTCACTAAAGGCGACTCCTACACCTTCAACCTGGACCCGGTCCGCGTGCCGTCAAAGTATCCCGGAAAGACTTATTTCAAAGGCGAGAAGCGCGGACAACCATCGGGAAATCCGCTCGGCAAAAACCCCGCTGATATTTGGCGCATCGTCGCGCAGGATTGGGAGCAAGAACTTTGGAATATCCCGAACGTCAAGGCTAATCATCCCGAAAAGACGATTCACCCTTGCCAATTCCCAATTGAATTAGTTGAGCGATGCGTTCTCGCATTCACCAATGAAGATGACTGGGTTTTAGACCCGTTCTCCGGCGTCGGCTCTGCCTTGCTCGCCGCTCTGAAAAACGGTCGGCGCGCTATTGGCTGTGAAAAAGAAACTGAATACGTCGAAATAGCAAAGGATCGCATCGCCGACCTTCGTTCTGGCAAACTCCGCTATCGGCAGTTAGGGAAGCCCGTTCATCAACCGACCGGGCGCGAAAAGGTCGCTCAAATTCCGATGGAGTGGAAAAACTTGGAGGCTAAAGCGTGAAAATCGCAGGCGTCTATTCTTTCAACGGTGGAAAAGAATTTGTCACCGAACGCTATCCGCACTTGCTCCCCGAAGTCAATGCAGCAATCAAGGGTGTAGATGCGTCGCTTTACAAGGACAAAGAGAGCAAGGAACAAACGATGCTCGGAAGAATGCTTTACAGCCCTTCGAGCATTAACACGGCTTTCAAATATGAATTTGGTCAACTAGGTTGGAGGTCTATCCGCGTGCGCTGTGATTACCCGACAACCTACTACCTCGAAGATTATAAAATCCGGTCAAAGAATCGCGGCGCGTTCCGTGAGATGGATTTCGTTAAGGAGAATCTTGGCGTCGAAGTTCAGTTCGGCAAGTACGCCTTCATGGTCTATAACGTCTGCGCGAAAATGACTATCTTTCGGAATCTCGGACACATAGATGGCGGCGTTGAAATCGTCCCGGTCAAAGCCTTTGCCGATGATATGTCAACGGGCGTCTCTTATTTTGAGCAGTTCGTTTGGGACTTGGAAAGTCGCGGTGTCGCCGATATTGACATTCCCGTTTTGATTCTCGGCATAGACGCTTAACGCCGCTGTTTCTTCGCTTGCACTGTCACTCCAGATAGTCATTAACTAGAGTCTCACAGTCCCCACAGTCAAAGTTTCGTCGTTGCCTTTCGTCTCTTCTGTATTTCGCTGACACCGTTCCTTCGCAGCACATGACCTACCGGGTCGGCGGCGTAGTTTTCCCGCAGGCGACGGTTCCGCCAAGCATGAGCACACCTTGTTGTACAACACTTTTGGTCTGACCGTCCTTTCCAAAAGGTAACACCACACCCTTCGCACAATCTCACGCGAGTTAAATCAACACCGTCCTCATCCAACGCGGCGGAAAGCAAATCTTTTTCGACCGTAACGCTGCCGTCTTCGTTGAGCAGTAGCTTAGTGCTTCCGAGAACGGGCAGACCCACAGGGTACGCACGCCTTTTACTGTTCGTTTCAAGGCTTTTGACAGTTCCTATAAGCCGAAATAGTTGTTTGCGCAGGCGGATGAAGTTTTCATATCGCTGGACGGCTTCGTACACCTTGACCGCACTTTCGTAAGTTTCATCCTCTGACAGCATAAAGGGGGTGCCCTCATCAGCGGCGCGCTCAAAGAGCTTCAGTGAGTCGCCGAGAACGTAGAGACGAAACTCTGCCGGTGTCCCGTCAAGGCATTTCGGCAAGTCAAGCATCGCCTCTACCATCCAATGAATTTCATCACCAAAAAACTTATCTGTCTGGCTTCTCTCCGGTAGAGGGGGCAACTTGTAATCGGGTGGAACGCGGTTGACTAGCACAAGCAATGCTCTTAACCGCTCTGGTACCTGCGTCAAGCGTGATGCTTGTTGGTGTTTGCTCTTCGATAAGTGTTGAACTTTTTTTATTGTATGTGTCACGGGCGGAGCGTATCATTGAGCAATACTGAAAAACAAGCACACTTATAGAAAAGGACAAAAAGCAATGACGAACAACGTAAGCATCGCAAGGCTTGCTTGGAGTTTAGCGGAAATTTCAAAGCAAACGGGTTTATCGGTTGGTTACCTTCGGAATGAGGTCAGGGCAAAGAGGTTGCCCGTAAAGAATTTCGGTCGGCGAGTTCTAGTACTTGAACCAGACCTGCAGGCATATCTCGCGCAGGGCAGCAGCTGCGAGAGAGGCGCGAGAGAAGCAGTTCGATAAACGTGAATGGCGAACGATTCTCGAAAATTTCGTACGGAAATCCCGAACATCGTCGACGATGCCGATCTCTCCGTTTGCGCCTTCCGGCTCTACGTCCACATCAAGCGACGCGCGGGCGATGGCGGCGTTTGCACCGAAGGTTTGCGCGGCATGGCGTCGGCTTGCGGGATGGCAATTGGTACAACCCAGAAGGCGCGTACCGAACTTTTGATGAAAAATTTCATTGCCGTCAAAGAGGTAATTGAGAAAGGCAGGCACGGTGGCAAGTTTGAACACATCACCATCGTAAATCTGTGGGGCAAGAATTTCGAGCACTTCACCGCCCTCAAGCGAAGCGATGGGGGTGTACTACCGGATGATACAGGGGGTGTACTACCGGATGATACAGGGGGTGTACTACCGGATGATACAGGGGGTGTATCACGTAGTGAACAAGGGGTGTGTCACGTGGTGACACATAAGAAAGAACCAGAACAAGAAGTGTGTGAAACACCCGCTGAACGCGCCGCACCACACCGCCAATCGTCTTCATCGAAACCCGCCGAAGCGAAGTCAAGCAAATCATCCGCGAGGAAAGAAAGCAGCCCGCCCGACCGGAACCTTCAGCATCCAGCGGTCATCGCATACCGCGACATTTGTCGTATCACGCCGAACCCACAGCAACGCGCGGATATAGTTTCAGAAGTCACCGACCTTGACCGATGGCAACGCATCCTCAAGCAATTCACGCGCGAAGGGCAGCGACCGCAGCGGGTGGACTGGACACTTGAACGCTACGAGAATTTTAGCGAACGTGCGGCGGTTAAGCCTGCTGAGCCGTCGAAGCCCGTCGAGACCCCCGCCGAAAAGCAATCTCGCTTGAAACGCGAGATGGAGAAGAGAGGAGCAACACATAATCGTGCGGAACGAACAACTCTTTGAACACCCGCTACCGCACAGTCCTGACGCCGAGCGGGCGGTGCTCGGTGCGGTGCTTATCAATCCTGACCTGATCGCCCAAGCCCGCGCAATGCTCACGCCCGCCGACTTCTACGTCCGAGCGCACGCGCTCGTGTTCGCTGCGCTGACCGAACTCGATGAAACCGGTACGGAGATGGGCACCGTACTCGTCGCCGAACGCCTGCGCGCATCCGGCGACCTTGCGGCGGTCGGCGGCAAATCGTTCGTCTCCGATTTGACCTACGGCGTGCCGTTTATCAGGAACGTCAAGCATTACGCAGATGCGATTCTTGAAAGTTCGTATCAGCGCGAACTCGCCAAACTCGGAGCCGCAATCACTAGCCGGGCGCAGGATGAACCTGCGCCCGAAGTCGTCGAGTGGGCGGTCGAACGACTCTTCAGCGCGCAGGCACGGCGCACGGTAGGAGCCAGACATGGTGTGCGCGACGCTGCCGAGATGCTTGACCCGCAAACCGCACGCTATCGCCAATTTTCCCGTGACGTCTCCGATTCCATTTCGACCGGCTTTCCGGCAATTGATTCTAATTTGACCGGGTGCGGATTTGCGCGCAAGCGGTTGACGCTCATCGCCGCGCGCCCCTCGGGTGGCAAGACTGCACTCGCGCTCGACATCGTAGCGAACGCCGCCGGAGCGGGGCATCGCGCTTTGATGTTCTCCCTTGAAATGAGCGGCGAAATGTTGCTTGACCGGTTGGTGAGCGTCGCATCCGCTGTGCCACGCTGTAAGATTCAAGCAGGCATCGCCAAGCATGATTACCAATCTCTCGTGAGTGCCTTGCCCACTGTCTGCGATTTGCCGATCATGTTCGATGATTCGAGTCGAAGCATCGCGGAGATACGCCGCGTCGTAAAAGAGCGTGCGCGGCGGGCGGAGACACGCCCTGACTTCGTGGTCGTCGATTATCTGCAACTCGTCGAAGTAGAAGGCAGGCGCGGAACACGAAACGATGAAGTAGGAGCGGTGTCGCGTGCGCTTAAAGGCTTGGCGATGGAGTTCGATGTACCGGTATTGGCACTGTCGCAACTCTCGCGCGATTGCGAGCGACAAGACCGTGAACCGGAACTTCGGGACCTGCGCGACTCCGGCGAAGTAGAGCAGGACGCCGATACGGTGCTGCTGATGTTCGGTGACAAGCCGGAAGAGGGAATGTCTTACCGCGAAATTACGGTCAAGTGTGCCAAGCAGCGTGACGGTAAATTGTTTCGAGAGAAGATGCCGTTCAACGGCGAGTTGGTGACATTTCGCACCGCAAGCTGAAGTTGCGGCGCGTGTCGCCTACGTTCTTTCAAATTTCGCCGTTCAATTCTCCGGCGGCGAAGCGATCTGGGATGGCGGCAGAATTTGCTTGTTCGCCGCCGCCGTTCCGGTCGCACCCTTCACGACGGCACGGTTGCCGTCGTTCACATCAACCATAAACGAAAAAGTGAGGTGTGGAAAATGAGTCAAAAGGAAGTTCTTCAAGACAAACATGGTTCTCTTCTGAGTCAAAGACTGGTTCTTGATGGAGAGATCGCAGAAATCGAAGTTGAGTTAAAAGCTTTGACCAGCGCAGAACAGGGCGAAGTTCGGAAACTCACAAACCGGCTTGTTAAGCAGTTCAACGACCAAAGACAAAGACAACCCAATCCGCTTGAAGGAAGGTGAACATTATGGAAATGACAGAAAACTTGGAGACCGAAATCGCAGTTTTAGATGAGCGGCGGCGCGACCTCGAACAGCTCAGGGCATGGAAGGCAAATGCGGTTTTTCGGGCGGAGCGGGCAGCGCAAATCGAGCGGCTTTTGGTTCTTGCTGAGCAGAGCCTTGAGCACTTGCACGATTACGAAGATTCTCGGCAAAAACTCGACGCCGCGCTGGAAGTTGAAGGTCGGCGCATGGTTGACGCCCTGCAAAAACTGATTGCCGCGCGCCGTGAGTTCGAGCGGGTTTTTGGCGAACTCGAACCATCGAACCAACTGTTCTTGATGCCGAGTCAAACCGCGCGGAGTGATGAGCACGAACGCCGCATTCAAGCAGCAATCCGGGAAATTGAAATTAGAGGTGCCGAGCTGCGAGCGGTTCGTTTTCCGTGGATTCATCGTTACGCGACGACGCCCTTTAGCGACGAAAGGATTTATGTTCGCCCGTCGGTAAAGTTTGCTGAGTTGATTGATGCCTTGGAGCGGCAGCTTCAAAATGACCTTGACGGCGAATCGGCATGAGGTAAAACATGGCGAGACGATGCACAGTTTGCGATCACCGGCAGCGCGAGGAAATTGACCACGCGCTTGTTGAAGGCGAGTCTTTGCGCGACATAGCGCGACGCCACAGCCTCTCCAAGGACGCTGTGGCGCGCCACAAAGCCGAGCATCTTCCCACCGCACTTACAAAGGCAAAAGAAGGGGCAGACGCCGTTCACGCAGACGACCTCCTCGGCAAAATTCGCGGTCTGGAAAAGGATGCACGCCGGATTTGTGGCAGGGCGGAGGCGGAAGGTGACTACCGAACGGCGTTGGCGGGCATTCGGGAACTGACGCGCCTTGTCGAACTGATTGGCAAGCTCGCCGGCGAGTTGGATGACAGACCGCAAATCAACGTTCTGCTCGCCCCGCAATGGCTCGAGGTGCGGAGCGTGCTTCTAAAAGCACTTGCGCCTTACCCGCAAGCTCGCGCGTCCGTGGCTCAAAGCTTACAAGCACTGGAGGTGCCACATGACAATGAGTATTGCGGCTAATCTCGCTCTCGCCCTCGATCCGGTGTTGTTAGCAGTCCTCGCTGGTTTCACCCTCGACCAATGGCAACTTGACTTGCTGCGGCTCTACTCACGGCTGACGATCCTAAACTGTTCGCGGCAGGTGGGGAAAAGCACCATCACGGCTTTCATCGCGCTGCATCAAGCACTGTTTCATCCCGGCTCGCTTATTTTGTTGACGTCGCCTAGCCAACGTCAATCGCTGGAACTTTTCCGCCGGATAAAAGTTTTATACAACCTTCTCCCAGATATATGCCCGGTAATTGAAGAAAGCGCGCTCCGCATGGAGCTTGAGAACGGTAGCCGCATCGTCTGTTTGCCTGGACGAGAGGAAACCTTACGCGGCTTCAGCAGTGTCTCCCTCCTGATTCTTGATGAGGCTGCGCGTATCAGTGATGATTTGTGGATAGGGGTTCGCCCGATGGTCGCCGTCTCCAACGGTCGCGTGGTTCTCTTGAGTTCGCCTTTTGGTCGCCGTGGGTTTTTCTACGATGTTTGGGCAAATGGCGGCGATGATTGGCGGCGCGTGCAAATCACGGCTGCACAATGCCAGCGCATCGCGCCAAAGTTTTTAGAAGCGGAGCGGCGATCTATGCCTGACTTTGCCTTTCGCAGTGAATATCTTTGCCAGTTTACCGACACGGTTGATTCAGTTTTTGCAAGCGAGGACATCGCCCGCTCGTTGGACGCAACCCTGACGCCGCTGTTTGGAGGATGAACGCGATGCTGACTTACGATTTAGGACACAAACTGCCACTGCCGCGCTACTTTGTAGGGCTTGATTTGGGGCAGGCGAGAGATTTCTCCGCTGTCGCCATCGTTGAACGCGGCACCGAACGCCACGATGTGGAAGAATCACCAACTTTCAACGTCAGGCACTTAGAACGATGGAAACTTGGCTCACCCTATCCGCAAATTGTCGAAGATGTAGCGCAGATGCTGAAGCGTGCGCCGCTTGGAAATAACAAGGCGCATGAACCGATGCTCGCCATCGATGCAACCGGCGTCGGCATGCCCGTCGTCGATATGTTCAAGCGTGAACGACTGCTCGCCGAGCTGCGACCCGTCATCATCACGGGCGGCGATCAAGCAAATTGGTCGAGGGGCATAGTTCGTCTACCGAAGAGGCACTTAGTAGCTGTGATTCAAGTGGCTTTGCAGAGTGATAAGTTGAAGATCGCAAAGTCGCTGCCGGAAGCAACCACACTCGCGCAGGAGTTACGAGACTTTCGTGTCACTCTCACGGAAGCGGCAAATGACACATACGGCGGCAGGCAAGGCTCAAATGACGATCTGGTGCTGGCGGTCGCGCTCGCTTTATGGGCAGCGCAGCGTCGTGACCCACCGAACATCCCGTGTTCGTCTGGTCGCAAAGCCCTGAGGTACTAAGGGCGTGCTGACTTATCGCCCTTCTTGCGTGCCTGAACAAGTAGGTCACCCGGCGTACAAGTTAAAGCCGTACAGATGCGATCTAGCACGTCGAAGGTAATACCTTGTGACGTCTTGCTCTGTAGCCGGTGAAGCGTGTTGTAGGAGATGCCCGTTTCCTTTGCCAGCCAGTAAAGCGTCTTGCCATTTGTAGCCAGCACGTCATTGATTCGTGTCTCAACAGTCATTGTAGATGTTCCTCTCATGCGCGGAGTATATCTCACGCAATAATGCTTTGCAAATAGGATATACCTATTGACAATATATCCTATACATGAGATACTTACATTCACTGGAAGCACACCACGAAACGGAGACACTCGCATGATTCAACTCACCTCAGCCGCAAAATTAGAGAACGCGATCAACAAAGCCCGTACTGTTAAGCCGCTGGTGCGCGTCGTCAAGTTCGGTTCCTACACAGTGACGAATAAAATAACTGGCGCGACGTACACGGTCGAATGCTTAAAGCGCGACGGCAAGCGGTTCGCATCATGCTCATGCAAAGCCGGTGAGCGCGGTCAGCCTTGCTATCACGTTGCCGCCGCCGTCTCCGCACATTTACAGCTTGCCGCCGAGCGTGCGGCTTTGGACTTCTAACCGGAGAGGGCTACACGGGCGATTAACGCTTGTGTAGCCCTCTTATGCTACCGAGACAACTATCAAACCTTCCACACAAGTTGCCAACGCACCACAAGCCACATGCTGGCGCAGTCTGGCGGCAACAGGAGAATACTTAGTATGGCGATTTACAAACGCGGTGAAGTTTATTGGTTCGAGTTTGTCTTTCAGGGTCGCCGCATCCGAAGACCGACCAAGACGGGTAACAGACGGGCAGCGCGTGAAATTGAAGCGGCGTACAAGACGAAGTTGGCAAAGGGCGAAGTCGGCATAGACGAGCCAAAGCCGGTACCGACGTTTGTGGCGGCGATGAAAGATTTTCTCGCATGGTCAGAACATGAACACGCTGCGAAACCGGCGACGCATCGACGCTACGAAGTTTCGAGTAAGTCATTACTCGCTTTCTTCAAAGACGCGCCGCTTGACTGCATCGCGCCGCATGATTTGGAGAAATATAAGCTTTGGCGAAGCTGCCAACAGAAGCGTCCGCCCGCGAAGAAAACCGCGAAGCCGAAGAGGGCGACGAAGACTGTGGCAAAAAAGCCAGCGTCAACAATTATGCCCGCGACCGTCAACCGCGAACTCGCTTGCCTAAAGATTCTTTTCAATCACTTCATCAAGGATGATGTAGTCGTTAAAAATCCTGTCTCTCGCGTAAAATTCCTTGCCGAAAACAATGAACAGATGCGCGTGCTTTCGCCTGATGAAGAGAAGCAGTATCTACTGGCGGCGTCTCAGCCTTTGCGCGACATTGCAACTCTCATGTTGGAAACAGGATTAAGACCGGAAGAAGTTTGCCGCATCCGGTGCGAGAACATACACCTTGAACACGGGTACCTTTTTAACCCTCATGGCAAGACCAAAGCCGCGAAGCGTAAAGTTCCACTCTCCGATAGAGCCGCTGCCGTTCTCTCCAATCGACTCGCCGACGTGAAGGGCGACTATCTCTTTCCCGGGCGCGGTGTTAGCGACGCACCGATCATTAAGGTCAACAACGCGCACACGGCAACGGTCAAGCGGTCGGGTGTGCGTCCGTTTCGGCTCTACGATCTTCGACATACATGGGCGACGCGGGCAGCAATGGCGGGCGTTGACCTTGTGACGCTGGCGGCGATGATTGGACACTCTCGCATTCAGATGGTGCTGCGCTACGCACATCCAACCGAAGAACATCAATTCAACGCAATGCTGAAACTACAAAAGTTTGTAGCGGGCGGTCTCAAAAGATAGGTAGCTGGGGATTGCCTGATTTTTCTAGCTTGACTCACTCTATCTACCGTACTGGGGTAGTATGCTTGGCAACTCTAGTTCATCATCGATAAGCACGTCGGTTGAAATACCCGCTAAACGGGCATACGCTAAGATTGTTATAAGCGAAGGCTCTCTGAGTCCGCTTTCGTAGATCGATATAGCAGTAGCGGGTATGTCCAGCCCTAATCGTCTACATACCTCGGCTTGCGTCAGACCTGCTTCCATCCTGATCTTTAACAACTTCTCTCCTATGAGTAACGGTCTCTTTCGGGGTCGCTTGCCCATCAGGATTTCGGACCTCCTGAATGAGCATTGAATCTATCTACATTTGTAGATAGAGTGCCGTACCGTTCACCTGCCGCCGGGATTCCACATCTGGAACCCGTGGCATTTCTCATCACTCAACAGCGAAGGAGCACGACATAACCATGAGACGTTTTATTGTTTTAATACCGTTCGCACTATGCTGCACTATTCTAGCAGTATCGGCGACGGTCAACGCGCAATCACCTAAGCAGCCCCGCCAGTTCAAACACAAAGGCGACATCGTATCCGAGTTTGATAAGTTCAAGAACGAAACTACGATTCGCTTGAAGCCATACTTCATCGCACCGGCGAAAGGTCTTGGCGACCCGCGCTCTGGTCTGTCGCTCATCGCTGGTTTCACCCACGAAGGCGAGCAGCTGACTGATAAATTAAAGCAGGTTAGCCTCGGGCTTCGCTTTCACGCAGAATACAAAGCGTTCGATCAGCTTGATATGCCGCATCTGCTGGCGATCATTGACGGAGAGCGCGTCGACCTCGGTGAAATGAAGATGGTTGATGTCACGGTTGGAGCCAGTAAGGGTTTTCTCAGCTCTGGCAATGTAATGTACACAGAACTTGCCGCCGTAGTAGTGCCGAAGGAAATGCTAAAGAAGCTTGCTGACGCGAAGGCGGTCGAAATGCAAGCTGGCAGGCGGGTCGAGTTTAAGCTGAAGGAAGGTCACTTGGAGGCATTGCGTGATTTGGCGAGCCGGATGCAGCAGTAAAGGATTGAATTATAGACGATGGTCGCGCAAATATATTGAGGTTTTGGGCGATGCTATTTGCTACAACCTTTTGCTGATGCTTTCGATATACGAACGCTGACCAAGCAAAGTTACTTATGTAGAGCACATGCTTCCGCATAAAAGCTTAGATAGTTTAATTTTGTTTTGTATAAACCTCATTGGAAACAAGTAATTCAGAGATGGAGGCTTCTATTGAATGAGAGAAATTCTCGGCGAGGCAAAAACAATTCGCGGACTACTGAAGGGCGTCAAGTACTCTATTGATTATTACCAGCGCGAATACAAATGGCAGGAAAAGCAGATTCGTGAGCTGATAGAAGACCTCTCCGGCAAGTTTTTGGAAGATTATCAATCCGATCACGCCCGTAAGAAAGTTAAAGAGTATGGACACTATTTCCTCGGTTCAATAATTATCAGCAGTAAAGATGGGTCCAGCTACATCGTTGACGGTCAGCAGCGTTTGACCACTCTTACGCTCCTCCTGATATACCTCCGCAACCTACAACGCGAACACGCTGAGCAGGTCAATATTGACGAACTTATATTCTCAGAACAGTACGGCGATAAATCCTTCAATTTGCATGTGGATGAACGAACGTCGTGTATGGAGGCTCTCTTCGAGCAGCAAGGCTACGACGCTACCGACAAACCTGAATCAGTGCAGAACATCATTGCCCGCCATCAAGATATTGAGGAGATTTTTCCTGATGAACTTCGTAAAGATGCACTTCCTTATTTCATAGACTGGCTTATTGAGAACGTGCATCTCGTCGAGATCACGGCTTACTCCGACGACGACGCATATTCGATCTTCGAGACAATGAATGACCGTGGGCTGTCGCTCAGTCCAACCGACATGCTCAAGGGCTATCTGCTCGCTAACATAGAGGATACGAGAAAGAAGAACGCAGTCAACAGTCTCTGGAAGAGCCGCGTTTTGGAACTTAATGAGCGCGGTAAGGAAGTGGAGCCAGACAGTTTTAAGGCGTGGCTCCGCAGCCAGTACGCCACGAAAATCCGTGAGCGCAAAAAGGGTGCAAAGCAGGAAGACTTTGACCGCATTGGTACCGAGTATCACCGCTGGCTGCGTGATGCCAGCGACTCAATTGGGTTACAAGAGTCAGACGACTTCTATCGGTTCATCGAGCGGAACTTCGATTTCTATTCACGCCAGTATCTACGCCTGATGGACACCTCAACGACATTACAGCCCGGGCTTGAGCATGTTCGCTACAACGCTGATAAGGGCTTCACGCTCCAATATATGCTGCTACTCGCCCCACTACGAGTGGATGACACAGAAGAAGCCGTGCTGCGAAAATTGCGCCTCGTGGCGATGTTTTTGGACATCCTGCTTACACGGCGGTTGTGGAACTACCGCAGCATCGCTTACTCAACGATGCAGTACGCGATGTTTTTGGTTATGCGAGATATACGGGGACTGGATGTTGTGTCGCTGGCTGAAAGGCTGCGGAAAGAACTGACGGGGATGGGAGAAACATTTGCAAGCCAAGATAGGTTCGCATTACATCAGCAGAACCGTCGCGCTTTGCACCGCATTCTAGCTCGTCTAACGGACTATGTGGAGCAGCAGTCAGGTATGCCTTCACGGTACCACGAATACTTGAGCGACAGCGGGAGGAGTCGGTACGAAGTAGAGCATGTTTGGGCTAACAAGCCGGAACGTCACACGGACGAGTTCAAGAATGCTTATGAGTTTAGCGAGCATCGTAACCGCGTCGGTGGACTTCTGCTTCTACCCAAAAGTTTCAACGCCAGCTATGGCGCGTTGCCCTACAATGACAAATTGCCGCATTACAACTCTCAGAACTTACTGGCGCGGTCGCTCAATCTGCAATGCTACGAGCACAACCCCGGCTTTATGCGCTTTGTGAACGAGAGTGGGCTACCGTTCCGCGCGCACGAAAAGTTTAAGAAGGAAGATTTGAACGAGCGAAGTGAGTTATATCGTCAGATCGCTGAGCGGGTCTGGACTCCTGATTTGTTAGTGCCAGAGGCTGATTTGTAGGCTTCCGATCCGAGAACACCGATTTAACACGATGCAAAAAATCCATTCTCTTGTTACGGGAAGTTTCGACAAATAAGAATCAAGCTAATCCCTTCTCATAATACTGCTGACATATATATTTTGACTGAAAACTTTGTCTTTTTTTTAATACAACAGCTGCTCAAGATTGACAACATCATAGTTTTAGTCAGTTTGTCGACTTGCAAGCTAATAAGGAGTGAATAAATTGAAAGCATTTCTGTCGCACTCTTCAACAGATAAAGAGTTTGTTAGAGCCATAGCTAATGAGCTAGGTCGCCAATACTGTGTGTTTGATGAGCAATCGTTTGATTCTGGAGAAGATTTTAAGACATCTATTGAAAACGGGTTGGATGAATCATCTGTGTTCGTGCTATTTGCAACTCGGCAATCCTTAAAATCTCTTTGGGTTGAGTTCGAAACAAAAGAGGCATGGTATGGTCAGCTTCGTCATAAGCTGCCTAAATCTTTAGTTTATATAATTGACAGCTCGGTGCAAATTGAAGATATCCCTGAATGGCTCAGGAGGACCCTGATACGTCGTGAAAAAACCCCCAAGGTTGTTGCACGCGATATAAAATTTCATCTTGAAGAGATCCTACGCGAGAGGCAAAATCCTTTTTTTGTGGGTAGAAGTAGTGAAGTTGAAGAGATTGAGCAAACATTAACCCCGCTGGACACTTTATCCCCGCCTCATGCTGTATTTATCACCGGACTTCCTGGAATTGGACGACGATCTTTAATTAAACGAGTTGCGCCTAGCATATTGAATCTTAGAAAGTTCGTTGAACTGCGAATAGGGGAAGGTGACTCGATAAATGATATTTGTTTAATTGTAGCTGATCATATCGAGCCATACTCAACAAAGGAGGGATTAGAGCGAATTGTTGCCGAAATAAGGGTCCTAACAGACGAAGAAGCACTCAATCGGATTTTAGAAAATTTACGTTTAATGATTACGGCGGGTGAGTTACCCATTTTCTTTGATCAGGGAGGGCTGCTAGATAATGATGGGTATATGCAGGCTCCCATAAGGACCCTCCTACGACAAATACAACCAAATGACACAGCTTACATTTTCTTTGTTTCTCCACGTAGACCTCAACGTAGTTCAGAACTTACTATTCCAGTAGTTTCGATCAGACCGCTACGAGAAAACGAAAGCCGGCGATTACTTACTATGCTTGCAGGTCAATCGTTGCTTGAAGTTTCACCCGCACAGATTAACGACCTTGCCGCTTACGTAGCAGGTTATCCACCGTCAGCATACTTTGCTATACAACAGGCAAAGTACTATGGAATGGATCTTTTGATTAGAGAGAAGGCGCAATTAGTTCAGTTTCGGACTAGCGTTTTCTTAAAACACTTAGCAAAACAAGGTTTAAGTGATAATGAACAAGAAATTCTTCGGTTGCTTGCAGTTTACAGCCCACTTCCGATTCAGGTAATCGCACAAACTTTTGATGTCAGCATTGAAGTACTCAGTGGACTCTTGATAAAGCTAATCGATTTAGCATTCGTCGCCACGACGGAGGACGGGTTGTACAGAGTTGCCGATCCTATATCGGAAGCCGCAACAAAAGCGTTTGGATTTCCAAGCGAAAGCAAGCAACGAGCCATAGCAAATAACCTAAACGAGTTTTTACAAAATGCTGAAGTCACCAATACTCGGCTGGAATTATCGCGGGTACTGTTCAGGGCAGCGTCCTTAGTCAATGACCGTGAGCTTGCAAATACAACCATACATCTCGCAGCTGACATTATAAAGATTACTGAAACTCTATACCACGAACGTAATTATGAAGAGGCTGCAAGATACGGCTATACAGCTCTTGAACAACGCCCGGACAACCTTACTGCTAGAAATTATCTAATTCGATCTTTGATTCAGCTCGAGCGGTGGGATGAAGCCGAGTCACAGATCGAGAATTTGAACAAGTACGCTGGTCAACGAGATGTGTATTATCTGAAAGGATTCCTCGAACGAAAAAGAGGAAGAACAGAGCGAGCGATTGAAGCCTATAAGGAAGCAGAAAAACTTGGTAGGCGGGGCGTAGCCCTTAGCAGAGAGTTAGCACTTTGCTATTTCGTCATAAACGATCAAGTCAGTGCGTCCAGATATATAGAAGAAGCAATAGCGGGACACGGCGACAATCGTTATGTTGTTGATCTTTGGGTGCAAATTGCTACCCGTAAAGGTGATGAGCAAGCTGCTCGTCAAGGGCTTGGACGACTTGAGGTTCTCGATAATCCGCTATACTACTTACACAGGCTTTCAAGAGTTGAGCTTGCTTTCAGATATGCAAAAGAGGCGCGGGACGCATCTATACGAGCAGTAGAGATTGCAGATCGCCCACCCTTTGAAGTGTTAGCACAACTACTTTACTGTGAGATTGAGCTTGGAAATATAGAAGCGGCAGAGAAGGTTTTGCAGACTCTTGATCAGAAATTTGGCAACATTAAGCACGATGTGAGATTAGGTTTAAGATGCCGACTTGAGATCGCGAAGGGGAGATTCGGAGAAGCAATTGCACAATCTGAGCGAACTCGCGAAAAGAGCTCACCCTTTTATAAAAAGATTAGGTACGACGCTTTAGTTGGGGAGGTAAAACACTCAGCACTTGGGGATGCCACACGAGCATCCTACGAAGCTGAGATAGCCAAGCTTGGTGAACAATTGTCAAATCTAAATATAGGTGATTCTGTCTTACTCGAAGTGGATTAGCTTTTATTTCTAGTCTGCTTAGTTCACTAAAACACGTAAATAAATTGCTAAGTGAAGTAGCTGTTCAATAAATAGCAGATTACTATCATCGAGTAGATACTGTTTGTGATTTATTTAGTATGCATTCATTGCAGTCCAAATTGTCCCCACAAAACTCCCCACAGTGATCTTTTAAGACCGCTGTGGGGAGTTTGTTTGCGTCTGTAAACAGTAAGGTGAAAAGGGTTACAGAAGGCGGCGGTCGGAATCGAACCGACGAATAAAGGTTTTGCAGACCTCTGCCTTACCACTTGGCTACGCCGCCGAAGGAAAGTAGAAAGTCGAAGGTCGAAAGGTGAAAGTTAAAACAAAACTTTTCGCCTTTCGACCTTCGACTTTCATAAAAGCGGGAGACGAGATTTGAACTCGCGACCCTCGCCTTGGCAAGGCGATGCTCTACCACTGAGCTACTCCCGCATCGGGTCATCCGCTTTGCTTAACGGAAGGGGATTCTACAAAGCATCGTCGGCTGGGTCAAGCGGGGCGTTAAATTCTCAGTGGTGATGTTCCCAGCGACGTTTGCGAAATTTGCTTTCCGTCCAGAAGGCGGGGAGAAGTTCGATGCGCGGCGCGATGCCCGATGCTTCGTCGGGAAGGATGACGGTGACGACATCGTAGCGATACGCGGTTGCTTGCAAGTTGAGAAGGCGACGATAGCGGCGGGCGGCGCGTGTGATTTGCCGTTGTTTGCGAAGGTCAACGTTGGCTTCGGGTGCGGCGAACCAATCGGAGCGGCGCGTTTTGACTTCGACGAAACAGAGCGTGTCGGCTTGATAGGCGATGATGTCAATTTCGGCGTTGATGATTTGGTTGCGAAGTGAGCGTCCGATGGGAAGATGAACATTGGTCGCCACGATTTCGTAGCCGTGACGCTCAAGATGTGAGACGGCGAGTTGTTCGCCCGCCGCGCCGAGCGCGATGTGGGCGGATACGGGCGGTGCGTCGTGATGACTATGTGATGAATCGGGCGATGAGTTATGTGCGGAGTCGGCGGATGAAAGACGTGTGAAGGAACGCCGCGCGCGGTCGCGTGTCGTGTGCCATGCGCGTATCAGATTGGAGATGGTCGTCATGGTCGTTAACCGTGCGGTCGGCGGATGATGAAACGGGGTCGTGTTTGCGTGCGCGTTTCGGGTGACAGTACACTCGCTTCGTTTTCCCGGCGAAAGCAAAATATAAACTATCTCGAACAACAGCTTTTGATTGATTAAAAATCTGCGGTTCTCCGCGTCTTCAACTCTGCGGTTCTCTGCGTTAGAAAAGTTTTGTGACGCAGAGTACCGCAGAGGGCGGACGCAAGAGTACCGCAGAGAGAAACCATTTTATGAGTACGCCTGAGAGCATCAACAATACCGATTCGACGGAAACGCTCGAACCACACCATGCCGCACCTCTGCCGCTGGTCGCCATCGTCGGGCGTCCGAACGTCGGCAAATCCACTTTGTTTAATCGCCTCGTCGGTGAGCGTCGCTCTATCGTCGGTGATAAGCCGGGCATTACGCGCGACCGGATTTACGGAGTGACGGAATGGCAGGGGCGCAAGTTCGCGGTCGTGGATACGGGCGGCATCGTTCCCGATGACGATGCGGTGATTCCGGCGAACATCTTCACGCAAGCCGGATTTGCGATTGAATCGGCGCAGGCTTTGATGTGGGTCGTTGACGCGCGTGCCGGTGTCACGCCTCTGGATGAAGAACTCGCGCGCCTTCTGCGTGAAACGGGAAAGCCCGTCTATATCGTGGCGAATAAGACGGATGCCGTCAGGCTCGAAGCGGACGCGGCGGAGTTTTATAAATTCGGCTTTGACGAGGTGTTTCCGATTGCGGCGGAGCAAGGGACGGGCGTCGGCGAACTGCTCGATGCGCTGCTAGACAAGTTGGAACTTGAGATGAAAGCGGACGAAACGGACGATGAGGATGAAGGGAAAGATAAGCCCGCGCGTGAAATCCGTCTGGCGATTGTCGGGCGTCCGAACGTCGGCAAGTCTTCGCTGTTGAATAAGATTTTGGGTGAAGACCGCGTTATCGTGTCGCCCATCGCGGGGACGACGCGCGACGCGGTGGATACCGAACTCGAACAGGACGGCACGCGCTTTCGCATCATTGATACGGCGGGCATCCGGCGCAAAGGCAAAACCGAAGAGATGCACGAAAAGCTTTCGGTGATGATGGCGCGAAGGAGTTTGGAGCAAGCCGATGTCGCCATCGTCGTGATTGATGCGACGGAAGGCGCGGTCGCGCTTGACGCCAACATCGCGGGTTACGCGGTGGATGCCGGATGCTCGATTATCATCGCGGTCAACAAGTGGGACGCTATCCCGGACAAGGAAACGAACACCGCGCTTGAGTTTGAACGCAAGCTTCGTTTCGGTATGAAGTTCTTAGATTACGCTCCGGTCGTGACGATTTCGGCTTTGACGGGACAGCGCGTACAAAACCTTTTGCCGCTCGTCGTCAAAGCGAACGAAGCCCGCAATCGCCGCATCCCGACGGGCGAACTCAACCGCTTCTTCGAGCGTGCGATTCAATCGCCCCGTGCCCCGACCGCACCCGCCCCGGTCAAAGGCGGACGCTCGCGCCTTCACGTTCAGTATGTGACACAAGGAGCCGTGCGCCCGCCGAAGTTCATCGTCTTCACGGCGGGCGGCGCGAAGGGCATACACTTTTCGTATGAACGATATTTGCAAAATCGTTTGCGCGAAGAATTTGATTTCTTTGCGACGCCGCTCAGGATTGTGGAACGGCATAAGAGCAAGAAGTGAAGTGCCATGTGTTTATTTATAACCATTGAGCTTTCAAAGGGTGATGCAATTCGCGGAGTCGAAATAGCGGAAGCGGCGACGGTAAGCGAAGGCTTCGGTGTGTATGCGCGCAAGAAGTGGTTTCGTAAGGAAGCACCGATTCTCACCATTGAAGATGGATGCGCTTGTCATCTACTTGAAGATTCGGCGGATTGGGATGCTCCAACTTGGGATATGACTTGTGAAGAATTACCTAAACTCGCCGCGACGTTGAAGCAGATTGACGCACATTGCTTTGAGCCTTTTGTGTTTGAGGCGTTGTGGGTAGGTGATAAACCGCAAGAGCAAAAGCGCGTTTCTATTGATGAACTAAATGAAATTATTTTAGCTGGTAAAGTTGGAACGAAGACAAGTTATTTGGTTTATCCTAAAACAACTTCTTTGTTCTTATGAGGTGAAAGTTTTATGTCAAACAATTTGCATCAGAAAGTTTCGGATGAAGAATACTTGGCGGCTTTGAAGGCGGAAGAAGAGTTACAGGCGAAATATAAAGACCATCCTTCAAAGCTAATACGCTTAATGATGGCGGCGCGCATGGAAAATCTGCGGCTTGACGGAAGGCTTAAAACGGAAGAAGAACTCAACGCCGAAATAAGAGAAAGCAAAGGCGCGAGCGCGTGGGATGAAGATGACTAACAAAACGCGCACGTTTGTTGATGCCAACATTTTGATTAACGCGACAAACATCAATGATGCGGTGTTGATAATGAAAATAGAAAATCTGTTGTACAGCGAACAGCGCGAGTTTGTGGCAAGCGATTTTCTTGAACTCGAAGTTTTGCCGAAGCCCGTTCATAACAAGCGTCAAGTATCGGTCGAGTTTTGTCAGAACTTTTTTGCGTCGTGTGTTGAGCGCGTAGAAGTAAATAGCCGCACTACAAAGATTGCTTATAACGAAGCGTGTTTGTTGGGATTATCGGGTGCTGATGCCATTCATTTAGCCGCAGCTTACGAAGCAAATGCCGATGAGTTTATAACTTTGGAGAAGCCGACAAAGCCGATGCATAAAAGTGATTTGGTGAAGGTCGTTTATTTGCATGATATCAAGTAATGACGGTTTGAAAGCACTTGAGTTTGAAATTTTAGCGACTGAAGGCGCGGCGCGGGCGGGTTTGATTCATACGCGGCGCGGGGTAATCGAGACTCCGGTGTTTATGCCGGTCGGGACGCAAGCGACGGTTAAGGGCGTGCGGTTCGAGGCGTTGGAAGCTGAAGAACTCGACGCGCGGATTATTTTGGGGAACACGTATCACCTGTGGTTGCGTCCCGGCGCGGACGTGATACGGGCGTGCGGCGGTGTGCATAAGTTCGGGAGTTGGCGGCGGGCGATGCTGACGGATTCGGGCGGGTTTCAGGTGTGGAGTCTGGGTGAGTTGCGGAAGATTACCGAAGACGGCGTTAAGTTTCGTTCGCACATTGACGGCAGTTCGCGCTTCATGTCGCCGGAAGTTTCGATGGAAGTGCAAGCCGCTTTGGGCAGCGACATCGTGATGATGTTCGACGAATGTGCGCCGGGAAAGTCGGAGCATGACATGGCGAAGCAGAGCATGGAGTTGACGTTGCGTTGGGGGAAGCGTTCGCGGATTCGATTTGATGAATTGCAACGCGAAGAAGCGGATACCGGACGCATACAAATTTCAAATGGCAAATTTGAGATTTCAAATAATGATGAATGTGAAATTTCAAATAGAACTGCGGATTCGATAGACGAAGTTTCAAATGGTATCTCGAATGCGAGAACCAGTATCTCGAATGCGGGGACTGAAGTTTCAAATAAAATTCCGGGTTCGACTTCTGCAATTTCAAATTTGCCATTTGAAATTTCGGGTGAAGCAGAACCGCGTCAAATACGATTGAGTAATTCACAAGCCTTATTCGGAATCGTTCAAGGAGCGACGCATGTTGATTTGCGGCGCGAGAGTTTGCGGCGCACGGTCGAGATTGGTTTTGATGGTTATGCTTTGGGCGGGTTGAGTGTCGGTGAGGAAAAGACTGTGATGTATGACGTGATTGAGGAAATCGCGCCGGAGATGCCTGTGGATAAGCCGCGATATTTGATGGGAGTCGGGACGCCGGAGGATTTAATTGAGGGTGTGGCGCGCGGTGTGGATATGTTCGATTGCGTGTTGCCGACACGCAATGCACGCACCGGACAGGCTTTGACTTCGCGCGGAAAGTTGAACATCAAGAACGCGAGATTTACGACGGACACGCGCCCTTTAGACGCGCGATGTGAATGCTCCGTGTGTCGTCGTCATACGCGGGCGTACCTACGTCACTTGTACATGACGGGTGAAATGTTGGCGAGTATCTTGTTGACGCATCATAACTTGTTCTTCTTCCTTGACACTATGAAACGTGTCAGGCAAGCTATCCGGTCTCATAACTTCAGCGATTTTCGGCGGGATTTTTTAGCGGAGATAGCGGCGGGCGTCGAGTGAGGCGCGAAGGCGTTCTCACTGCATATCCGGTGCGCTTGTGATGAAAACTTTCCGAACTTGTTATACAAGCTACCTCAAAAATAGCTTTTGATTGAAAACTCTGCGGAACTCTGCGTCCGCCCTCTGCGTGTCTCTGCGTAAGAAAAATCTTTGGACGCAGAGTTTCGCAGAGTGATGACGCAGAGTTCCGCAGAGAAAAACCGTTTTTGAGATGGCTTCTAATCTCATTTGTAAATTCAAGTCTCACTTAACCGCTTTTGCGAGCGGCGTTCGCCACAACTTCAATGACTTTATTCGCGCTCATCCAACAAGGCGGCATCCTTCCGACGCTGATAAACTTCGCGCCGTTCCTGCTCATCTTCGGCGTCTTCTATTTCCTCGTCATCATGCCGCAACGCAAGCGTCAACAAGCTTTGCAAACTCTTATCTCCGAACTTAAAGCGGGCGACAGAGTAGTGACAAGCGGCGGCATCATTGCGACTATCACCGCCGTGCGCGACGATTCGTTGATTGTGCGAAGTGCCGACAAGTCAATGCTTGAAATCTCACGCGCGTCCGTCGCCGGACTTCACGGCGGACTGGAAAAGAAACAACCGTAAGCATCAATCTTCAAAAGAAAATCGGCGTGTCTTCGTACATCTTCTGCCTTCGTCAAACGCATCCCTAACAGCTATGAAAAGTAAGATTTTACAACGCTTCATCATCATTCTCGCCATCACTGTGACGGCACTCTATATCGTCTTCGGACCGCGCACGACGGAAGCCGCCCGCACCTATCTCAACGGCGGCTTTCAGCGCACACTCGAAGACAACATCAATCTCGGTCTTGACCTCAAAGGCGGCACGCATCTCGTGATGCAGGTGCAGGTTAAGGATTATCTTCAAACCGTCACCCAAAACACGATGACGGACATCACGCAGACGGCGCGCAAAGCGGGTTATGCAACAACCGAAGCACGCAACGAAATCGGAAACGATACTTACCGCATCATCCTCGAAGCGGCGGACGCGGCGAAGGCGAACGAAGCGGAGGATAAGTTAGGCACTATTGGCGACCTCCGATATTTCACATCCGATGTCAACGGCAACATCGTGACATGGACGATGACGCGCGAAGCCGTCCGCCTTTTAAGTGAAGAAGCCGTCGCCCTTGCCGAACAGCGAATCGAAAACCGCATCAACGCGGTCGGCGTCGCCGAACCGACATTGCAACGCCACGGCGCGCCCACGTCACACCAGATTTTGCTTCAAATGCCCGGCTTGCAAGACCCGGAACGTATTAAAAATCTTATTAAAGCGGAAGCGCGGCTTGAATTGATGAGCGTCGTCACCACGCCGAAACAAATCTATTCGACCCGTGAAGAAGCACTTCAATCGCTTGGCGGCACACTTCCCCCAAATCGCAATATATTTCCTTACGTCGAGCGCGACATTGACGATGTTGAGACGAACGTCGCACCGCCGCCGCAGTTTATGATTGTCGAAACTCCGGCAATCGTCGCGGGCAACGACCTCAAAAACGCGACCTCTGTGCAAGGGCGTTCGGGCGGCGATAATTACGAAATTGATTTTGAGCTTAAACCTGAACCCGCCCAAAAGTTTGCGGCGTGGACGGCGGCTCACATCGGCGCGCCGCTCGCCATTGTGCTTGACGATGAAATTAAATCCGCTCCGACGATTCGCGGCGTGATTTCGGATCGCGGGCAGATTACCGGAAGCTTCACGCGCCAAGCCGCCGACGATCTCGCCTCGAATTTGCGCTCCGGTGCGCTTCCGGCGCGCATCGTGTACCAAGAAGAACGCACCGTCGGACCCTCGCTCGGTGCGGATTCGATTCGGGCGGGCGTGCGTGCTTCGGTCGCCGGACTGTTATTCGTTATCGTGTTTATGGTCTTTTACTATCGCGGTTCGGGCATCAACGCGGTTGTCGCGCTGCTGCTCAACTTCCTGTTGACGATGGCGGCACTCGTCATCTTCGACGCGACCTTGACGCTTCCCGGTATCGCCGGACTTATCCTCACACTCGGCATGGCGGTTGACTCGAACGTGCTGATTTTTGAGCGCATACGCGAAGAACTGCAAAGCGGAAAAACCGTACCGTCGTCCATTGACCAAGGCTTCGCCCGCGCGTTCGTCACGATTATTGACACGCACGTCACGACCATAGTTTCGTCACTGTTTCTCTTTGTGTTCGGCACGGGTCCGATTCGCGGTTTCGCCGTGACGCTTATTCTCGGACTTATTATCAACCTCTTTACCGCCGTTTATGTTTCGCGCACGATTTTCATGTATGTCATCAATCGTCGCCGCGCACAGGGACAGCGCGTTGAAACACTCAGCATTTAATAGTAGGCAGTAAGCAGTAGGCAGTAGGCAGTGAAGAAATATTAACTACCTACTGCTTACCGCCTACTGCCTACTGCCTACTAAACTCACATGATTGAAATTCTTAAAGACGTAAAAATTGATTGGCTCTCGAAGCGTCGCGTGTTGTTGGCGATTTCGATTTTAATGATGCTCGCCGGATTGTCTTCCGCGATTCTAAGGCAGGTGATTCCCGGCGGCACGGAGCCGTTTAACCTCGGTGTTGATTTCCGCGAAGGCACACAGGTCACGGTCGAGTTCGCTCAACGTCCGTCGGTTGAAGATATTCGCGCGGCACTCTCGGCGAAGGGACTTGGCGATGCCAGCGTGCAGCCCGTGATTGACTTTGACCGCCAAAACCAAGTCATCATCCGCGTCGCGCAGGAAGTGTCAGACGCCGCTCCGCCGCCTCAAGTTGAAACCCAACCGAACGGCGAAGCCAACGCTCAAGCCGGTAATCAAGCCGGTAGCGACGAGCAAGTCAACGCCGGACGCGCGCGCGTAGAACAAGCATTATCGTCGCTCGGACGTGTTGGGCGGCGCAGTGAAGGTGCGGAAGTAGAAATCGTTTCGACCGAATACGTCGGACCCGTCGCCGCGCCCGCGCTTCGCAATCAGGCAATCGCCGTAACTCTGCTCGCCCTCGTCGGCGTGCTGCTCTATATCGCGTTTCGCTTTGAATGGACTTACGGGGCGGCGGCGGTCATCACTGTGTTCCATGATGTTCTCGTCACGCTCGGCTTCTTTTCGTTGTTTCAATTTGAGGTCAATTTAACGGTCGTCGTCGCCCTTATCACGCTCGTCGGTTTCTCGGTCAACGATACGATTGTGACGTTCGACCGTGTGCGCGAAAATCTTCGCCTTCACCGTCGTAAATCGCTTTACCAGACCACGAACAACGCGATTAACGAAACTCTGTCACGCACGATAATCACGGGCGGGCTGGTTTTCTTGTCGGTTCTCGCACTCGTTATCTTCGGCGGCGAGGTCTTGCGTCCGTTCTCGTTCGCGCTGTTTATCGGCGTCATCATCGGTACATACTCGACCATTGGAATCGCCAGTCCGATTATGGTGTGGTGGCAACAACGCCTTGATAAAGGTAACGAACACGCCGTGAATGCGGCGAAGCAAAACACTGTTACGAATAACGCGCCGCGTGTTCGCGGCGGTGCGCGTGGCAATGCAAAGCGTTCGACAACGCCCATCGCGCGTTGATCTTATCGCAGGTCAAAAATATCCTTCCTGTCCGGTCAATGAAAACAGAATCGCGCGGTAAAATTTGCGCTTGACTTAAACGCGAAAGAAAGACTAGACTGCGCCCGTTGCTGACCAATTGAATAGATAAGCTCGCTAGGGCGTCTCATGTCCGGGTCATTGCTTTGTAAATAAAGGCATATACCTGAACACTGAAGCACTGTGCATCGGTCTAGTTTGGAGGGGAAGCGACACTTTGGTTTCTTACCTTGTGCGGCGCGCGACTCTACATCAAGCATTACTAAAATATATGCTCCAAATGTTCAGTCGTTTATGCCGCTTTCCCTTTATCAAAGACATTTTCAACACAGCGTTTCTCGACGAGTACGCCCGTAGTGTAAAAGCCACAGAATCGGTTATCACCGCTGTCTCTTAGCCGTGTGTGCGCCGCTTCTTCCAAATAATGTGGCTCTCCTGAAACCTCTTGGCACCGGATAACGACGGAGGATATTGAAATGTTCGACAATCTGGTTGAATCTAAAGTGCATAAAGACGACCTCGCACGCAAAGGTTCATTTCTTTTGGGTACGGTGGCGATTTATACCCTCATCATCTTGGTAGTTTTAGGCGTCTGGGTCACTTATCAAGTCAACAACATCGAACCGCTTGACTACGAGCTGCTTGCCGAACTCGACACACCCGTGACTCCGGTTCAAGCCGAGCCTGAACCCGAAGAGATTCAGAAGCCACAACCGACGACCACCGAGCAGGAAGTCGCCACGCGCACCGAGTTGGTTGCCAGCGCGGACACGCCGACCAGTGTGCCGAAAGAGGTTTCCGCCGTTGCCAGTAAAGTTCCTTCAGTTCCGCCCGGTGGTGCTGTGTTGGGAACGAGAAACACGAATCCTTCCGCCGCGACGGGTCCCGTCGGTACGGGTGGTGCGGGTTCAGGCTCGGGTCCCGTAGTTCCAAGTGGACCACCAGCCGCCGTCCCGCCGCCGCCGCCGCCGCCGAAACCTACACCGACGCCCGTACCGAAGAACACGATTGTGTCCGGTGGCGTGCTAAACGGTAAAGCTATCAGCAAACCCGCACCGCCTTATCCACCCAACGCCAAAGCCGTGCGCGCGTCGGGTACGGTCGTCGTTCAGATTCTCGTCAGTGAAACAGGAAGCGTTATTTCAGCGACTGCCGTTTCGGGTCACCCGTTATTGCGTGGTCCCGCCGCCGCCGCCGCGAAGCAAGCGCGTTTTTCACCAACCCTGCTTTCCGGTCAGCCGGTGAAAGTGAACGGAACGATTACCTACAACTTCAAGCTGGAGTAACCGGCTTTTGGTTGAGTCTAAGCGTGAGCCTTCACCGTAACGGCTTGCCCTGTCGCGCCCTACCCGCGCGAATGCGAAAGAGATTTCAGGCAGCATCGGGACTCAAGATAAGATTTTCAAAGTTCCCGAATGCCAGCAACAAAGATTGAAACAATAAAAGAGATTTGGAGGCTCAACCCATCATGACCTTAATGAGTATGATCGCGTTTAAGTTTTTCGGTTTGGTTATCTTTTTACAAGAAGCAGGTGCCGAAGAGGGTGGTGACTTTTCGAGTGAATTCGACCTCATCCAGATGCTTCGCAACACCGGCATCATCGGCAAAATCGTTATCGCTATTTTGCTGTTGATGTCAGTGTTTTCCATCGCCATCATGGTCGAGCGTTTCCTGACCTATTCGGCAGCGAAAAAACAATCGCGCGAATTTGCGCCGCGAGTCGCGCAGGCACTCAAAAACGACCGCATCGAAGAAGCCATCAACATCAGTGACAAGCACAAACGCTCGCACCTTGCGATGGTTGTCAACGCCGGACTTCAAGAGTTCCGCGCACAGGAAGCAAACGAATTAACGAGCGACGATATAGACGCCTCGAAACGCGCTCTGCAACGCGCGATTGCGATTAAGACCAACGAATTCAAACGCGGATTGTCGGGTCTTGCGACTATCGGTTCGACCGCTCCGTTCGTCGGTCTGTTCGGCACGGTGTTCGGCATCATCAACGCCTTCCAAGGTATGAAGGCGGCGGAAGGCGCGGGCATCGGCGCGGTCGCGGGCGGTATCGCGGAAGCCCTTTTGACGACCGCTCTGTCACTCGCGGTCGCAGTTCCGGCGGTGTGGTTATTCAACTACTTCACCGGAAAAGTTGACGGTTTCGTAGTCGAAATGGATAACTCTGCTTCCGAATTGATTGACTATTTCTTGCGTAACCGCACGCGCCAACTCAAGCCATAGTTTAATGTTCAAAGTTCCAAGTTCAAGACATGAATGCTTGAACTTGGGACTCGCGTTATTAAGAATTACAACGTAAGGAGATTACGGTTATGGGAATGGCAGTTGGAGGAAGCGGCGGATTTAACTCGGACATCAACGTCACGCCGATGGTGGACGTGATGTTAGTCGTGCTGATTATCTTCATGGTCGTGACTCCGCTTTTGCAGAGCGGCGTGACGGTCGCGTTACCGAAAAACTTGGACAACCCGGAAGAAGACCAGCGCATTATCAAAGAAACTTCCGTGGTCGTCGCGGTGACGAATGACGATAAATACTTTGTCGGGAAAGATGAAGTTGACAAAGCGACACTCGAAACTAGAGTGACGGAGTTGATGGCAGAAGTAACAAAACCCGAAGACCGCATCGTGTATATCAAGGGCGACGCACAAGCCAACTACGGCAACGTCGTCGAAGCCGTTAACGCGATTCGCAAAGCGGGCATTGACCGTATCGGTTTAGTCGCCGATAAAAAGAAGGGCGGCGATACCGCTCCCGTCGCAGCTCCGGCAACCTAAACGAATTTGCGTCTTTAATAACAGGCGCAGCACACAAACTATTTAACGTCCGGGCATTTTAAGGCGAACCGTTTTTCGCCTGACATGGAGAAGGTTATGGACTCTTTTACCGACCCACCAAAACATAAGTCTGCGGGTGCGATACCGTACATCAACATGACACCGATGATTGACGTGCTGCTCGTGTTGCTCATCATCTTCATGGTGCTGTCGCCGCTCAAACCGACCAAGTTTGAAGCCGCCGTGCCGCAAGAGCCGCCCCCGGAGACGACTACCCCACCGAGACCTAATCCTTTGACGCTTGTCGTCGGGATTGACCGTGAGGGTAACTTACGCCTTAACGCAGCCGAAGAAATTATCGGCACAGTCAATCAAGCCGGTGCGCTCGGTCAACGACTTCGCGCCACTTTCGATGAACGGTTACGCAATCGCGCTTACCGTGAAAACATCGAAACGCTGCCTAACTTCGCCAGTATGTCCGAAGAAGAACGCATCGAAAAGCGCGTCTTTATCAAAGCTCCACGTTCGATTAAGTACGAGGAAGTGGTCAAGGTTATTGACGTGGTGAAAGGCGCGGGCGCGAGTCCGGTCGGCTTGCAGATTGACGATTTACAGCAATAAACGCTCTTAATGAGCGAGAACGTGGTTTAAGTTACAAGTTCCTGTTAGATAAGTTCCTAGATGCTAAAGCTTGGGGAGTCGCCTAAAAACATGACACGAAATCAGACTATGATTGCCTTCCTGCTCCTAATCGTAGTTCAAACTGCTTCGGGATGCGGGTTTATTAACAACGTTCGCGCCAAGCAAGAAGTCAACGACGGGGCGCGGGCTTACAAAGCGGGCGATTTCAAAGAAGCCGAAGGTCATTTTGAGACTGCGCTCGCACTCGACCCGACTCAAGAGAACGCTCCGATATTCCGCGCCCGCGCAATTCAGAAGCAATACCGCACCGGTGTTTCGACGCCGGAAAACCAAGCTATTGCAGACAGAGCCATCGCCGCTTATGAAGACTTGCTCCGGCGTGACCCGAATAACGAAGAAGCTTATAACGCGATTGTTCAGCTTTACGGGTTGATGAAGCAAGAAGACAAGCAGCGTGAATATCTCCAACGCACCGCGAATGACCAGCAAGCACCGGGCGAGAAGCGGGCTATTGCTTATGCCTTCCTTGCGGGCAAGAAATGGCGTTGCTCCTACGACATCACGGAGCAGACCGATAACATGCAAACCGTAGAGCGGGATGGTAAGACGATTAAGGAATACAAGAAGCCTGCCGACGAAGCGGCGTTTGAGCAAGCCCGTCAATGCTCGAACGAAGGCTTAGACCTTGCCAATCAAGCCGTCGCGCTTGACCCGAATAATGATGCGGCATGGGCTGTCAAATCCAACCTGTTATTAGAGATGTCGAAGATGGCTCAGATGGAAAAGAAGGTTGACGAGAAAGCCAACTTCGACCGTCAATACGAAGAAGCGATTGCCAAGAACCGCGAATTAAGCGACATCAAGAGAAGCCGTAAGGAAGCAGAGAAGCAACGCAAAGCCGCCGAGAAAGCGGCTAAGGAAGGTTGAAACTAAGGACGCGAGGCTTCCAGACTTTTCGCCGAATTTCAACATCAAAACAGGTGATGCTCGACTCTCAAGAGTTTAAGCGTCACCTGTTTTGGTGTTGACCACTTGCACGATAACCCAAACGCATATTGGTTGACTTCAATGTGTGGCTAGGCAATCCACACTCAACCACATTTCATCTAACCGAACGTCATTACTTTAACCGAAGTCGCCGTTCAATTTTGCTCCCAAGATGATTCGCATCGAAGAAATCGTTCAGAAAGTCGGTCGTCACCACCCGCAGGCTGACCTTGATATGCTGCGTCGCGCCTACTTCTTTTCGGCGCGCGAGCATAAAGGGCAGACGCGCGCCAGCGGCGAACCTTATCTCGTTCACCCGCTCGAAGTGGCGAACATTCTCGCGGATATGCGGCTTGATGAAATCTCCGTCGCCACCGGACTGCTTCACGATGTCGTCGAAGACACGCTGGTCGAACTCTCGGTTATCAAACAGTATTTCGGTGAAGAAGTCGCGCATCTGGTTGACGGTTTAACGAAAATCGCGCAAATCAGCAATCTCTCACGCGAAGAGCAACAAGCCGAAAACGTCCGCAAAATGTTGTTGGCGATGATTGACGATGTGCGCGTCGTCTTGGTGAAACTTGCCGACCGCCTTCACAACATGCGGACTCTCGGCGCGCTCAAACCGGAGAAACGGCAGCGTATCGCACAGGAAACACTCGACATTTTCGCGCCGATTGCCCACCGTTTAGGAATGGGTAAATTGCGCGGCGAACTCGAAGACCTCGCGTTTCAAAATCTTCACGCGGAAGATTATCGCCACCTCTCCGCCCAACTTGAGGCGCGGCGCAGCGAACACGAAAAGTTTTTAGAGCGTACTACGGCGCGTATCGAAGATGCTTTGCAGGCGGCGGAAATTCCGGTCGTGCGCGTCGAAGGTCGGGTCAAACGTCTTTATTCGATTTGGAAGAAACTCAAAAAACAGCGCATTGAACTCGACCAAGTTTATGATTTAGTCGCTATCCGCATCATTACACCCGATGAAGTACGTCATTGTTATGCGGCTCTCGGCGTGATGCACAACGCTTGGCGACCCGTACCCGGACGCATCAAAGATTGGATTGCGACGCCGCGCGATAACCTTTATCGTTCGCTTCACACATCGGTCATCGGCTCTGAAGGTCAACCTTTCGAGGTGCAAATTCGCACCGAAGATATGCACCACGTCGCGGAAGAAGGCGTCGCCGCGCACTGGAAATACAAGGAAGGCAAAATCGGCAAACACGGCAAACGCGAGATGGTTGCCGATGATGAAGACGCCGCTTTTCAATCGCTTCGTTCGCTCGTCGAATGGACGCAGGAAGTCAAAGATTCGCGCGACTTTATCGAATCGCTGAAGCTCGATTTATATCCGAAAGACGTTTATGCCTTCACGCCGATGGGCAGAGTCATACAGCTTCCGCGCGGGGCGACGCCGATTGATTTCGCGTATGCGATTCACTCCGAAGTCGGTGATACATGCACCGGAGCGCGCATCAATACGCGCATCGTGCCTTTGCGTTCGACGTTGCAAAACGGCGATGTCGTCGAAATCCTGACATCGGCAAACGCGCATCCATCACGCGACTGGCTTAACTTCATCGTCACCTCAAGAGCGCGAACCCGCGTCCGCCACTGGGTCGCCGAACAACAACGCGCCGAATCGGTGGAAATCGGGCGCAAGCTGCTCGACAAAGAAGCCGCCCGCTTCGGCTTATCGGCAAAGAAACTTTACAAAGACGAAGACTTCAAAAAGCTTTCCGGCGAATACGGTTTCGGGCGCATTGATGATTTACTTGCCGCCATCGGTTACGGCAAACTCGTTCCGCGCAATGTTTTAGCAAAGCACGTCGGAGCGGAAAAACTCGCCGAGATTGAGGCGCGCAAAGAATCGCGTTTGCGAAGCGGCGTGCGCGAAGGCGTGCAGGCAGTCAAGAAATTTATAAGGCTTGGCGATGACGCGATTAGCGTGCGCGGCATTGACGACGTGCTGGTTGTGCGCGGGCGATGTTGTAATCCGATTCGCGGCGATGAAATCATCGGTTACATCACACGCGGCAAAGGCGTCGCCGTCCACGCGAGTCGTTGTAAAAATGTTGATTCGTTAATGGCGAACCGCGAACGCATCGTGGAAGTCGAATGGGCGTCGCACGCCGCCGACAAGACCGCTTATGCCGTTAAACTCCTCGCCGTCACGGAGAATCGAACCGGAATGCTTGCCGGAATTACGAGTGCCATTTCCGACACCAAAACCGGTATCAGAGACGCGCGCGCCAGCATTTCATCCGATGACAGAGGACACATCGAAGTCACGGTTGAGGTCTTCGACTTGAAACATCTCGATAAAATTATGCGTTCGGTGCGCGGCGTCTCCGGCGTGCTTGGCGTCGAACGCATGAACGGCGGAGCGGAATAAAGTTAAGGTTTTAACCGCACGCTTCCGCTTTTAATTTGAAAGGCAAGTTGAAGGCAAGCCGAGTGTTTGCTAAGATGCGCGGTTTGTTTCGGGAGACGAATTACAGTCAGGTATAGTGGGCATCGAAAAGCCGTGAAAAAAATCGTACACACAGACCAAGCACCGCGCGCCATCGGCGCATATTCGCAGGCAATCATCGCGGGCGATTTCGTTTTCACGTCCGGTCAAATCGCGCTCGACCCCGCAAGCGGCGAACTCGTCGAAGGCGACGCGCGCGAACAAGCGACGCGCGTTTTGCAAAATCTATCGGCAGTATTGGAAGCGGCGGGGTGCGGTATGAAAGATGTGGTGAAAACGACCGTGTTCTTGCGTGACATGAACGACTTCGCGGCTGTTAATGAAGTTTATGGCGGATTCTTTAACGATGCTCCGCCCGCGCGCTCGACCGTTGAGGCGGCGCGGCTACCACGTGACGTGAAAGTTGAAATCGAAGCCGTCGCTTTAATCGCAAACAAAACCGGGAAAGCATCTTAAACACTCACCCGCAAACACGGCGACGCGCTTGCTCCCGTCAAAGACAAACAAGCGCGTGTATTTTGGTTGAAAGAATTATCGAAGTTTTAAGAGAAGAAAAAGCGCGGTTCAATTCAAACAGCGCAACTTGCTTTCGCTTATGAAAGCCATTATGAAAGCCTAAGCCGCTTTCAACACTTTGCCCGCTTTGATGCAGCGTGTACAAACTCTGATACGTTCGACGGTCGCCCCGCGTTGGGCGCGGACGGGTTGCAAATTCGGATTGAAGCGGCGGCGCGTCCGGTTGTTTGCGTGAGAGACATTGTTTCCGAATTGCGGACCTTTGCCGCAAAGTTCACATCGTTTAGCCATGATTTATGTTACCTCCAAAAGTTACGTTGTACTTAATTTAATCTGCTTCGCCTGTTATAGCAATGTCATCCGGGTTGCCGGAAAACAGGCAAGATAGCAAACGCTTTTTAACCGCGTCAAGGCTGTGTTCCAAATCACGAGCCGATTAGCTCGCCGGTGCTTCAAAGACCGGCGACGTAAGGAGTCGAAAGTTATTAAAGTGCGAATCAATAAACTGTTATTAATATGCGCCGTTATCTTCACGTCCCTTTTTACCTTCGCGTGCGGCAGCACGAACGGCACGGGAACGGGTGCGACCACTGGCGGCGACAATGCAACCGCCGCGACGGTCAACGGCAAAGCCATTCCGATGAGCGAAGTCGAGCGTGTGCTTAACACGCAGGCTCAAGGGCGACAATCGCAACTCTCGCCGCTCGAACTCGCCGCTGCGCGTCTTCAAGTGGTCGAAGGTTTGATACAACGCGAAGTTTTGTTTCAGCGCGCCGAGAATGAGAAACTCTTGCCGTCGGAAGACGAAATCACGCAAGCTGTCGCCGCCTTCAAACAGCAACGCAGCCTGACCGATGAAGCGTTTCAAAGATTATTGAAAGAAAGCAATCAAACCGACCAAGCTTTCCGCGAAGAGGTTCGCCGCGAACTCGCGCTTCGCAAACTTCAGGAGCGCACCGCCGCGAAAGTCAGTTCGGTCAGTGACCGCGAAGTCGAAGAATACTTCAACACGAACAAAGAGCAGTTTGTCATCGGACGCGGCGTCGGATTGGCGATGATTGTCGCCGACCCGCAGGACAACGGCTTACAGAACGATGCCAAAAGCGAAACCGAAGCGACCGCGAAAATCAATCAAGTCTATCAACGCCTGAGAAGCGGCGGCGCGGACTTTGCCGATGTCGCGCGTGAACAAAGCGAAGACGCTTCAAACGTGCGCGGCGGCGACATCGGTTTTGCGACCGAAGAACAGCTTCGTCAAAACCGTTTCCCGCAAGAATTGGTGACACGACTTTTCAACTTGCAAGCGGGCGATATTACCGAACCCGTGCGCTTTGAAGACGGGCGCATCATCGTCTTCAAACTCACATCCAAACGCTTGCAAAGCGAAAATCAAACGCTCGAATCGCCCGGCGTGCGTGAGGAGATTCAACGCGGACTCATCAGTCAGCGTCAATCTTTGCTCAACGAAGTCTTGGTCGCGTTGGCGATGCGCGAAGCCAAAGTCGAAAATAACTTGGCGCAAAACATTTATAACAACCCGACCAATTTGAGCGGTCTGCGTCCGGCGGGTGCTGACGCCGTTGCTTCGCCGAACGCATCACCGAACGCCTCGGCATCGCCGAACACAACCAACGGAAACACACAGGCTCCGACGACGACGGCATCGCCCGCCGCGACTTCTTCGCCGCGCTAATCACTTTCGCTTTACTCATGAAGAAGCGGGTACAACGCTCAAAGCATTAACAAGAGCCTGTACCCGCTTCGTGTGTCTCTCAAACAAGAGTCATTATAAAATCGGGTCATCATGTTATTTCGCATTTCTGAAGTTTATAAATCCTACGGGGCGCGCGATATTTTGCGCGGGGCGTCGCTCCAAGTTAATCCCGGCGAACACGTCGGTTTGGTCGGCAGAAACGGCGCGGGCAAGACCACCTTGTTTCGCACAATCAGCGGCGAAGAAACGCCGGATGAAGGCGATGTTGTTCGCACACGCGGACTCAAACTCGGCTTGCTCGCGCAACACGTTCACTTTGAAGAAGACACGACGGTTCACGAAGCCGCCCTCGCCGCTTTCGGACGGCTTCAACAAATCGAACATGAAATGCACGAACTCGAACATCGCATGGGTGAAAACCCCGACGACCTAGATGCCGTGCTTGAAAGATACAGCGATTTACAAAGCGAGTTTGAACGTGAAGGCGGCTTCGAGTATGCCGCGAAAGCCGAAGCGATTCTGCAAGGTTTGGGTTTTACGCGCGAGATGTGGACGATGCAAACCGCGACGCTTTCAGGCGGTCAAAAAAACCGTCTCGGCATGGCGCGCTTGCTTTTAGCCGAACCCGATGTGCTGTTGCTTGACGAACCGACGAACCACTTGGACGTGACGGCGGTCGAATGGCTCGAAGAGTTTTTAGCCGGATATGCTTCCGCCTACGTCATCATCTCGCACGACCGTTACTTTCTCGACCGCACTTGCAAACGCATCGTCGAAGTCGAACGCGGCAAGACCGTCAGCTATACGGGAAACTATTCGCGCTTTGTGATTGAGCGCGAAGAACGCCGCGAAGCCCAACAACGCGCGTTTGACAATCAACAACAACTCATCGCCAAGACCGAAGAATTTATCCGCAAAAACCTTGCCGGACAGAAAACCAAACAGGCGAAATCGCGTCGCACGATGCTTCAAAAACTAGATCGTGTCGAAGCCGTGCAAGCCGATTCAGCGCAAGGCAACTTCCAACTCAAAGGCGTCGAGCGCACGGGCAGAGACACGCTCAAAGCGATTGATTTAACCGTCGGCTATCCCGATAAAATTCTCGCTTCCGGCATCACGTTCACGCTTCGTCGCGGCGAAGCACTTGGCGTCATCGGCTCAAACGGTTCGGGAAAAACCACGCTTATCAAAACCCTTTTGAACAAACTTCCACCGCTCGCGGGTGAGATGCAATGGGGTTCAAACACCAAAACCGGATACTACGCGCAACAACTCGACGACCTCGATGAGCGCAATGAAATCATTATGGAACTGCGCCGCGTCGCGCCCAACACCGTGACGACAGGAGAACTGCGCGGCTTCCTCGCCAAGTTTTTGTTTGTCGGCGACGACGTTTATAAACACGTCGCGGACTTGTCCGGCGGCGAAAAAGGGCGTCTCGCGCTAGCAAAACTCATCTATTCGCGCGTCAATGTCCTCGTCTTGGACGAACCGACGAACCACCTCGACATCCCTTCGCGCGAGAGTCTCGAAGAAGCCCTTGACGCTTACGAAGGCACGATTATCACCATCTCGCACGACCGCTTTTTCCTCGACCGCGTGGCGACGCAAATCCTCGCCCTCGACGGCAAAGGCGGCGCGGAACACTTCGACGGCGACTATACGCAGTATCACGATTGGAAACTCGAAGCGGGCAAACAAAGCGGTGCGCCCGAAGTCGCGGCAGACAAACCGCCCAAACCCGAAGCTCACGCGCCATCAAAACAAACACCGCCCAAAGCCGAAAAAGACCACGCCGCACGCAAATCGAAATATGACGCGGAAGACAAATGGAACGGCGTTCGTGTCGTCAAGAAAAACAAGCCGAACGCCCGCGACCAGCAGAAAATCGAAGCCGACATCGCCGCTTTTGAATCACGAATCAGCGATTTGTCGAATCAAATGGGACAGCCGGAAACCGCGCGCGACGCTAATAAACTGCAAACCCTCAATCGTGACTACGAAGCCGCGAACGAAACTTTGCGAGAACTCTACGCCGAGTGGGAACAGGTCGCGGCTGAAACGGCGAGCGTGTGAAGCAGTCGCAAAAGTCAGGTGGTTGACCCTTGATAAATTCCTTTGATACTCTGCCCTGCGTTGACGAGCGTGCAGGAAGTAACGCCGCTCACGGTTTTTGCGGTAAAGAGTAAATGCAAAGCACGGGGCTGTAGCTCAGCTGGGAGAGCGCGGGCTTTGCAAGCCTGAGGTCGTCGGTTCGATCCCGTCCAGCTCCACCAGGTCCAGAGTCATCATCGACACGGGTCGTCGCAATGCGGCGCCGAGTCGAATGAAAAAGGCATCCATCGGATGTGCCCGCCCAAAACAGGCGGGAGACGATCTTCTGATCCAACGATCTTTGATAACTGAATATCTTTCCGAGCTGAGAGCGTCTTGCTTGCAGGACAAGAGTCGATGAGACCAAAAAGTCTCAGGAAACTCGGGGGGCTCCCAAGCCCTGCTCGAGAATCTGTATCGACACTGCCTAACTGATTTATGGTCAAGCTACAAAGGGCAGACGGTGGATGCCTTGGCGGTAGGAGGCGATGAAGGACGTGGTTAGCTGCGAAAAGCGTCGGGGAGCTGCTAAGCGAGCTTTGATCCGGCGATATCCGAATGGGGAAACCCGGCTGGGGTCATGCCCAGTCATCCTTCACTGAATACATAGGTGAAGCGAAGCAAACTCGGGGAACTGAAACATCTCAGTACCCGAAGGAAAAGAAATCAATCGAGACTCCCTGAGTAGCGGCGAGCGAAACGGGATCGAGCCTAAACCGTCGTAGTGGTACAGCCTGCCGGCGATGCTGCGACGGGGTTGTGGGACCTATCACCGAGGATCGGCAGATCCTCAAGGGAGTTATCAAGTCACCGGGTAGTGGAAGCGCTCTGGAAAGGCGCGCCGCAGAGGGTAATGGCCCCGTACACGAAACCTGAGTGACCTCCCGATGGTGTTCCCGAGTAGCACGGGATCCGGGAAAGCCCGTGTGAATCTGCGAGGACCACCTCGTAAGGCTAAGTACAAGCTGGCGACCGATAGTGCACGAGTACCGTGAGGGAAGGGTGAAAAGTACCCCGGGAGGGGAGTGAAATAGATCCTGAAACCGTTGGTTTACAAGCAGTCAAAGTGTCGTCACTTCGGTGGCCACGATGGCGTGCCTTTTGAAGAATGAGCCTACGAGTTACGGTGTGTGGCAAGGTTAACCCGTGAGGGGAAGCCGGAGCGAAAGCGAGTCTGAATAGGGCGTTCAGTCGCATGCTGTAGACCCGAAGCCGAGTGATCTAGCCATGGGCAGTGTGAAGCGGGGGTAAGACCCCGTGGAGGCGCGAACCCACTTCGGTTGAAAACGGAGGGGATGACCTGTGGTTAGGGGTGAAAGGCCAATCAAACTCGGTGATAGCTGGTTCTCCGCGAAATGCATTTAGGTGCAGCGTCGCACGTTCAGCCATGGAGGTAGAGCACTGGATGGGTTAGGGGCCCCACAAGGTTACCGACCCCAACCAAACTCCGAATGCCATGGCTCCAGAGTGCGGCAGTGAGACCTCGGGGGATGAGCTTCGATGGTCGAGAGGGAAACAGCCCAGAACACCAGCTAAGGCCCCTAATTCTGTACTAAGTGGTAAACGATGTGGGATTGCACAGACAGCCAGGAGGTTGGCTTAGAAGCAGCCACCCTTGAAAGAGTGCGTAACAGCTCACTGGTCGAGTGATCCTGCGCGGACAATGTAACGGGGCTCAAGTACAGAGCCGAAGCTGTGTATTTCTACGTTTACGTAGGAGTGGTAGCGGAGCGTCGATCTTGCAGAGAAGCGATGGTGTAAACCGTCGTGGAGCGTGGTCGAGTGCGAATGTAGGCATGAGTAGCGAGAGAGGGGTGAGAAACCCCTCCGCCGGAAGTCCAAGGGTTCCTGGGGAAGGCTAATCCTCCCAGGGTGAGTCGGGAGCTAAGACGAGGCCGAGAGGCGTAGTCGATGCACAACTGGTTGATATTCCAGTACCACCACATTATGCGCCCATGCCAAAGCAGTCTTGCTAAGGGGATGCCGCCGGCCTTCGGGCTGGCGTACGAACCGACCCAGGTTGTGGAGGCAAGCAATGCGGGGACGCAGGAAGGTAAGTGATCCCAGGCGATGGTTGTCCTGGGGTAAGCGTGTAGGGAGAGGCCCAGGTAAACCCGGTCCTCATACATCCTGAGACGCGACGCCGAGCCGAATCAGGCGAAGTCACCGATCCTATGCTGCCAAGAAAAGCCGCTAGCTAGTACGTGTGGTGCCCGTACCCCAAACCAACACAGGTGGACAGGTAGAGAATACCAAGGCGATTGGGAGAACTATGGTTAAGGAACTCGGCAAAATACGTCCGTAACTTCGGGAGAAGGACGACCCCAG
>JBGTMR010000067.1:0-20034 GCA_041743485.1 Pyrinomonadaceae bacterium
CTGACCGACGATGATAAAGAGTTCGGGGCGGCACTCGTGGACATCGGGGCGGAGACGACGGGCTTGGTGATTTACCAGCGCGGGGCGGTTCAACATACCGCCGTGTTCGCGCTCGGCGGAGCGCACTTTACGAACGACATTGCATTTGGTCTTCGCACGCCGATACCGGAAGCCGAACGCATCAAGCGCGCGGTCGGGTGCGCGTACAGCCAAGCATTGAGCGAAGGCGAACGCGGTGAACTCGTCGAAGTTCCGAGCGTCGGCGGGCGCGCTCCGCGTCATCTGTCGCGTCAAATCTTGTGTGATATTTTGCAACCGCGCGCCGAAGAAGTCTTGATGCACGTCGCGGATGAAATCAGGGATGCGGGTTGGGAACGGCAGCTTTCAAGCGGCGTAGTTTTGACGGGTGGCGGCAGTCTGCTTCACGGCATCGCGGAAATCGCGGAAGGTGTTTTTGATGCGCCCGTGCGTATCGGCTACCCCGAACGCGACCGCTTCGCCGGATTGATTGACGACGTGCAAAGCCCTGCGTGGGCGGCGGCGGCGGGGCTTTGTTTAGTCGCTCAACGCGCGTATTCGGCGGAAGTCAGAGCGGCGGCGGAGCGTCGCGCGAGCAATAACGGCATGGCTTCGTTTATGGCGCGCTTCCGTCATCGTTTTAGTAGTATTTTCTGACAGGTTGTTGTATGCTGCCCCGCCGGTCAGCACAACATATAGGCAACGTACAAACCGCAAGATGTGGACATCATTCACGCATTTCATACAACATTTATAGCCGTCGGACATTAACCGCGCGATTCGCCGCTTCGTCAAAAACGGAAGCGAGCGGGAGAGGAACGAAATTTATTATGACACCGGAAGGACGCCAGCCGGGTAGCGGTATCAGTATTTTTATGGAAGATGACCCTCCGATAACCGGGGCGCGCATCAAGGTTATCGGCGTCGGCGGCGGCGGCAGCAACGCCGTCAATCGCATGATTGAAGCGGGCGTCGAAGGCATAGAGTTTCTTGTCGCCAACACCGATTTGCAAGCTTTGAAGCGTTCGCGCGCTCCGGTGAAAATCCAGTTGGGCAGCCATCTCACCAAAGGACTCGGCGCGGGGGCGAACCCGGAAATCGGGCGCGATGCCGCACTCGAAGACACGGAGAAAATCATCGAAGCCCTCGAAGGCTCGGACATGGTTTTCGTGACCACAGGTTTGGGCGGCGGCACGGGAACGGGGGCGGCTCCGATTATCGCGTCGCTTGCCACCGAACTCGGAGCGTTGACCGTCGCGGTGGTGACCAAGCCGTTTCTATTTGAAGGGCGACGCCGACAGACGCAAGCCGAACAGGGTTTGCGCGAACTGCGCGAATGCGTGGATACGGTCATCACGATTCCGAACGAGCGACTGCTTCACACGGTTGATAAAAACATGTCGCTCAACAACGCCTTCAAACTCGCGGACGACGTGCTGCGTCAAGCCGTGCAGGGCATCAGTGACCTCATCACCGTGCCGGGTTTGATTAACCTCGACTTCGCGGACGTGAAAGCGATTATGTCCGGCATGGGGTTGGCTCTGATGGGTGCGGGACGCGCGAGCGGCGAAAACCGCGCGTGGGAAGCGACGCAACAGGCAATCTCATCGCCGTTGCTTGAGGAAGCGACGATTCAGGGCGCGAAGGGCGTGCTTATCAATATCACGGGCGGCGCGGATTTGACGTTGTTTGAAGTCAACGAAGCGTCTTCGATTATTCGTGAAGCCGCCGATGACGACGCGAACATTATCTTCGGTGCGGTGATTGACGAATCAATGCACGACGAAATGAAGCTGACCGTTATCGCCACCGGATTCGATAAAGTGATGACCGATGCCGGAACGACTTCGCATCCGGTCAACACGCCGACCGCACCCGTCTCGCCTTCGACTTCGCCCGCGCCCGGCAAATATCCGGGGCGTCCGATGGATGAAAACGCGCATCGCTTACCCGGCAATGTGCGCGCCGATGATTTGGATGTGCCGACTTTTATTCGTAAAAAGATGGATTGAAGTTCGCGGAAATCCCCAAGATTGTACGGAAGGCTTGAACGCAAATCACTTTTTATGCGTTCAAGCCTTCCGCATTTTATGGCGTCTCATTATTGCGTCTCAACGACAAATCAAACGTAACTAACGTCAGTTCGACATAAGAAAGAGTTGAAAAGATTTAGCCACGAAATCACACGAAACAGCACGAATAAAGATAACGGCGCATTTGAAATTCGTGCTCCTCTTCGTGGTGCTTCGTGGCTAAAACTCTTATATCGAACTGACGTTAACTACATCAGGCGGCTGAACAGTATAGACCGGCTGAGTAGTTGTATTGATTTATTTAGTTCAGCCACGTTTGAAGAATCAATAGCTCACGGGAATTGCCACTCTTAAAAAGTGTCCAAACATTTGGTCAAATAAAAACAGGCGATTGCAATCAGCTTCAGGATGAGTGTTGATTGCAATAGCCTGTCGGTCAGAACGCCGCCAAAAGCATCAGCCGTTGCGCTTCTTGCGTCGCCGTTTAATCGCCGCGCGTTAAGCTGGCTTGAGTTAAAGCCGTAGAATGTGCCGTGTGTTTGGTTGCCGCCGGACTTTGAAACGGCGTTGACCTGCGCTCCGATGTTTCTGCCAAACTGCGCCGGAGCAAGCAATGTGATTGCCCGATATTCCTGCACCGATTCGATAGGCTGCGAGTTTAAGGTGACGAAACCTTACCGCCGAACTCCTATGTCTTCATCGTTGTTGTCTGAGCCGTCAACCGTGAAGTTGTTGGCGCGCGAACGCAGACCGTTGACCGCGAATTGTCCTGCGCTTCCGACACCCGCGCCCTGACCGGGACCCGCCACCGAGCCGAGCGTCTGCGGCGGCAAAGCGACACCGGGCAAGAGCAATGCCAACTCGTCAAAGGTGCGCGTCAGAATCTGTGAGCCGAGCGGCAAAATCGAGACTTCTTGTTCGGTGAACGCACCGCCCGCCCGCGCGTCCGTCATGTTGATACGCGCTTGAATGTCGGTTTCCATCGCGGCTAAAGCAATCGGCGTGGGCGTGACGACGGGCGTTGTCACGACGGGAGTTCCGCCGGATGTTGTGATAGGCGTCGGCGTGGGTGTCGCCGCTATGTCAGGGTCTAAGGTGACGGGGACGGGAACGACTTCGCCCGCGCGTGTGATAAATAATCTTTGAATTACTTCGCGCGGCTGGAAGCCGGGACTCGTGACGCGAATCCGGTAAATGCCGGGCGCGAGCAGCCCTTGATAAAAGCGACCACGCGCATCTGTGCGTTTCTCCGTCGCCTGTCCCGTTTGCTGATTGATGATTTGTGCCGTTGCGCCCGCGATTGCTTGCCCTGTGTCGCTGGTCGTCACCGTTCCCTCAAAAGCTCCGGTCACAGTGTCTTGAGCATTGGCGGTGAAACAAAAGACACCCGTTAGAATCGCTACGCACAAAATCGAGGAGTCGAAGTTTTTTAGCCGAAGAAGATGTTTGAAGGACATGTCATACATTGAATCAATGTTGATTGTAAGACTTTGAGAGTTGCTTCGGCGAGGCTAAGTCTTGCGTTGGCGGGATTATACTTCAAGTGGAGCGATTAGCTTGTCATCATTTACTGTTCAAAAAATAAAGAAGCGGGGCGTTTGAGATTTCAAACGCCCCGCTTCTTTTGCGAGTGAGTCGTGCTGGGCTCGAACCAGCGACCCGCTGATTACCTACCACACTGACTTTCGTCAGCCGCCAAATAAAACGGCGTTGTAGTCTGGACTGTCTCATCACCCACAGCCGGAACTGTTTGGGTGTGTGGCGTACAGTCTCTGAGGGCTTTCCTACCAAAGCACCTTTTTGTTTGGATTAGTCATGGTCATAGCATCATTTTACTACTATGACCTTCTTAGCCCGAATGCCCTGTCAAGAGTTGCCTGCTGATTGCCCAATCTTCGAGATTTTCACGATAAAAGTCGTACTCGAAGCTATCAGGGTGTTCCAGCATACAGCCACATTTTCAGTTTGCTGTTTCCAACAAACGCTCCCATTTCAAATAACAAGAGTCAGCTGCTCTACCAACTGAGCTAACGACCCGCGTGCGAAATTTAGTTGTTCGCATCTTTGCTGTCAAGCGACTCGTAGCCTGTCCTGATTTTTTGACAAGAATTGCTCCGGGTTTTCAACAAAGCGAAAAGCATTTGACTGCTTTATATGCGCTGTCAACTTTTGCAAATCAGGCTCGATTACTTCTAAATCTGCCGTCAAAAACAAGGCTTCACAGCGAGTTGTTAAGTCGGTAAGTCTCTCCAAAACCTTAACATCTAATGGTGCAACATTGATGCGAACGTAAATGTCTGTAACAAGCTTGTGTTCAAACCAAACTTCGATTGAAGTTTTATCTTCTTCGCCCCATGCCTTAGCCTCATCGCTCCAAAACTCTCGCGGAGAAAGAAAACTGCCGATTTCCGATTCATAAGCAAAGGCGGGCTGGTGATTTTTCCACCACTCAATCTCGTCAAATCTCTTACGCGCAAGCGATGGCGGAACGGTCGGGAATAAATCTTCGATTGCTTTGCGAGGGATTAAATGTAAATCGTATTGCCAGATAGCCATCGCTTTTCACCTCACATCGGTGTCAATTAAATCGTCCACATTACGGTAGCCGAGAAACGGTAATTGTACTTCTTCAGCGGGTACTTTATGAAGTCTTAAATCTCTTGCTGCTTGTAACCTGTGATGTCCGTCAACGACAAACTTTTCGCCCTGATAAACAACATACTTGATTGGTTCGCGCACGCCGTTTTGTATGATGTCCGCTTTTAGCTTTCGGAATTGCCTTCGTGACTGGGTTATCAAATGAGTAGCTAAAAGTTCGGATGTTTTGAGCATGTCAAACGATTGTGAAGACATGTACCAGAAGTTCAGCGTTTAATTGCTATGTCGTTTTTCATCTGCGCGGCAGAAGTTGCGCCATCTCCTCGAACGAATCGTGAACGACGGTGAACGATGTTTTGAGTTGTTCGTCTGTGCCGCGTGTCGCCGCGCGGCGGAATTTAGTGAGGGCGGCGGTGAACTCTTTCTGGTGTTTGAGAAATGCGACGCGATCCGGCATGTCTTCGGGGACGCGCATCTTGGTCAAAGGTTGTCCGGCGCGCACTAGGTCGGCGGCGCGGGCGCGCATCGTTTTGTAATCCGCGTTTGGCAAGGCGTCATGTTGGAGCGGATGAAGTCGGTCGTGAAAGAATTCAAAGGCGCGGTTGCCGAAGTTGTGTTCGGTTTCATTGTGTTGCGAATCGTGTTGCGCGGCGGATTGATGTGTGTTGTGTTGAGGTGTCGGCGTCGCGGTGATGACGGATGATGTGGCGATGAAGCACGCGAGGCAGATTGAGATTGAAGAAAGCTTTTTCAAGTGGTGAGTCTCCTTAGTAGTGAATGGTAAATAGTGAATGGTAAATCGAAAAGACAAACGGCTTCATCCATTCACCAGTTACCATTCACCGTTCCTATCGTGTCAGGCTTGCCGGAAGCGGGCGGTCAACTTTCAGGCGTTCGGCGGCGTTGGCGACTTCAGAGCCGAGTACGAAGACGGTGCGTGCGACGCGCTCCATCTTGGCGAAATCAATTTTATCAACGGTGTCTGAAGGTTGGTGATAATCCTCATGCACGCCGTCGAAGAAGAAGGCGATAGGGATGCCTTTCGCCGCGTAGTGATAATGGTCGCTGCGGAAGAAGAAGCGGTTCGGGTCGGCGGGGTCATCGTAAAGATAGTTGAGCTTGATTTTGAGAAAGTCGTCATTGACCTGCGCGGTCAGGTTGCCGAGTGCATCGCTCATCATGCGCGAACCGATAACGTAAATCTCATCCGTCGCGGTGAGATTTGCGTTTTTCGGGTTGGTGTCGCCTTCGGCTTTGCTGCGTCCAATCATGTCAATGTTGAGTTGAGCGACGATGTTGTTTAAGGGAACGGTCGGGTTTTCGACGAAGTAACGCGCGCCCCACAAACCTTTTTCCTCGCCCGCGTGCCACACAAATAGAATCGAACGGCGCGGGCGTTTGCCTTTGGCGAAAGCTTCGGCAATCGCCATCAATGCGGTCGTGCCTGAACCGTCATCGTCCGCGCCGTTATAAATCGCATCGCCGTTGACAGGCGTTCCGGTTCCAACGTGATCGTAGTGCGCTCCGAAAGCGACGTACTGATTTTTTAACACCGGGTCGCTGCCTTCGAGAACGGCGACGACGTTTTGAGTCTTGGTCGGTTCTTCCGCGCTTTGAACGGTGAAGCTGACAATCTTTGCCGGATTGAGGTCGAACGCCGGAACATCCGTGTTCGCCTTGATGCTGGTGAGTGCCGCCGTGCCGCGTTCGCCTTCGCCTTCAAAAAGTTTCAATAAAAGTTTTTCCGAAGGCATCATCGTCGGCACGGTCGCAACCGGCGAGTTGGCATCTTCAAAAGCTTTGACGGTGGTAAAGCCGCGCTCCATCGCGCGTTTGCGCCCTTCCCACCAACGCGCGAAATCGGGAACGCGCGGCAATAAAATGATGCCGCGTGCGCCGTTGGCTTTGGCGTAAGCAGTCGGGTCGCTCCACTCGACACCTTGCGTCGCGGCAGGAAGGTCGGCGGATGTGACACCTGCGGGGCGCGCGCCGCCCGTCACAATCATCACTTTATCGCGCACGTCCACGCCTTGGTATGCGTTGATGTTTTTCGATTTGACGACATAGCCGTTGCCGACGAACACGAGTTTGCCGTTAGCCGCCCCCGCCCCCATCGTCGTCAAGAAATCTTCGCCGTACTTCATCTGCTCGTCACCAAACTTCGCGGTGGTGTCTTGCGTGTTCATGCGAAAGCGGCGAAGGTCTATGCGCTGAAAATAAGTTCCGGCGTCGCCCGCCGGTTTGAGTTTGAGCTTACGCATACGCGCGGCGATGTATTCGGCAGCCATGTCGAGTCCGGGCGACGGCGTATCGCGCCCGCCGAGCGCGTCGGAAGCGATGTAAGTCAAGTCTTCGCGTATCTTGGCTTGCGTGATGGCTTGCGCGGCTTTGTGCGTCGCCGCGAGCGTGCGCGAGAGCGGAGCGGCAGCGGCGGTGCGCGTCGCATTTGTGTTCGATGTTGCGGGTGCTTGTGCCGCGCGTGTTTGCGGCGCGGCGTTAAGCGGGGCGAGCGGCGTAAAAAGTAAAGAGATGATTAACGGAAAAGCGTAACGCAATCTTGGCATGAATCCTCCGGCTTAAAGTTGTATAAATTTTGTGTGAAGTGCGCGGTGTCGCGCTTTTTGTGATGCGCGGGAGCGGGCGGCGCGTTGTCGTTTATTGTCGTACCGTGATGAATCAATCGGCAAGATACCCGCGGTAGGGATCGAACCTACGACCTTCCGCTTCGGAGACGGACGCTCTAATCCACTGAGCTACGCGGGCAAGTAAGAATTATTTCAGATGCCCGCGTAGTTTAAGATGCGTGGTGAAAGCCGTCAAATCCGATTCGTTGTGATAGAAGTTCTCACATGAAAATCATTAACCGTGAACACGCCGCGATAATCCACACGCCGCACAAGTCGGAGATTCGTCCGTTAATGGATAGAACCACGTCCGACATCGCGCGATGCAGTCTGGCGGAAGAGACCTTGCCTGCGGGCGCGAAAGTCGGGCGTCATTATCACGTCGAAACAGAAGAAATTTATTACATCGCGCGCGGAGCGGGTGTGATGACGATTGATGATGAAACCCGCGATGTGAGGGCGGGCGATTGCATCTTTATTCCGCGCGGAAGCGTGCATACGCTGGAGAACACCGGAAGCGAAGCGATGACGATTTTACTCGTGTGCGGTCCGGCTTACGCGATTGCCGATCATTATCCGGTGTGAAAGCGATTTCAATTTTGAGATGAAAGCGGTTTCAAATTTGAGATGTTCGATTTGAAATGAAAGCATCGCCCGCTTTGAGTCCTGAAATGTTCGGGTAGATTTTGACGGCGGTAAATGCGTCGAGGGCGATGAGCAGTTCCGCGATGTCGGCAAAGCGTTTGTCGGGTTCGCGGTGCATCGCGCGCATGATGACGGGAGCGAGTTTGACTGGGATGTCAGGGCGCAAATCGCGCAGCTTCGGCGGCATCATTTCGAGTTGCGGATAGCGCACGTTAAGCGGCAAAGATAGTTCGTGCGTGCGCTTGCTCGCGGGATAAGGGCGCGTTCCGGTGATGAGTTCGTAGAGCAGAACGCCCAAGCCGTAGATGTCCGTGAGCGGCGAAAGCGGTTCGCGCCGGACTTGTTCGGGAGCGAGATATTGCGGTGTGCCGCAACGGTCGGGCGGGCGAGGCGTTGATGTGGATAATGTCGTTGATGATGTCGTTGATGATGTTGTGCGCCAACGCCACACGACGCCGAAATCCAAAAGCACGGGTCGCCCGTCACGAAGGATGATGTTCGACGGTTTGAGGTCGCGGTGAATGAAGCCGTGATGATGAACGTGCGCGAGAGCCGCACCCGTGTGTTGAACGATGCGGACGGCTTCGTCCACAGGCAAGCGTTTTTCGACGCGCAGACGGTCGCGCAACGTGCGCCCGCTGACGTGTTCGAGCAGAAGGTAAGGGATGATGTTTCGTGTCTCGTCGGAGATGAGGCGGACGATGCCGGGATGCTGAAAGCGTTTGAGGGCGGCGGCTTCGAGGCGAAGCAGTCGTCGCCACTTGCGCGCACGCTGCGCGGCGTAAGCATCATGTTCACCGAACGTGTCGAGGCGCAAAACTTTACAGATAAGCGGCGTGCGAAAGGTCGTGTGCCACACCGCGAGAACGTCCGTGTTCATGCCGCGCGCAATCGTGTGCGCGACAATCATTTCATCGAGTTTTGAGCCGGAAGCGATACGCCCGTCGGTCGCGGTGCGGTCGCCGGAAGTATCGGGAGGTTTGGAAGTCTTGCGGCGCATACTCTTAAAACTTAAAAAGCTAATGGGACGTGCCAGTGAAAACTAACACGTCCCATTTGATGCGAGCGTAAATTGCGAGGATACGCCCGCAAACTTGTTCGGTTAATCGCATTTCAAATGCAATTCATACAGCCAACTATAACGGCAAACCGAAGCTACATATTTTCGGCATCTTCAAATGTGCGGCTGCTCGTACCCGCGCCCATGCGTCCGCCGCCCGTGCCTTCGCCGCCCATCCCACTCGTACCCGTTCCGGCACTACCCATGCCGCCGCCCATCGTGTTCTGGACGTTGCTCGTACCGAGTGTGCCGCCAGCGGTCTGTTCACCGGCACTCGAACGGTCGGCTCCGCTCATCTGTCCCGTACCCTGTCCCGCCATGCCTTCTTGCGATGCACCTTCACCGCCCGTTACGTTGTCGCTGTTGTCGCGCTTCTCGCCGGGACGCGGCGGATGACCGTCGCCGGTGGTTGAGTATGTATCCTGACCCGTTGTTTGATTAGCGGGGAAGCCGCCTTGCTTGGTGTCTTGTTCAGCCATGATGCTTGTCTCCCTATTGGAAATTGATTTTGAGTTTTAATCCGCACCGCGCTTGAAAATCGTGGTGGAAAAGGTCATGCGGGTTTCGTAATCCGCCGGATTGTTGCGGGTGAAATTCGATGAACGGTTAGACTCAGAGCAAGAAACATGCCCGTCCGTGTCGCGGCAGTACGGCGTTCACGCTGCACAAGTTGAATCCCTTCAAGTATCAAAGAAGTTTGTTGGATGGTGGAACAATGATACCGCCAAAATGCTCTATAAAAATCTTGTTCTTGACGATTGACAGAGCATGAGCGCGCATAAAAGATGCACGCCGAACGGACACCGATGTTGTCTTTTACGATACACAGTATGACGAACAACGGGCGGGCGATGTATGCTCGAACTTGATTGAAGCCTAAACGTATATGACGCAAAGTTACCACGAACAAATCACCGTCTTGATGAATCTCGAAGCCTGCGCGATTGAGAGCGCGGCGCGGCGTATGAACGAACACGACGCGAATCGCGCCGTCGAAATCCTTATCAACTGCGCGGGCAAAGTCGTGGTGATGGGCATCGGCAAATCCGGCGTCATCGCGCACAAAGTCGCGCAGACTTTGACGAGTACGGGCATGGCGGCAATCTTCCTCCATCCGTCGGACGCCTTGCACGGCGGACTCGGCATCGTCACGGGCGGCGATGTCGTCATCGCTTTAAGTAATAGCGGCGAGACGGACGAGTTAATCGCCTTGTTGCCGTCGCTCAAGCGACGCAGCGCGCCGCTTATCTCAATCGTCGGCAACATGGCGTCCACGATTGCCCGACACAGCGATGTCGCCCTTGACGCTTCGGTTGAACGCGAAGCCTGCCCACTCGACTTAGCACCGACCGCCAGCACGACCGTCGCCCTCGCCGTCGGTGACGCCCTTGCGATAACGTTGAGCCAAGCACGCGGCATCTCGCGTGAAGAGTTCGCGCTTAATCATCCGGCGGGGCAACTTGGCAAACGTCTGACCGTCACGGTTGGCGACCTGATGCACGCGGACGCGAAACATCCGTGCGTCGCATTCGATGCGCGCTGGATTGAAGCAATCACGGCGATTAGTCGCGGCGGTTTGGGGGCGGTCAACGTCGTTGACAAACACCGCAAGCTCGTCGGCATCATCACCGACGGCGACGTGCGCCGCGCGCTTGAACGCGGGGAAATTACATCGCACACAGACCTTCGCGCCCGCGACATTATGACTGTCAACCCCGTAAGCATCACCGCCGACCGTCTCGCCTACGACGCCCTGCGTTTAATGGAAGACCGCCCAAGTCAAATCTCCGTGCTGCCCGTCACGGACGGCGCGGGTCACGCCGTCGCCATCTTGCGCTTGCACGACATCGTGCGAAGCGGTTTATAAGAATCCCTCCGTGCTTAGCTCTGTGTCTCTGTGGTTAATAATATTTAGGTTGTTTAACCACAGAGATACAGAGCAAGCACAGAGAAAGACACAGAGCTAAATCTTTTTCCATGCGTGCAAGTTCCGCCCGTCGCGTTCGTTCTATCTGTGAATGGACAGCCCGACATCAAATTTCGTGGAGAATTATGCCTATCACACACCCGACACACGTTTCATCCCGACGACACGCGCGACGCATGATGCGAAGCCTCATCGTTCTTTGCCTCATCGCCGCCTTCGCCCTTCTCATAACAACACTTTCCACCTCGCACACCGAAGCCGCGCAAGACACTGATGCCGTCGGTCAAAACATCACCGGCACGGGAAGCGGCGCATTGCAAATCCTGACACCGACGGGCGAGATACAGGCGGTGTGTCCGCTCAAGCGCACGGATGTCAAAGCGGAAGTCTCCGGCTTCGTCGCCCGCGTCAATGTCACACAAATTTTCGCCAATCCTTCGAGCGAGAAAATCGAAGCCGTGTACGTCTTTCCTCTGCCCGCGATGGCGGCGGTGGATGACATGAAACTGGAAATCGCGGGGCGCGTCGTGCGCGGAAAAATTTTGCGCCGTGAAGAAGCCCGAAGCGTGTATGAAGCGGCGCGCAACGCCGGACAAGTCGCCGGACTTTTAGACCAAGAGCGACCGAACATCTTCACGCAATCCGTCGCCAACATCCCGCCGGGAGCGCAAGTCACCGTCACGATTTCTTACGTTGAAACTCTCAAGTACGAAGACGGCAAGTACGAGTTTTCATTTCCGACCGTCGTCGGACCCAGATACATGCCCGCCGCGTCAGGTGCGCGTGGCGATGTTCAACCGCTCAATAATCGGAACATGAACACGCCGCCGAACGTCAGGCGGCGACCGTTACCGCGACCACAATCAAGCAGCGTGACGGGCGTGCCTGACCGCGAACGCATTTCGCCGCTTGTCGCCCGACAGGGCAGGCGCGCCGGACACGACATCTCGATTGAAGTTAATCTCGATGCCGGAGTTACGCTCGATAACGTCGCGTCGCTTTCGCATGAAGTCGAAGTCGGGCGCACGGGCGCAAGCACCGCGATTGTCAAACTTAAAAATCAAGCGACGATTCCGAACAAAGATTTCGTGCTTCGTTATGACGTGGCGGGGCGCGAAGTCCGGGATGCTCTGCTCACGCATCGCCCCGCGAACGCGAACGGCAAGGAAGGTTTTTTCACGTTCATACTTCAACCGCCGGAGCGCGTCGCCGCCGCCGACATCACGCCGAAGGAACTCGTTTTCGTGATTGATACGAGCGGCTCGATGATGGGCTTTCCGCTTGATAAAGCAAAGGAGACCATGAAACTCGCGCTCGACGGAATGAATTCGCGCGACACGTTCAACCTCATCACATTCTCCGGCGACACGCGCATACTGTTTCCCGAACCCGTTCCCGCGACACGCGAAAATTTAAGTCAGGCACAAAGCTTTTTAGATTCGCAACGCGGCGGCGGCGGCACGGAGATGATGCGCGCGATACAAGCCGCGCTAAAGCCTTCGGGTAATAGTTATGGCGCAACGAAGCCTGTGCGCGTCGTCTGTTTTATGACCGATGGCTATGTCGGGAACGACATGGAAATCATCGCCGAGATACAAAAGTATTCCGCCGCCCGCGTCTTCTCGTTCGGCATCGGCAACTCGACGAATCGTTTCCTGCTCGACAAGATGGCGGAAGCCGGGCGCGGCGAAGTCGAATACGTCGCGCTCAACGATGACGGCAGTGCCGCCGCACGCCGCTTTCATGAGCGCGTGCAAAACCCTTTGCTCACCGACATCAGCTTGACGTGGGACGGCATCGCCGTGACGGACATTTACCCGCGCCGCACGCCCGATGTGTTCAGCGCGAAACCCGTCATCATCACAGGGCGTTACACACGTCCCGGCACGGGCAAACTGCGCTTGCGCGGACGCACCGCGAGCGGCGAATACACGCGCGATATTGATGTTGTGCTTCCCGCAGTCGAAACCGGACACGACGCCCTCGCCAGCCTTTGGGCGCGTCGCAAGGTTGACGATTTGATGAGCGGCGATTGGATTGGCATTCAACGCGGGCAACCGCAAGCGAACATCAAAGAAGAAATCACGCAACTCGGTCTCGACTACCGATTGCTGACACAATTCACATCATTCGTCGCGGTCGAAGAAATGACGATTACCGAACCGGGCAGCCCGCCGCGCAAAATCGAAGTTCCGGTTGAACTCCCTGACGGCGTGGACGAACGCGGCATCTTCGGTGAGCAAGGCGAGTTCAGCGGACAAGTAGGAAACCTACCCGTCAACGGCAGAGGCTTCTCAAGTCTTCAAATGCTTGGTTCTTTGCAGCGTGCGCCCGCGCGCAGAGAAAGCAAATCGCAAAATCAAGCGTCTGTAAAGCGGCGAGACGTTGCCACTGGGACACCCGCGCCGCCCGCCGCCACGCCCCGCCCGTCGGGAACACAAACAAATGCCGCGAACGAAATGGTCGTAGTGACATCCGACTCAGACGCCATTACGCTCACTTCGCCGGAAGAACAAAAACGGCTTACCGCACTCGCCAAACTTCAACCAAGCCTCGCGGCAATCGTCGAACGCTTGCGAACCAAGCAAGGCACACCGCACGCCGACGAAGCCCGATTCGTCCGCGACGGCAAAGCCGACATCCAAGTTTTCCTGATTGACAAAACACCGGAAATCTTGGCTCAACTAAAAGCCTTGGGCTTTGAAATCACACTCGACCCGCAAGCCTCGAAATACGTCATCGGGCGCATCGGGCTTGATAAATTAAACGCTCTCGCCGAACTGAAATTCGTGCGCTACGTCGCGGCACGAAGCTGATGTTTTGATACTTTCTCGTCCCGTCAGGGACGTTAAGAAAATAGCCCAGCGATTCATCCCTGGGAACACACGAAGTTACGAACGAAGTCCCGTCAGGGACGGCTGAATGTCCGCAAGGTTCAGCCGTCCCTGACGGGACTTCGTTCATTGATTGTTCTATACCCAGCGATGAATCGCTGGGCTATCGTCACGATGTCCCTGACGGGACGAAAAAGCTTTCTCAATAGACCTCTTGCAAAAGTCGTCCCGTCAGGGACGTTTGATTTTAGCCCGGCGATTTATCGCTGGGAGCAGGATGAAAAACCTGCCTTGTCCCGTAGGGACAATTGAAAATCCGGTCGGTCGTCCCTACGGGACTGGAGAAATTCCCGACATTTCTCCCAGCGATGAATCGCTGGGCTATTATCAGTCAGCCCTTACAGGACTTTTGCAAGAGGTCTATTTCTCAAATCACTTCCCACGCCGCGCGCTCGCGCAGAAGTTTGGCGATGAGTTCGGTGTGGAGTAAGTGACCGCTCCGGTTCGCGGTGACGCGACCTAAGAGCGGCATCCCGACCAGAGCCAAGTCGCCTATGATGTCGAGAATTTTGTGGCGCACAAATTCATCATGCCAGCGTGTGCCTTCGGGGTTGGCGATTGCATCGGGTGTTAAGACGACGGCGTTATCGAGCGAACCGCCGCGCGCGAGATTGGCGCGGCGCAAGGCTTCGATTTCCGCGAGAAAGCCGAACGTGCGCGCCCGTGCGATGTCGCGTTTGTAGCTTTCGGCATCGCCGACCATAAAGCTGTAATTTTGAACGCCTATGAGCGGGTGCGCGAAGTCAATCGTGCAGTCAATTTCATAATTCGCGCACGGTTCGATTGAGATACGGCGCACCACACCGCGCTCCGTCTGTTCGACGGAAACCGTTTGCCGCACTTCGAGCGCGCGCCGCGAAACGATTTGTTCTTCGACTCCCGCCGCTTCGATTAAGCGCACAAAGTCCGCCGCCGAACCGTCCATAATCGGAAGTTCCAAGTTGTCAATTTCGAGATACACGTTATCTACATTCATGCCGCGCAACGCCGACAATAAATGCTCGACGGTTGAAAGCAAGACGCCCGTGTGCATCAGCGTCGTGGCGTAAGAACAACTCGAAACATATTCGACGGAAGCCGGAATCTCGAACCCGTTCAGGTCAACGCGCACGAACATGTATCCGGTATCGGGCGGTGCGGGCAGCATACGCAGTCGAACGGGGACGGCTGTATGTAGCCCTATGCCTTCGGTTTCAACGGCGCGGCGCAGTGTGCATTGTCGTGTGCGGTGTAAGGTCAAAAAGAATGTTCTCCCGGCTGTGCGGTGTCCTTGCGAGTTTGTTAGAGTCAGCTTTAACTGCAAAGAACATGCCTAGCTCTAAGTCCGTCAATTAAAGGCTAAAGCGCATCCCGAACGTCTCGTGTGTCGCGTACAGGCGACGAGTGTGCGGTGTGACCGCCACATTTATCGTCCATATTTCACAAGCCGCGAATCATGGTTGACACGTTTCGGATGCGGCTCATATCATCGCCGAACATGCCCGCAAAAAAATCTACTAAAGCCACTGCCAAAGACGGCACGGCATTGCCGAAGGATGCGCCGATGGATGCGATGTTCGCGTCCCAAGACGCGCCCGCCGACGCGCCCGCTTCAACCTCCGAACCCGCGACGCTCGTTTCGCTTGCCGCCGATTCCGCCCGCGAAGATGAGACAACGCAGACGACGGATGCGCCGCGCGAACGTGTGTTTCTGATTGACGCGATGTCGCACATCTTCCGCGCGTTCTTCGCCCCGATGGGAATGCGGCAAGAGCCTTTAACGAACAGTCGCGGGCAGGTGACACAAGCCGTCTTCATTTTTACGAGTATGCTTCGCAAACTGCTCGATGATGAGAAGCCGCACTATGTCGCCGCCGTGTTCGAGAGCGGCGTCCCGACGTTTCGTCACACGGCGGTTGAAACTTACAAGGCGAACCGCGCCGCGATGCCCGATGAACTCTCGTCGCAAATTCCATACATCGAACGTGTCTGTCAGGCATTCAACATCCCTATGCTGCGCGCTGAAACCTTTGAAGCCGACGACGTAATCGGTACGCTCGCGGTTCAAGCCGCCGCGCAGAATTTACAGGCGGTCATCGTCTCGAACGACAAGGACATGTGCCAACTTGTGCGCGACCCGCTCATCGTGTGTATGCGAAGCAATTCGCAGAACGTCAAACGTAAAGAACCCGTGCCGCCGATTGAGTGGTGTGATGAAGCGTGGGTTGAAAAAAAGTTTGACGTTCCGCCGTCACAGATTGTTGATTTGCTCGGCTTAATGGGCGACTCGGTTGACAACATTCCGGGCGCGCCCGGCATCGGTGCGAAAGGCGCGGTCGCGGTCATCAAACAGTTCGGTTCGATTGACGAAGCCTTGCGCCGCGCCGATGAAGTCAAACATAAAACTTATCGTGAATCGCTCAAGAACAACGTCGAAATAATCAAACAATCGAAAGACCTTGCGACGCTTCGCACCGACGCACCTATCACGCTTGACCTCGATGCGTTGCGCGTTCGTCCGCCCGATACGGCGGCGGCTTACGCTCTGTTTGCCGAACTCGAATTCAAAAGCTTGATGCGCGAGTTTGCCGGTGGCGCGGTGGAGTTTGAGCGCGAAGCGACGACCGAGCGACGGTATCGCATCGTCACCACGCTTGTTGATTTGGACGGCTTCGTGCGCGGTTTGTGGGACGCGGACAACTGGGGTTTTGCGATTGCCGACGTTGCGCCGGATGAGACACAGGAGAAAATTAAGGCAGAGAAAAAAGACGCCGATGTGCGCGACGACGAAGGCGAAGCGATGCACATCGAAGCCGCACAAATCGAACCGCCCGCCCCGCGACTTCCACGACTTCCACAGGGCATCGCCATTTCAGTTGCCGCGAACACGGCGACTTACATTGACCTCGAAAACTTCGCGGGCGGCAGCGAAGCGGCGATTGAAAAACTGCGCGACGTGTTCACCAACGGATTGCTGTCAAAGTGTGTTCACGATATGAAGCGCGCGACCGGATTGTTTGAAACCCTCGACATCGAACTCGAAGGCGTGAGCGACGATACGATGCTCGCCGCCTACTTGCTCGACCCGCTTCGTTCGCGTTACGAACTCGTTAATCTCGCAAGTGAAACCGTCGGGGCGCGTGATGTCACGGAAGCCCCAGACGGTTGGACGCCGCACGCATGGCAGACCGCGCAAGCCGCCGACCTGACCGCGCAGGTTGCCGACGTGCTTCATGGGCGACTCGCCGAACAGGGGTTGGAGATGATTTACACGGAACTCGAATTGCCGCTCGCGCCGCTGCTTCATCGCATGGAGCGTGCGGGGTTGCGCGTTGATGTTCCCGTGTTGCGTGACTTATCAACTTTGTTCGGGACGGAGATGGCGAAACTGACGACGCGCATCTATGAACTCGCCGGACGTGAATTCAAAATCGGCTCGCCCAAACAGGTCGGCGAAGTCCTCGAAGAACTCAACATCACGAAAGGGAAAAAGACGGCGGGCGGGCAAATCTCGACCGCGCGCAATGTGCTTGACGACCTCGCGCGTGATTATGAATTGCCGCGCCTGCTTATCGAATACCGCGAACTCGACAAACTCAAAACCGTGTACACCGACGCCTTACCTAATCAAATCGGGGCGGACAAGCGCATCCACTGTCAACTCAATCAAACCGTGACGGCGACCGGAAGAATTTCATCTTCCAATCCGAATCTGCAAAACATCCCGATTCGCACCGAACTCGGTCGCCGCATACGTCGCGCGTTCATACCGGAAGCCGGTCATGTCTTCATCGCGGCGGATTATTCGCAACTCGAACTCCGCCTTCTCGCCCACGTCACACGCGACGCGGAAATGCTCGACGCTTTCCAGAAAGGCGACGATATACATTCACGCACCGCGCGCCTCGTCTTTGAAGCACGGACGCCGGAAGAACTGAAAGAGAAACGCCGCCTTGCGAAAATCGTCAACTTCGCTATCGCTTACGCGGTCGAACCTTACGGGCTTGCGGCGCGCACCACGCTTTCGATGAAGGAAGCCAAACAGGTCATCAAAGATTATTACGACACTTATAAAGGCGTGCGCCGTTACATGGAAGAAATCCCCGCCAAAGCGCGCGAAGACGGCTTCGTCAGTTCCATGTACGGACGCCGCCGCCCGCTTCCCGGCATTGACGACCGCAACGCGCAGGTACGCTCACGCGCCGAACGCGAAGCTATCAACATGCCCATTCAGGGTTCAGCCTCTGATATTGTAAAGATTGCGATGCTGAAAGTTGATGAAGCTTTGCGCCGCGAAAATCTCAAGGCGCGTATGGTGATGCAGATTCACGACGAACTGCTTATCGAAGCTCCGCAAGTCGAAGCCGAACGAGTTGCCGCCGTGCTTAAACACGCGATGGAATCGGCGGTCGCGCTCGATGTACCGTTGGAAGTCGAAGTCGGGACGGGAACGAATTGGATGGATGCGAAATGAGAAAGCAGTAGGCAGTAGGCAGTAGGCAGAATAAAGCATTGCGCTTCCTGTCTTCATTGCCGACTTCTGACCACTGACCACTGACCACTGACCACTGTTTTCATGCTTGACGAACCACCAACTACGAAAGGCGAAGCGAAGGCGGGACGCACCGTGTATCGCCGCGCGGCGGACGATGATGACAATACATCGTCGGGTGAAGCGACGGGCGGCGTGGCGACGAAACTGCAATCGCTCGCGCCGATGTTGTTGCCGTTAATCGTCGGCTTTGTTTTGCTCGTCGGCATCGTCTGTGTTCTCGGTTGGTGGAGCGTTGATGAATTGAATACCGTCAGTGATAAGGCACTCGGCTTACAACGTCAACGCAGCACGCAACTCAACTTGCTGCTCAACATCAAGACGACGCTCGGCACGCTCAATAATGAAGCCCGCGCGCGTGATGAGCGTCGCGCGCGCGGCGGAATCCAAATGCCGTTTGCGTTGCCCTTGGGCAATGCACGCAAACAAGCCGAAGACTTACGCAAACGCTTCGAGCGCACGCCTTATGCCGGAACGGAAGCGGGCGAAGTGTTCCTGCGTGACCTCAATACGTTTATCGAAATCACTGAAGACGAACGACGATACTCGCTCGAAGGCTTTGAGGCGTTTGCGCGTGTTGACAGGGAAGTCGAAAATTTTCTGCGCTCCGAATCGGAAAAACAGGAAACGGTTTTGCAGCAAACAAACGAACTTCAACAGGCAGCCGCACGCAGTATTAACAGCTTGACGCTGTTCGCGTTGCTTATCGGCATCGTCATCTCCGGGGCGACGGTGTGGGAAGTGCAACGCCGCTTCCGCAGTTTGCAGTTGAGTCTGTTAAACACGCGCCGTGAACGACAATTCAGTCATCAAGTTTTAAGCAGTATGGTCAACGCCGTGGCGACGCTCGACGGGCAAGGCAATTTCCGCACTCTCAATCCGGCGTTCATCAACCTGTTTCCTCACGCACGCACCGACACCTCCGTGCATAGCGTGCTTGCCTCTGACAATTCGACGCGCGTGCTTTCCACCGTCGCCGCTCAAAAAATTGATAACCCCGCGTATCGCGGACGGTTCGTGTTTGATGAAGCGTCGGGGGCGCGGACGTTCGATGCTTACGTCGCGCCGTTGCGTTTCGATCAAGAACGCGGAGCGATTTTGACGTTCGTTGATGTCACGGAAGCGGTCAAAGCGGAAAGCGAATTGCGCTCTCGCGCCGCCCTCGCCGCCGTCGGGCAGTCCACCGCGCAAATCTCGCACGAAATCAAAAACCCTCTGGGAAGCATACGGCTCGGCGTTTCGATGTTGCGCGAAATGGTGACGGATGCGGAAGCCGTCACGACGATTGATTTAATCGAGCGCGGCATCGCGCACCTCAATAAATTGACGGTTGACGTAACGCAGTATTCGAGTCAAAGGGAACTCGAACTCGCGGCGACGGACATTCATCAAGTCATCAATGAATCGCTCGAACTCGTGCGCGACCGCACGGATGAGAAGCACATCAACATTAAAAAGAGTTTCGGTGAAACGGAGATACGCGGCATGTTCGACGCCGATGCGTTGCGTCAAATCTTCGTCAACCTTATCGCCAATGCGATTGATGCGAGCAATGAAAACGGCAAGGTCGAGATTGTGACGAAGCGCACCTCTGACCACGTGCGAATCGTGATTGCCGACGCGGGCAGCGGTATTGATGAACGCACGTTGCCGCACCTGTTCGAGCCGTTCTATACGACCAAGAAGCGCGGCACGGGTTTGGGT
>JBGTMR010000068.1:0-14712 GCA_041743485.1 Pyrinomonadaceae bacterium
CGTCTCGTCACGATAAAAATCAAGACGCACGGGCTGACCTTCTTTGACCACGATTGTATCCGGCGAGTAGCCGCCTTTGACCGTGATTTTGATTTCCTGCACGCCGCTTTCGGTGACCGCCGCCGCCGTCGCTTCACGCTCACCGAAGAAGTACCACAGCACAAAAGCGATTAGCGCGATGCCGCCGATGAGGACGATGATTTCCGTTGTATCCATCACATACCTCCTTGCCTGTTATCGGTACTTGCGCGAAAACGGCGCAGTCGCAAGCTGTTCGCCACCACCGAGACGCTTGAGAACGACATCGCCGCGCTTGCGATGACGGGCGATAAAAGCCAACCCGTTACGGGGTAGAGAAGTCCGGCGGCGACGGGGATACCGATGATGTTGTAGATAAACGCCCAGAAAAGATTCTGCTTGACCGTGCGGATAGTCGCTTTCGATAAGGCAATCGCCGTCACGACGCCGCGCAAATCGCCGCGTATGAGCGTAATGTCGGAGGCTTCAATCGCCACGTCGGATCCAGTGCCAATCGCAATGCCGACATCTGCTTGCGCCAGAGACGGAGCGTCGTTGTTGCCGTCGCCGACCATGCCGACAACTCTTTTCTCGCTCTGCAATCGTTTGATTTCATCTGCTTTACCTTCCGGCAAAACGTCCGCCAGCACACGGTCAATTCCGACTTGTCGAGCGACCGCTTCCGCCGTTCTGCGGTTGTCGCCCGTCATCATCACGACTTCGAGATTCGCACCACGCATCGCTTCAATCGCTGCTTTCGATTCCGGTTTCACTTCATCGGCGACCGCGATGAGTCCGGCGAACTGTCCATTAACGCCCGCATACATCGGCGTCTTGCCTTCGGCGGCGAGCGCGGCGGCGCGTTCCTCAAAGCCGTCAATCGTCAAGCCCCGCTCGCTCATCAAAGCGAGATTTCCGACGACTAAACGTCTGCCTTCAACCGTCGCTTCCAGCCCGCGTCCCGCGACGGCATTAAATTCTTTGACATCGGAAAGCGTCAGGTTGCGCTCCTCCGCTCCGCGCACAATGGCTTCACCGAGAGGATGTTCGCTCGCGCGTTCGGCACTGGCGACGAGGCGCAACAGTTCGTCTTCCGTTATGTCACCGCTCGAAGCCGCGATAACGTCAGTCAACGCAGGTTGACCTTTAGTAATCGTTCCCGTTTTATCAAGCACAACCGTCGTCAGCTTGTACGCCGTCTCTAAACTTTCGCCGCCCTTGATGAGGATGCCGTTTTCCGCGCCTCTACCCGTGCCGACCATAATCGCCGTCGGCGTCGCCAACCCAAGCGCGCACGGACACGCAATGATTAACACCGCAACGAAGTTGACAAGCGCGAACGTGAAGCGCACATCAACCGGCGCGACGACGAACCAGACGACGAACGTGGCAATGGCGATGCAAATCACAATCGGCGTAAATATCCCGCTGATGACATCCGCCGTGCGTGCGATAGGTGCTTTCGAGCCTTGCGCGTCCTGCACGAGTTTGACGATTTGTTGTAACGCCGTGTCTTTGCCAACCTTCGTCGCGGTGAATTTGAATGAACCCGTTTTGTTGATCGTCGCTCCGAAAACTTCGTCGCCCATTCTCTTTTCAACGGGCAAGCTCTCGCCTGTCAGCATTGATTCGTCAATCGCCGATGCGCCTTCGACGACTTCGCCGTCCACCGGAATCTTCTCGCCCGGACGCATTGTTACAATGTCGCCCGGCACGACTTCCTCAACCGGAATATCCATTTCGCGCCCGTCGCGGAAAACGCGCGCGGTCTTAGCCTGCAAACCGACAAGGCGGCGAATCGCATCGCTCGTGCGACCCTTCGCCCGCGACTCCAACATACGCCCCAAAAGTATCAACGCGATGATGACCGATGCGGCTTCAAAATAGACGGGAACTACTCCCGCAGGCATCCTGCTCATGCCCGCCATACCCGCGCCGCCCGTCGCATCGGCGAAGAAACCCGGAAAGATTGTCGCCGCAACCGAGTAGATATAAGCCGCGCCCGTACCCACTGCAATCAACGTGTTCATGTCCGCCGCGCGATGACGGAACGCCGCCCACGCACCGCGATAAAACTGCCAGCCCGCATAGAACACGACCGGAGTCGCAAGCGCGAGTTGCAACCAGTTGACGCCCGCGAAATTGAGCGCGGCGATGCGCCCGTGCGACATCGCAATTACCAGCACGGGCGCGGAGAGAATCGCCGCGACCCAGAACTTGCGTTTGATGTCGTTATACTCCGCGAGGCGTGCATCCGCTTCCTGTTCTTCCGCCGCCACATCGCCGCCCGCCCCGCCGACTTCGCGCACCCGATAGCCGAAATCTTCAATCGTGCGCCGTATGCTTCGCACGTCAACCGCGCCCGGCAGATACTCCGCGCGCACCTCCATCGTACCAAGATTAAACGAAGCCGAGACGACGCCCGCCAGCGCGTTTAAGTGTTTCTCAAGCGGTTGACTCGAACCGCCCGGACGCGCCGAATCATCCACGATGAAGTCAGCCCGCGCCGTTCCCGCCGTGCCGTAGCCCACGTCTTTGACGACGCTGATAAGACTGCTCGTATTAGTCGCTCCCGATTCATATTCAATTGTCGCCCGCGAAGTCGCAAAGTTGACATTCGCGTTCCGCACGCCGGGAGCTTTCGTCAGTTGCCGCTCGATACGACGGGCGCACGCCGCACACGTCATACCCGTAATGGGTAAATCAACGCGCTCGCCCGCGCCGTCCGGCGTCGTGTTGGTATAGCGATTACCGCCAAGCGGCGCACGCTCGACGATTGCACCTGACGCAACTTGTGCGCGTGCGTCCGGTTGTTGAGTCGCACTCGCAAAGCGCACCGGGTCGGCATCGAACTTCTCCTTACAAGCATTTGAGCAGAAGTAGTAAGTCTCGCCTTCGTGCGTGCTGTGTCCCGCCGCCGCCGCGAGGTTCACATCCATGCCGCACACAGGGTCTTTCACCGTCGTTACCGTTGCCGCCATAACTTCCGTCTCCTTAATCTCGCATCCGCAGACAAATTTAATTAACGAAAATTCAAGCCGCCGTAAAACCCGCGCGGTCGAGAACCTCTATGATTTCATTGCGCGTGAGATTTTCATTGTGCCGCACCGTCACAGTTTTCGTGTTGATGTCCACCTCAACTTCATTCACCTTCGGCACGTTGCCGAGAGCATTCTTGATGCTGTTAGCGCAACCGCCGCAGGTGATGTCAGGAACTTTCAATTCGGTTTGTGTACTCATTATCTTTGTCCTTTCATGTTGTGTGCAATCATCATAAATCCTGTAGTCATGTACAGAGTCAAGCGTAAGTTGCGGGAAAATCCGTCGGTGCTTGGCAAGCATCAAACAGTCACACTTGACGAACATAAACTTACGTCCTTTCCGTGCTAAAACGGCAGCGAGAAGAACGTCAACGAGCGTTGAATCCCGATTGTCACGCGAAAGCGCGGCGACTCTTCGCCGATGCCAGCACCCGCCCCGAACGATCGATGCCGGGACGCATTTTCATCTTGAACTGCGACATCCTACGCTCGTGCATCTGCCGCATCTCCGGCGACATCAGGCTCATCGCTTTCTCCATCTCGCCGGTTGTCAAAGCCTGTTTGAGTTCGTCGCTCATCGCCATTGAATCAGGCATCATCATCGGCATCATTTCCATCATCATCTCCATCATGATGCGCGACATTTCGCCTTCCGAACTCTGCATCCAATCGTAATAAACGCGCGGGTCTAAATCCGGGTGCGGCGTCTTAAACTTACGCATGTATTTCTCATCGCCCGGTTGATACGCCATCGCTTTCGTAAAACGATATAGCTCGGCTTTCTTCTGCGCGGGCGTCCACTTCTCGTAGGCGAGAATGTCATAGACGATGCCGTGCAGCATATGCAGATTGTCGAAGATATTGGCGGATTCCGGCGTCATCTTCGAGTAGCGCGGCATCACTTCGCGCGACAGAATCATGCGCTGCGGACGATTGGGGAAGACTTCGCGGAACATCGTATCGTTCATCGCCGCCGTCACCGTCTCCTGTTCGCCGTCGTTACCCGCGATTATCAGCGATTCGTAAGCCGCCGGATGCCACCAGTGCGCGACGAAGGCGGCGGTCGCCGACTTCGGATAGTAGTTACGATAAAGCGTGAAATACGGCTTCATCATCACGCCCGCGCGTCGCATCGTGATGTCTAAAGGCGCGACGGAACGCGCCACATCCGGCATCTTCTTCAGGTAGTACGCGACGGCGCGGTCGGTCATCGCCTTCTTATCTTTCCAGTCAACACTCGTCGCCGCCATGATGTCGTAGGTCTGCTCATGGTGCATATGCGTCCAGTCAATCGTGCGGTAGATGTCCCATGCCATGCGCCCGACGTAAGGACCGAAGAACTCCATCGTCGGACCGACACGCGCCTTGCGGTCATGCACATACTCGAACACTTGGTTGTTAAATTTCTCGTCCTCTTGCGCCGCACGGCTCAAGGGCGTGAGTTGCAGGATGTCGTGTTGTTTGCCGTGATGAAAGTGGAATCCGGCGGAATAGCGTTCCGATTTTGTGTGTCGCCGATAGTAAGCCGTGTTGTAAGAACCGCGCAGGAAAGAAACTTCGTTGCGCCGTTCCTGTGCGGAAACAGACGGTGATTGAATTGAATTCGACAGCATCACAGTCAATGCGGTCACGATTATTAAAGCGTTCTTGTGTGATGTTCGTTGCATATCAACCCTCATGTAAAATACCCGAACCCGATTCATCTAAAGTTGATTATTCCCCCGCGCTAAACCTGTGAGGAATGTCGCTTGCGCTCCCGTCACATCAAGCGACGGGAGCGCAAGCAAAAACTTGTGGTAGCTGAATAAAGTGAGAATCAATTATTGTTGATCTTGATCCTTACCTTACATATTCGGTTGAACGCCGAATTTAATTAGATCGAAAGTCCGAACCCTTTTGATTCCGGTCGTCATCATCATCAATATCCGACTGAATGCCCAATCTGCCCAACTCACCTTTATCGCCGCTGTGACGACCCTTGATGCCACGAAGCGGCTGGTAGTCGCAGATTTGATAGCGTTCGCACAGTAAGGTTCGCATCTCGGCAATCTGATTCAACTGCCCGTTGACGATGCCGCGACAGTATCGTTCCAGAGCGTCGTGACGCAGTTCGGAAGCAACCTGACATTCGAGTGAGCGCGTCATCGCGGTGTAGTGGTGGCGGCTGAAAACTTCCAGAAACAAATGGTTAAATTCGTCGCCTGCTTGCGCGCGTTCGAGAATCTCGATACGGATGCGGTTGACGAAGGAAATGTTCGGTTGATAGTTGATGCCGTACCACTCACGCAAGAACCTTTGCGCCGTCAAAATCTCTTCGCGTTGCGTGCGATTGGCGCGGCGGGCAAGCGATTTAATTTGGTCAATCGTCGCTTTCGCCTGCGTCGCTTGGGTGTTGGGCGAAGGCGACGTGCCTTCATTCGGTGAAATCTCGGCATCTCGCGTCGCGTCAGTACCGGCAGCCAACTCCGTCATGCGAAGCGCGGCGAAGTGGTGGTCGGCGATGAACCTGAGATAGCTAATCTCGAATTGCCGTGTCATCCCGCGACCGGGTTCGTCGGCTTTCGTCTGCATCGGCGCGAGGGCGAGCGTGCTTGAGGTGAGAATCGCGGCGAGCAATAGCCGAAAGGCTATGCCAATGTTCCTGTGCGCTTGTCTGTTGTTTGTCATCTTCTGCTCTCCTGTATGTTTCCCTTGATATTTTGGATAAAGCTGTCCGTCAGGCAGCACTGTTGAAGTTTCAGCAGCATCACCGCCCGACGGATAGCAAAAAGAGGCGCGACCTTACGCGCCCATCGAAGCCATCTGCTTACACGTTTCGGCGCACCGGCGGCAGACTTCAACGCACTTCATCATCATCTCGTCGCCGCCCGCGATGCGTTCGCAATCGTCGGCGCAAGCCGTGCAGACTGTCGAGCAAACGCCGCAGGTTTGCGCGTGAAATTGCGAACCGCGAATCATAAAGTCCGCGCTCGTCGCGCAAATGTTCGCGCAGTCGAGCAAGAGCGTGATATGTGCGGGTTCGGCGTGCTGTCCGCCGAGACTCAAACAATGTGACACCATCTCCAGACAGCTACGGTGACACTCCATGCAGTTCTGTATGCATTGCTGCATCTCGCTGCTCATCTGGTGCATTGCGTGACTTGCCATGATTTTTATTCTCCCTTGTTCATGTAAATTGAAACGTGAATTGCCGAAACAATCTCGCTTGAGATTGTGTTTGCTTTAACGCAACCGTTGCGAAAGAGCGTGGTTAACAACGACACCTCTTCTGCACAACGATTAGCGAAGTTGTTTGTTCAAGCAGACAAAATTAGTCTTCAACTTCAGTTGCCGCCGAACGACTTTCATGTCGCGCGTGTTTTATCGTTCCGGGAAGTCGCTAGACTAGCATACTCGATAGGGGTATGTCGGTAATGAAACTGCGTCGTCTTCGTTAAATGTCTGTGAACCCGTAATATGCTTTAATGCATCCGAAGTGACGGGGTGTTGCAAGCACCCCGCCACGCTTGGCGACGACGTTCTGAGGAGCAACCAAGGAACGTCGTCTTTCACTTACCCCCTTGGTTGAGAAGGAGGCAGCAAACCTGAATGGTCGGTACAAAGAACAAGAAACGTCACGGCGGAGTGGGCGTTGACCACTCCAAACAACTACCGCGTCTGCGCCGCATCGAAGGTCAGGTGCGCGGGCTGCACAAGATGATCGAAGGCGAACGCGACTGCCTCGACATCGCCCACCAGATAACGGCGGTCGTCGCCGCGCTCCGGCGCGTGCAGGGCGACATGATACGCGACCATCTCGCGGCTCTCGTCGAAGCCGCCGCCGCAAATCGTCTCTCCGAAGCGGAGCGTCTCAAACTCGCAGACGAGATAGGCGCGTTGCTGGCGCGAACGGGATGAAAGAAGCAAAGACAATCATAAATCGGTGTTGGCGAAAAGATAATTTCCTTATTCCTTCGGTTTAGCTGGTTTCGGAGCGGTAGCGGCAGGTGCGGGGCGGCGTGCCGCGCTCGTGTGCGAATGGACAATCTGCCAGCGTCCATCGCGCTGTTCGAGGATTGCCGTGCCAAGTCCGCTTGCATCCACTTTGCGCCCTTTGAAATCAGCCGTCAGCGTATATTTGTACGTCGCCCAAGCGGTGTTCCCGGCGATACGCGGGCGGATGTCGGTTAAGGTGTACTTCGTGTTTTTGAAGTCAGCCATCTCCGGCACGAGATGATGGTCACGGTAATCCGCCCAACCGTAGTTGGCGTGTCCGCTCTCAAAGACCGTCACCGATTCATCGTTCGCCCACACGCGGTTGAGCATCGCAAGATCGTTACGCTCAAATCCGGCGGCGTTGTCCATCAAGACTTTGCGAATCACCGCTTCGTTAATGCTTTGTGCGGGGCTGCTCTGTGCGTTGACGACATTGCCGGAAGCGAAAGCGGCGGCGATGAGTAGCGCAAGCACGGCTATCGAAAAAAAACGTGAAGTGAATTGGCTGATGAAAGTTTGCATCGGATGTTTTCTCCTAAATAATTTTTCCATGGCGAAAAACTACGCAGCATTTACTTTTCGCTAAACTTGCGCGCGACATTCACGAGCGCGTTGCATTGTCGGCAACGGCGTAATAGCCGCGCTTGGTACGGACGCGGAGCGACTTGTCGGCAACCTCAATCTTGATTTGGCGGAAACCGCCGTCTTTAGTTTTGTTCGTCGGATAGTAGCCGAGCGTGTACTGCTGCTTTAGTTCGGCGGCGACCTGCTCCGTCGCTTCTTCGACGAGATCGCGCCCGCCCCTGTGCGCCGCTTCGAGTTCAAAGGCGCGCCCGCCGGTCGCATCGGCGATGGAGTTCAAAACGCACATGTCAATGCCGTCCTTAATTTGGCGATTTAAGATGCCGCCGAGCGGGTCATGTCCCGATGATCCGCCATGCCCGCCGGAATTGCTGCCGTGCCCGAATGAGCCGCGCTCGCCGTGCCCGATGCCGAGCGCGTAGATGAGCACCTCGGATTTGCGGGCGAGTTCGAGAATTGTTTGGAAGCGCACGCTGCTCGCCGTGTCATTACCATCGGTGACGAGCATCAACGCCTTCTTGCGGTGCTTCCCTTCCGCGACGCGCTGCAAGCCGAGAAGCGTCGCGTCGTAGAGCGCGGTGCTGCCTTGCGGTTCAAGGTTTTCAATTGAACGAAGTATGCGGCGACGGTCGTCTGTGAAGTCTTGGACGAGTTCGGCGTCGTCGCTGAAACGGACGAGAAAAATCTCGTCACCGGACGCAACCGACTTCGAAGTGTTCAACCGCATCGCGCACGCTTTCGATTTTGTCCACCATGCTGCCCGATGTATCGAAGATGATGCCGAGTGAAACGGGCACGCGGTCGCCCGTGTTGAAGTACGCGAGTTTTTGCGGTGCGCCGTCTTCGTACACGGTGAAGTCGCTCTGCTTCAGGTCGGCGTTGAAGCGACCCCGCTTATCCGTGACCGTCGCCGTGAGCGAGACAAGGTTGGTATCAATGCTAATAACTTCGTCATCGTCAACCTCCTGCGGCGTCTGCACCGGAGCGGGCGTTTGACCTGACGATGCTGGTGGTGTCGGTGTTTGAGTCCGCGACCGCCCCGCTTGCGCCGCCACAAATGGCGCAAAGATAAGTGTCGTAATGCCAAGCGAAATGACGCCGAGCAATGCGACGACGGCGGCAACGCGATTAGGCGATTTCATAATTCTCCTTCCGTACTCTGCACGCTCCACTCCCTGCGTTTCAGTCGCCTGCGACCGGCTGCGGAAGATACTCTTTGCCGAACGGTGGCACGTCCCTGTCCTTCTTCTCATCAACCGGGTCTTCCTCGAAATCGCCCGTCTGCTTGCCTGCTTTGTGCGCCTCGCGTTCGCGAATGATGCGGTCGGCGATTGGTTTGCCGAATTTGTAGAAGACGGCGGGCGTGACGATTTGATCGAGCAGGGTTGAGGTTAAGATTCCGCCGAGCACGACGACGGCGAGCGGATGCAGAATCTCTTTACCCGGCGCGCCTGCCGCGAGCGCGAGCGGGACGAGCGATAGTCCTGCGGTGAGTGCGGTCATCAACACGGGCACGAGACGTTCGAGCGAGCCGCGTATGACCATTTGCTCTGTAAAGTCTTCGCCTTCCTCGCGCATGAGGTGCATGTAGTGGGAGATCATCATGATGCCGTTGCGCGACGTGATGCCGACGAGAGAGATGAAGCCGACGAGCGTGGCGATGGAGAAGACGCCGCCCGTGATGAGCAGGGCGATAATTGCGCCGATTAAAGCGAGCGGAATGTTAATCATCACCTGCGCCGCCGAACGCCAATCGCCGAGAGCTTTCATCAGCAGAAAGAAGATTGCGATAAGTGAAAAAAGCGTTAAGACAGAGAGGCGTTTGGTCGCTTCCTGTTGGGCTTGAAATTGCCCGCCGAACTCAACGAAGTAGCCTTCGGGAAGTTGCACCTGCGCGCGTATGCGACTCTGCATCTCGCCGACGACCGAGCCTAAGTCGCGCCCTTGCACATTGGATTGGACGACGATGCGGCGTTGCGTGTTCTCGCGTAAAACTTGATTGGGTCCCGGAATAGTTTCGATGTCGGCGATTGCCGCAACAGGTATCTGCGTGCCGTTTGGCGTATCAACCGTGACGTTTCGCAAGGCGTCGAGGTTGCCGCGCGATGCGTCGTCGAAGCGCACGATCACGTCGTAACGCCTTTGACCTTCAACCGCTTCCGATACCTTGCGACCGTTCAAAGCCGTCTCCAACGTCTCGGCGACCTCGCCGGGCGCGAGTCCGTATTGGGCGGCGCGCGTGCGGTTGACGTTGAAGCGTATCTGCGGAATCAAAACCTGTTTCTCAATCGCCACATCGGTCGCGCCCTCTACGGTCGTCATCACGTTGCGAATCTCCTCAGCCTTTGCGCGTAGCGTACTCAAATCTTCGCCGAAAAGTTTGACGGCGATCTGCGCGCGGACGCCGGATTGCAAGTGATCTATGCGGTGTGAGATGGGCTGCCCGACGTTCGTCGTAACGCCGGGGATGACGGCGAGTTTCTCGCGCACTTCGGCGATGACCTCTTCGCGCGGGCGTTCGGATTCTTTCAGGTCAACATCAATCTCCGTGTAATGCACGCCCTCGGCATGTTCATCCAACTCGGCGCGTCCCGTGCGCCTTCCCGTCGAGATGATTTCCGGGACGGATAAAATCAACTTCTCTGCTATCTGCCCGATGCGGTTTGACTCAGACAGGCTTGTACCGGGCTGCGCTTGCACGTTGACGGTCAGCGTGCCTTCGTTGAACTCCGGCAGGAATGCCGTGCCGACGAACGGCAGCGTCGCTATCGCCGCGACAAACATCAGTGCCGCGCCCGCCATGACTTTGTACGGATGATGAAGCGTGCCGTGCAATAACTTTTCGTCCCAACGCTTCAAGAACCGGACGAGGAAGCCGTCTGCCTCATGCTTCATCGCCTTCATCTTCGGCAACAGGTACGACGCGAGAACAGGCGTGACCGTCAGCGAGATGACGAGGGATGCGATGAGCGATGTGATGTAAGCGAGTCCGAGCGGTGCGAGAAGGCGACCTTCGACACCCGTTAAAGCAAACAGCGGGACGAAGACGAGCGCGACGATGATCGTCGCATAAACGATTGATGAACGAATCTCCAACGATGCGAGATAGATGACTTCGAGCGAAGGACGAGGATTCGGTAAGTTTCTGTTCTCACGCAAACGGCGGAAGACGTTTTCCACGTCAACAATCGCGTCGTCAACGAGTTCGCCGATGGCGACCGCCATGCCGCCCAGCGTCATCGTGTTGATTGAAACGCCTAAGAAATAGAAGACGAGAAACGTAACGACGAATGAAAGCGGAATCGCCGTGAGCGTGATGAAGGTCGTGCGGAAGTTTAGAAGAAACAGAAACAGCACGATGACGACGAGAATCGCGCCGTCTCTCAAAGCTTCGACGACGTTTTCAATCGAGGCTTCGATGAAGTTCGCCTGCCGGAACAATCGCGGGTCAATCTCGACATCCGGCGGCATCGTCGCTTGCAGTTCTTTCACCGCTTCGTCAACTCTTTCGGTGAGGTCGAGCGTCGAAGCACCGGGTTGCTTCTGAATTGACATGATGACGGCAGGCTCGCCGTCCGCGCCCGCGTCGCCACGCTTGATGCGCGCCCCGAATTCGACGTTCGCCACGTCGCCCAAACGTATCGCCGTGTTGTTGCGAAAGGCGACGACCGTGTTCTTGAGTTCGTCAATCGAGTAAAAACGCGCGAGGTTCCGCACGAGATACTCTTGACTTTGAGCGTCAACAAATCCGCCCGTTGTGTTGACGTTCGACTTTTCAAGCGCGGTCGTTACGTCTTCGAGCGTGATACCGAACTGCTTGAGCTTTTCCGGCGAGACGAGCGCCTGATACTGCTTGACGCCGCCGCCGATGTTGATGACCTGCGCCACGCCGGGAATCGTCATCAGGCGCGGGCGAATCGTCCAATCCGCGAGCGTGCGCACGTCGAGCGGATTCGTCACGCCGCCCTTCGACTTGACCGAGACGAGCATGATCTCGCCCATGATCGAAGAGATCGGTCCCATCGAAGGGTTGATGCCATCAGGCAACTGCTCCTGTGCCTGCACCAATCTTTCCGAGACGAGTTGGCGATTGCGATAGATGTCCGTGCCCCAACCGAACTCGATATAGACGATTGATAATCCAATACCTGACTGCGAACGCACGCGCTCGACTCCCGGAGCGCCGTTCATCAACGTCTCAATCGGAAACGTGACGAGGGTTTCGACTTCTTCGGGCGCAAGTCCTTCGGCTTCGGTGAGAATCGTCACCGTCGGTTTGTTCAAGTCGGGGAACACATCCACCGGCAAGTTCAGCGCGACATACGTGCCCCACACGAGCAGGAGCGACGAGAGGGCGACGACGATCAAGCGATTCTGCAACGACCACTTGATGATTGCGTTCAACATACTTCTTACCTGAAATTATTTACGATTGAAGCTTAAACGGTTTAGGAAACACTTTCGAACCACTACCGAAGCCGTTGCTTCGTGCGACGCCGTGCGCGCCTCGCAAGTGTTACGACTACGAGGCGCGCCGCATGATTTCGGTGTTGGCTAACAAGCCAATTTGCTTTCAATGTCCGTGTCACGCCGTTCGGGCGACATGCCGGAAGGTTAGTGCTTGTGGTTGTGACCATCGGCGGCGCGCGCTGTGACTGTCCGTTTGCTCGCCCGCTTCTTGGACGATTTCGCGGATTTCTTTCTCGTTTTCTTCTTCGGGTGGTCATGACCTTCATGCGCGCTTGCGACGGGCGCGACGACCGCGAAGGACAACATCAAAGCGGCGGCGACTAACAAACTTTTCAACTTATTCATGGCGATGGCTCTCCTCTGTGGGTTACTTGCGTTTATAAGGTGAGACGCGAATTCAATTACGGCGAAACTGCGTCTCGTGAACTGCCTTCGACGAATCGGCGTTCAAACTTGAATGGTGAGTCTTTCGAGTTTGTGCTTACGCGCGACGGCGCGAACTTCGACGGGTTGTCGCGCGTGCGCCGCCGACCTGTTTCAGCATCTCGCGCATCTCGCCGATGTCCTTCGTCTGCTTGGCGATGGTTTCGCGCGCCATATCTTTGACTTCCTGCTGCTCTCCGCCCTTGAGTTCGTAACGCGACATGTCGAGTGCCATCTGATGGTGCTTGATAAATGTCGTTAGAAAAAGGCGGTCGAACTCCGCGCCGGAAGCGGCTTCGAGTTTTTGCATGTCCATCTTCGACATGCGATCCATCATCCCCTTCGTCATCGGCTTGCCGGGCATACGCATCTTGTCGGCTTTCGACACGTCGGCGTAGAGACGGTTGCGCGCGTCCTGCAACTTCTGAATGCCCTGTTCTTGATCGGCGATGCTCTTCTGCGCGAATTCCTTCAAGCGCGGAAGTTGACCTTTGGTTTCCACCATGCGCGCCATGTCGATTCCCTGCCGGTGGTGCATCGTCATCATGTCGAGGAACTCGACATCCGGCGGCGAATCGTGTATCGGCGTTGTGGTCGGTTCGTGCGTAAAAGCGCTCACACCGAACGCTAGAAGCGCGACGAACGCGAATGATGTTAGTGATCTGAATGCGATGTTCTTCATGTTGTCCCCTGTAATTTATTTCCGGTGTCTCGGGAGTTAGTGTCGTTTATACTGCGACTTACGCCGGGCGCATTACCGCCTCTGCGGATGCTCATCGCCCGGCTTGTGTCTATGTCGCGTCATCGTGGTGTTAGCCGTTCATGTTCGAGGCGGCACTGCCTTGCGCGCCGCCCCAGGATGATTTCCACTTATTCATCATCCCGATTTCGCGCTCTTGCTCGTCAATGATCTGCTGCGCGAGTCGTTTGATTTCGGGGTGTTCGGCTTTGGTTAACGCTTCTCTCGCCATTGCGGTCGCGCCCGCGTGGTGCGGCGTCATCATGTCGAGAAACATCAGGTCGAACTCTTTCCCCGTCGCAGTGTTCATGCGATTCATGTCCATGCCTTTCATCGAATCCATCATGCCGGGCATTTCCATATTCACTGCTTGCGGTTTTCCTGCGTACCATTGCTCGCGGTAGCGTCGCATCTCGGCGATTTCAGCTTCCTGATCGGTGATGAGCTTCTGCGCGAAGGTTTTGAGTTCGGCGTGCTGCGCTTTCGTCACGGCGGGACGCGCCATGTCAATCGCGCTCTGGTGGTGCGCCGTCATCGTGTCGAGAAATTGTAAGTCGTAGGGCTGGCTCGCAGCATTCGGAGAACTCTGCATGTTCATGCCGCCGTTCATGTTCGACATACCGCTCACCGGCGTGGCGTTAGGTGACGGTGTGGCAGTCGTTGTGTTGCGCGTGTTCACGTTCGTGTTTGCGTTCGTGTTTGTATTCGTCGGCGTCGTGTTACACGCTGCGCCTGTAAGAATCGTCATGAGCGACAACAGCGCGACGGTCATGAATCTGGTGTGCATTACTCTTCGCATCTATCGAATCTCCTTCGTTTCTGTGCGGGCAAGTCAATCGGCTATTGCACGACGAGCGCGCCCTTCATCATGTTCATGCCGCAAGCGAACGCGAGTTCACCCGATTCCTGCGGCGTCACCTCGACGATGACCGTCTGCCCGACGGGAAGTTTCTTCCGCACATTCAATTTCGGGAAAACGACTTCGCCGCCGCAGTTGTCCGCGTCCTTGCGGAAGAATGCGAGCTTCACCGGCTGACCCTTCTTAACCTCGATGCGCGATGGCTCGTAGCCCGCGCCGCTGACCGTGACCTTGATTGCGTCCGCCGGAACTTTCACGTCGCGTTGCTCGACACTTGCGATTGCTTCGCCTCCGCCGACGCGCACGGTATAAGGCACTGTGACGACGCGGTTGTTGCGTTGGAATTGCGCCCAGACTTTGTAGAGTCCGGCTTTCGGGAACGTCGTGTGTGCCGAGACTTCGGACGCGCTCGCCTTCGGTGCGTTCGTAGCGTTCGTCTTCATGTTGTCCTCATGCGCGTGCGGCATCGCATCATGTCCGCTGCCGCCGTGATCGGCGACCATCTCGGTTTTCTCCATCGGGTGCGCGTGCAAGAATTCTTGCCCGTCCTCGCTGATGATGACGAAGTGCGCGAGTGAGCCTAAGTAAGGCTGCAAGTCTGTGAC
>JBGTMR010000069.1:0-8973 GCA_041743485.1 Pyrinomonadaceae bacterium
GCGGCGGCGCGTTCGGCAAGTTGCACCGTCTCGTTGACATTCAATGTGCCGTTGGTGATGTGCGCGGAGTTGACGATGTAGAGATTCGGAATCGAAGTCTTAATCGGCGGCAACCGTTTTGAGTAGTCGAGCGTCGGCAGCGGGAAGACATGACGCACGCGCGAGACGCGGAAGGCAAGCACGTCGTCCGCGTCGAAAGCCGGATACATACTTCCGAGTGCCTGCAAAAACGTCGTCTTCAATTCTTCGTCGGATAGATTGAAAGTGGAATCATCCGCCGCGACGTACTTCGGCAGATAAACGAGAGAGTTGCCGCCGAAGTGCTTGCGGTCAACAAGGGCGGACATCTCGATGACGGCGGTGAACGGAACGTCGGAGTCGGTGATGTTCGTGACGTAGAAGTTCGCCAGTGGCTTCTTGAGCAGCAGTGACGCGCAGACGATGCCCTGATATTCAATGCCGCTTAGTTGCGATTGTTCGTCGTTCGATAAATTCGTGCAAGCGCGGGCGGCGGTTGTCGCCGGTACTGTCAACGCGACCCCATCGAACGTCTCACGTCGTCCGTTCTCGAACTCGATTTCGTGCTGCATCGCGTCGGCGGCTTGCCCTTCTTCGTTACCAAGCGCGGTGATTTGTTTAACCGCATGTGAGCAATTAACTTCTACCTCGCACTCGTGCAACACTTCCGCAAAGCGGGTGAGAATACGCGCGTAGCCGCCCGGCACATACCCGAACATCTCGCGCTTCAATCCGGTACGCCGCGCGGCGTACATGCGCCGGATGGTCGCCCAAATAAACGCGGCGGAAACCGCTTTGTAATTCTCGCCTAATTTGGAGCGCAAGAGAGGCAGCCAAATTTTCTCAAAGGTGCGAGTCCCCGATAATCGCCGGAGCCAATCGGCGACGGGAATCTTCTCCAACCGTTGCCAATCTTCGACGCGCGACGCATAGAAGATGGTCGCGCCGAGACGGAATTTGTCGAGCAGATTGAGCGGCGGAAAACGCAAAAACTCCAAGCTGTTTGACATCGAGTAGAGTTGCCCGCCGGTGTAGAAGCCAGTGCGCGTTTCGACCCACTCCATCTCTTTCTCTAACCCTAATTCGCCGAGCAGTGAGCGCAGCGTCGTGTCCGAGAGTAAGGTGACGTGGTAGTGCTTGTCCCACACGACATCACCCAATCTCCACGCGCCCGCTAACCCGCCCAAGTCGGGTGCGGCTTCAAAGAGCGTCACGCGCTGACCCGATTGCGCGAGCCGCAGGGCGAGCGTCATGCCGAGCATCCCGCCGCCAACCACCGCCCAACTATTTCGTTTCTCTGTCATTGTTTGCCCCGTCATATTAGATATTGAAAGCGTCACACAGGCGGGTTGAGTTCCGTCACGTTTCGTACCTCAATTTGATATTGCAAGCCGCACGCTTGACACACGACTTCACGCGCGCCGCCGCGCAAATCTTCCGCTTCAGTCGCCGCGAATCGCACAAGCATTTGACCGCAACGACAGACCGCACCGACGACGCGCGCCGGACTTCCCAACACGAGGTGAAAATCAGAGACGGACTTGGTGACGAGCGAACCCATGCCGACCATCGCCCAACGTCCGATGGTAAGATCGTTGCCGATGGTGCAATGCGCGCCGATGGTCGCGCCCTCGCGCACGAGCGTCGGCAAGGTGTGTTCGTCCGGCTCCGAAGGGCGTAAGGCTTTGAGGTTAGGCGTCGTCGCGCGTGGAAAACGGTCGTTAGTAAAAACGGTGCCCGCGCTAATCATCACACCGTCTTCAATCGTCACGGCGTTGCAGATATAAACGAAGGCGTTGATTTTGACGCGCGACCCGATGCGAACTCCGTAGGCGATATAAGTTTTCTCGCCAACGATGCACTCCTCGCCGATGCTGGTTGAGTGGCGTATATGAACATTGTCCCACACGGATGTACCCGCACCGATTTCAACTCTTTCTTCCACGATTGCGGTCGGATGAATGCTTACGCTCATCCGACGACTCCCGCTTCTTCGACGAACGGCGCGGCATTGTGTAAGCACGCTCCGGCGTCGGGCGTATCAGTCACGGGCAACCAGTTGCCGCGTGTGAGTGCCGCGTATGCCGCTTCGACGACTTCGACCGAGGCGAGCGCGTCATCGGGCGTGACGACAAGCTGTTCTTCACCCCGTATCGCCCGCGAAAAGTTATTCACTTGCGCGCCGAACGCCGCCAGTTTGTCGTAGCCCGTGCCGAACTTGACCCACTCGCGGTTGGAGGCGAGGCGATACTTCGATTCTTTCCATCCAATCGAGATTGTGCCGTGCGCCCCGAAAATCTGAATGTAACTCGCTAATTCCTTGTCTATGCTCCACGACAAATCGCTGCTTGCGACAACGCCTGCCGCGCTCCGCACCGAGAGGCGCACCGTCTCGTCAACCGCCAAACCCTGAGTGCGCTTGCCTTCGATTGCCTGCACATGTGAGAGCCGACCGAGGAAGTAACGCATGATGTCAACCGCGTGCGTGCCGTTATCTATCAACACGCCGCCACCGCTCACACTCCGGTCGGCATTCCAACGCTCGCGCATATCAACATGAGCCGTGAATGCGTTCTCAAAAAGCACCACATCGCCGATAAGCCCGGACGCGACGATGCTGCGCGCCTGCCTCACGTCGGCGACAAAGCGAAACTTCGATGCCATTGTCAAAAGCTTTTCGTGACGCGCGGCGGCATCGATCATTTCGAGCGCGCTCGCGCGGTCAACACTGAGGGGCTTTTCACATAGCACATGCATCCCGCGCGTGAGGAAGTAAAGTGACACGTCTTTGTGTGTCACCGGCGGCGTGCAGACGACGACGGCATCGAGTTTCATCTCTTCCGCCATCGCTTGGTATGAAGCGAAACTGCGGCAACGTGTTTGCTCGGCGAGAGCGTTTGCGGCGTCAGGACGCACATCGGCAACCGCGACGAGTTGCGCCGTCTCGCTCACCGCAAAAGCGTCGGCGTAAGACTGCGCGATACGTCCGGCTCCGACGAGTCCGTAGTTGAGTTTGTTGTTCATGTTGATTTTCTTAGGTTCTGTTGACATTCCGGCTTGATCAATTGCCATTAGCTTTAGCTAGTGGACAACAAAGTGACTTACGGCTTTAGCCGAATCTCCGGTAAAAGAATTTGCCGATTTGCTTTAGCTGAACTTGAAGCTGAACTGTAGGCTGTGTGTTTGGCTAAAGCCACAAGCCTTGTGTTGAGGCTGCCCACTAGCTGAAGCTAGTGGCAATTTATAAATGTCATCACAACCTAAGTTCATCTTGTCGTTTAGCTTTTGCCTTATCACTGACGTGCAAAGCTTCGCGGGTGCTACTTCGATAATTGACGTGCCGCATCGCGCACAGCATTGGCGATGTATTCGACATGCTCATCCGTGTAGCGTTCGTTCCACGGCAGGACAAGCACGCCTTCCAACGCTTCCTCCGTGCCGGGAAAACGCTCGCGGCGATAATCAATCGCTTCGGGGCGGGCAAGCGTGAACGGGTAGCGGCTTGCGCCGAAGGTGCATTGCTCTTGAAAAACTTGGCACATAAAGGCGGGCTTCTGTATGTAGCGCGGCGCGGACATCAAACCGCGCTCTTTGAGCAGACGCGCCATGCCGGGCGCACCGTCCCGTATAACGCGCTCATCAACGCGCAACGGATATTTCCAATATGTATGCACGCTGCCGGGATGGACGAACGGCGTTTCGATGCCGGGTGTGCCTTTGAGCAATCGGTCAAGCGACTGTGCGGCGGCGCGACGGCTGGCGACGACCCATTCAAGCTTGTCGAGTTGCGCGACCGCGACTGCGCCTTGCAGTTCGCTCAAGCGATAGTTTAACGCGAGAAAGTAATGGTCGGGTTGCGAGTCGCCGTAACCCCACGCTTTGTTGATGAAGAGAAACATGCGACGCGCAAGTTGGTCATCGTTCGTCGTGACGATGCCGCCCTCGCCGGTCGTGATGTGCTTGCCTTGTTGCAGGCTGAAGCAGCCGACGCTGCCGATTCCGCCGGTCATCTGTCCGCCTACTTGCGCGTGAAAGCTTTGCGCGCAGTCTTCGATGACGTGAAGATTATGACGGCGTGCGAGTTCCATAATCGGAGTCATATCGCACGGATTACCGAATAGGTGCGTGACCACGACCGCGCGCGTGCGTGGGCTTAACACAGCTTCGATTGTGTCAGCCGTGACGTTGTAAGTGCGTGGACAAACATCTGCGAAAACCGGAATCGCCCCTTGATAAAGAATCGGCGTGAGCGCACCCATGTCGGTGATCGAGGTCGTCACTACTTCGTCGCCGGGTTCGAGGTCTAAAGCGACGAGTGCCGTGTGGACGGCGGCAGAACCGGAAGCGCAGGCGTAAGCGTATTTGACGCCGAGTTGCGCGGCGAAGCGTTCCTCAAACGTGCGTACAAATTCACCTTTTGTGCTTGTTAGAACACCGCGCGCGAGAACTTCTTTTAAGAGCGTGAGTTCTTCATCGCCGAATGTGCGTCCGGTCGAATCTTGGTCGGATGGAATCTGCAATAGTGTTTCTTCACAAAGCATTGAGGTCATGTCCTTTCAATATGGGCGACAGCCGATGGGGTTGAAGAAGTTGAAATCAGATTAAGCGGAGACGAGGTTTGTTCGCACGCTAGTTCATTTTGTGATGCGAGCGCACGCCGTGTTTGGTTTTGGCGAATGCGTAAGATGAGCAATTGTGTGAGCAAACCGAGATGCCCGCCGATGGTTCGCAAGGTCTTCATCTTGGAACGCCCGAAGAGGCGTACTTCGAGCGTCGCCGGGTGTTCGACTATCACCGAACCTTGCAGGTCAAGTCGTCCGAGCATTTCGGCGACTCCTAAGAATCCGTTTTCCTTAATCTCAAGGTCGGCGATGACGCTACGGCGATATACGCGGAAGCAACTCGTGTAGGTGTAAAGCTTTTGTCGCAGCACGCGACGGTAAAGGAAAGACGAACCGCGCGAGAGCGTGAGCCGCCAACCGGGGACGTTTCGCACGCGCCCAAGCGGATGATATGGCGATGCCGTGACCATCGCCACTTCTCCTCCAAGCAGCGGAAGCATATGGCGAAGTTCGTGCGGGTCGTATGTGCAATCGCAATCCATCGAGCAAACAATTTCAGTTTCGGCGTGCATGATGCCGGTGCGTATTGCGCGCGTGACGCCACCGTTCTCCGTATGTTGCAACAGCGTGCAATTAGATTCCGCGCCGAAAACTTCGTGCAGCACGCGCCACGTCCCATCCGTGCTGGCATCGTCAACAAAGATGAACCGCACTTCGTAAAGTTCGGAAAGCGATTGTGCGAGGCGGCGAAGCGTGTTGGCGAGATACAGCAACGCCAACTCTTCATTAAAGCAGGGGATGACGATTGAGACGGGGGTGCGTGCGCGGTGCGATAGAGTCGTCGCGCCGTCATCAATCCGCTCGCTCTTCGTGAGATTGCGTGCGGAAACTCGCGTTGGCAGTTCTCGCTTCGCGGGTCGAGAATCGGTGAGTGCCGAAGCCGGAGCGCACTCTTCTGCTTGATGATGCCGCGTTAGGTACTCATTAAAACCCGTGAAGTTGTAGCGGCGGAAGTATTCTTCGACTACCCATTCGATTTTGTCGAGTTTGCGATAGTGGCGCAGGTGCTTGAGTTTGGAGAGCGCGCTGATTTGCGGTTGCTCCCGGTCAAGTTCCCAAATGTGGAAATACATCGTGAACGGAGCCGTGTGAGTGCGCATCCAGTGTTCGACCACATGTTTGAGCAGGGTGTGGGGTAGCTGCCGGAAGTAGTTGCCGCCTGCTATCGGAAAGTTCATGCCATCCAAGCCGAAGGTTGAAACCGGAAACTCCCAAAGGTCGCGCCCGCCGAACTCGTGCTGATGTGCGACGCGACGCCACGGCTCGCGGCGGCTGATGTGCTTGACGGGCAGCACGCTTGTGTCGTATCGAAAACCTTCTTCGGCGAGTACGTCAAGTGCCCATAAGTCTGAGGGTGCAGACCAGTGACGTGCTGCGCGGAAGCCGACGACGGGTGTCTCGCAGGTCGCTTCAAGTATGTCGCGCGTGCGACCCACATCAACGCGGAATTCGGCAGCGGTCATCGGGCGTGAACGACGTGGAAGGTACAGACCACGCGCCGCGATTTCGTGTCCGCGACGCGCGACCTCGCGGACGAGTTCCGGTTGTTGTTCCGCAATCCAACCGAGAACGAAGAACGTGGTTTTAATCTGAAAGCGGTCGAGCAGGTCAAGCGTCTTCAAAGTGTTCTGCTCAAAGCGCGTCTGGAAGCGATACCACTGCGCGCGCTGCACGACGCGCGACATATTGCCGACGTGAAAGTAGTCCTCAAGCATTACACCGAGCAGGTGCGGTTTGACGTTCTGGGTCACAACGGAAGTGTCCATTAACTCGCGCGCCTCCTTGAGAGCGTCGTGGAGAGCGTCGTGGAAGCAAATTGTTTGTTTATCGTATCGGCTATCTGTTTGCCGGCATCACCGCGTCCGAATGGATTAGGTATGGTGCGTGCCGTGTTGACCCAGCTTCCGGCGGCGTAAGCCTCTTTGAGCATCGTCGCCAGTCGTCCGGGTTGGTTTCCGACCAGTCGCGCTGCGCCAGCTTCTATTACCTCAGGGCGTTCGGTATTTTCGCGTAGGATGAGCAACGGACGACCAAGCGTCGGTGCTTCTTCCTGCACGCCGCCCGAATCGGAAACGATAAGCCAAGCGCGGGAGAGCAGTCGTATAAAGTCGGCGTAGTCGAGCGGTTCGATGAGGTGTATGCGGTCATGTCCCGCGAGGATTTCACGAGCAGCCTGTCCGACCGCCGGGTTCGGATGAACCGGAAAGATGAGCGCGAGGTCGTCGTGATTTTCGACGAAGCGGCGCAAAGCCTTGAAATGAGCGAGCATCGGACGCCCGAAGTTTTCGCGGCGGTGCGAGGTGAGAACAACTCTTCTCTTCCCTTCGGTTTGGCAGAGCAGGCTTTGAACGTTGTTCGCGGTTGGCATTTCTTCGACGGCGGCGAGCAGCGAATCCACGACCGGATTACCAGTGACGAAAATTGAACGCCAGTCCACCCCTTCTCGAATCAATTCTTCACGGTTGCGATTCGTTGCGGCAAAGTGGTACGTCGCCAAGCGCGAGATCAAACGCCGATTCGCTTCTTCGGGGAAAGGGCTTTGCAAGTCGCCGGAGCGCAAGCCCGCCTCGACATGTCCCACCATGATGCCGCGATTGAAAGCCGCGAGCGCGCCGGAGAGTGCCGTCGTCGTGTCGCCTTGTACAAGCACTAAATCGGGTTGCTCACGCGCCAGCACTGAGTCGAGCGCGGCGAGCACCCGCGCGCACGTCCGATTCAGCGATTGCCCGTGACGCATCACGCGCAAATCGTAGTCGAGGCGAATGTCGAGCGAAGCGAGGAGCGGATAGAGTAAATCGGTGTGCTGCGCCGTCGTCACGGTCACGGTCTGAATAGTACCGTCATAAGCCGCAAGCGCACGCACCACAGGAGCTAACTTCACCGCTTCAGGACGGGTTCCGAAGACGACAAGAACTTTCTTCGATGCGGGTGCGAGTGGTTCGCCCCGCCGTGCCGATATTCGTTGCGCTAATGTGAGGGAAGTTATTTGCATTTGGTAGGCGGTTGCCAAGACCATATCCGGTTATACAGGTGTCGAAAGTGGTGGTGAAATGGAACCGACGAGACGGGAAGCAACTTGCCCACTCGCAACTTTAAGCGGACGCGGCAGGCACAGTCGTAAGGTCAGGTATGAAAAGGTAAGTGGTGTGGCGATTGCGAAGGGATTATAAGACTGTCATTTAAAGCCGTTCTTAATGACATCTCGCAACCTCACTAGAGCGGTGAGGGTAGGGAATAGGTTGAAGGCTCAACTCTCCCTCTCATATCAACACTACAACAATTTATCAGAGGTTGACAACCTTTTAATCGTTTTCCTAGTAATGGGTCAGTTACGTGAGCATAACTTGGGATTCAGCACATTAAGTTGTGGCTGTTTATAGACGGTAATCCAAATCTGGTACGTCGAACGTGGTATCAAAAAGCGATTGCGATTGACCCGACCAGAGAAACAGCCTACCGCTATTCGGCGACGCCTTTAATGAAAAAGGGCAAATACGACCAAGCGCGTGAGCGTTGTATTGAAGCCTACATCAGTGAGCCGTACAACCGATTTTCCGTCGCCGGACTGACGCAGTGGGCGCAAATCACGAAGACTAATCTCGCGCACCCGGATATAGAGGGTGTCAGAATAATTGTGTAAGTGAGTTGTCGCCACCGAGCATCGGAAGGCGACCATCATTAGAGGATGGCAAACTGGTTCATCGTTTGGCTCCAATATAGGTATCGGCATCGTCCACTTCTTCGCAGCGTTTTGAAAGGCGAGATATAAGAGTTTGAACGCCGCATCTTCCGATGGGAATGAGCTACGGCACTTAATGATTTTCCGCAAACTCATGTTCAGCGATTCAATCGCGTTGGTGGTATAGACCGCCCGCCGAATGTCTTCGGGCAAACCGAACATCGGGATGACTCGCGTCCAGTTAGCGCGCCACGACCGGGCAATCATCGGATAGCGAGAGTCCCACTTCGCGGCGAATGTTTCGAGTTGAGTTTCAGCTTCTTCAAGGCTCGTCGCGCGGTAGATGGTTTTCAAGTCACCGACCACCGCCTTGCGGTCTTTGAACGATACATACGCTAACGAATAACGAACCAGATAAACGAGGCATAATTGCACCGTCGTTTTCGGAAACACAGTTTCGATGGCTTCGGGAAAACCCTTCAAGCCATCAACGCAGGCGACGAAGATGTCGCGCACGCCGCACGTCTGACAGCATAAAGAGTGCCGCCGATACTCGGTGACTTCCGCGTGCGCCGGTGGAATCTCGGTGACTTGATGGCGTGCGGGTTGTGGGTCATCGCCTTGCAGACGACACCCGCACTTCCGGCATCGCTT
>JBGTMR010000070.1:0-9667 GCA_041743485.1 Pyrinomonadaceae bacterium
CTCACACCGCCGGATCGCGTCGGAGAATTTTACGGACTTTACGGCATGGTCGGCAGATTCTCGGCAATCACGGGACCCATCATCTGGGCGAGCATCACATCGCTTGCCGTGAAAGGTTTCAATCTTGAGCCGCTGACCGGACAAGGTATAAGCATCATCGTCCTATCGGTGCTGGTCGTCATCGCTTACTTCATCTTGCGTCCCGTGTCGGACGCGGGAATAGAAAGAAATCAAGCCTCACTCCGCTGACCTCCGTTATGCCTCCGTTCTACTCCGTTTAACTTCTATTTCAACATCAAAGACCATTGAAGACTTTAGCGAAACTCTCGGCTCCAATTCATGACTTCGGAACAACACACGACTACTGAAACACTCGCCCGCGCCGTTGATGCGCGGCTGACGGGCGATGCGAATTTACCCGCGCGAGACGTAACGCACGATTCACGCGAAGTCGCGGAAGGTTGGTTGTTCGTCGCCATCGCGGGCGAGAAAACGGACGCGCATAAATACGTCGAAGCCGTGATGCGACAAGGGGCGTGCGGCATCGTTTCGGAGCGTCCGTGTCCCGCAGATTTTGCGGGCGCGTGGCTGCAAGTCGAAGATGGGCGCGTCGCACTCGCGCGCGCGGCGTCGCATGTTCATCATCATCCGTCACGCGAATTAAACCTTGTCGGCATCACCGGGACGAACGGCAAAACGACGTGCGCGTTTCTCATCGCGGCGATTGTGGAAGCGGCACGCATGGAAGTCGCGTTGATGGGAACAATCGAACAGCGTATCGGAAAGAAGCGTTCACCCGCCGTGCGGACGACGCCCGAAGCGAGCGACACGCAAAGGTTTTTGCGGCAGGCTGTGGACGCGAATTGTCGGGTCGCGGTGATGGAAAGCTCATCGCAGGCTCTCGACCTTCACCGTTGCGACAATCTCGAATACGCGGTTGCCGCGTGGACGAATCTCTCGCCTGATCATCTCGATTATCACAAGACGATGGAAGATTATTATTTATCGAAAAGGAAGCTGTTCGACGGTTCGACCGGAACGCGCCCACCTCTCGCCGTCATCAATCTGGACGACGAATACGGAAGACGTTTAAGCGACGAACTGACGAATGCATCCGACGAGACGCGCATCATCACTTACGGCTTTGACGATAATTTCGCGCACACGCCGGAGACGACCGCGACCGACATACACATCAGTCTGCGCGGTATGGAATTTCACCTTCACAGCGCGGCGGGTACGCAACGCTTCACCACGCCGCTTGTCGGTCGCCCGCACATCTCGAACATCCTGCTCGCCACATCCGTCGCCCTCGCGCTCGATATTCCACTCGACACCATCATGCGCGCCGTCGCAACCTGCACGGGCGCGCCCGGTCGCTTCGAGCCAATCGCGCACAACGGGGATTTCGTCGTCATCGTTGATTACGCGCACACCGACGACGCGCTTCGTAACCTACTCGAAACCGCCCGCGCTCTCGTCGCGGGTACAAGCGGGCGCGTCCTCACCGTCTTCGGTTGCGGCGGCGACCGCGACCGCACGAAGCGCGCCCCGATGGGACGCACGGCGGCGCGACTGAGCGATACAATCGTTTTAACTTCCGACAACCCGCGCCACGAAGACCCTTTAGCCATCTTGCGCGATGTCGAACAAGGCTTAAATGATGAAAGCTTTGAGACGAACCCGACGCCATACATCGTAATCCCCGACCGTCGGCAGGCGATTCATCACGCCATACGCGAAGCGCGCACGGGCGATTTCGTCATCATCGCCGGAAAGGGTCACGAAGATTATCAAATCATCGGCAATCAAAGTTTTCACTTTGACGACCGCGAAACGGCGCGTGAAGCCCTCATTGCTTTAGGGGTAACTGAAGCGTAAATTTCAAGTTCGGCTTCCGTCGAGTGACCTTTAGAAATCAATGCTAAAATGCGGCTGGAGGTTAGTTTTATGAGTGAAGTAAAAACATTTGATTCAGCCGCCGACGAGCCTAATAATTATAAGGCGGCTGTCATCGAGTACATCCGAAAAGTTGACGATATTAGGCAACAGATGGCGGAAGATCAGAAAGATATTGACCGCTTGAAAAGCGAAACACGGGAAATCCTCGCACGGTTGGAAGCTGCCTAAAAGTCATGTGGAAGCAAATTCTCGACATGGCGAAGCGGCTCCTTATGCTGGCAGAAGACACGAAGCGTAACCGCGAAGAAAACAAAGAATTGCGTGAGGAAGTACGTCGGCTGGCGTCTGCGTTTGAGCGGCTCGCATACGAGATTCACCGTATCGGCGAAAAAGAAGAACATGAGCGCGAGAAGTTAGCATTGCAGTTGGAAAATAGATTATTGCAATTCGAGAAGCTGTTGTCTTCAGGTAAATCAAGCAAAGAGGAAGAAAAGAAAGAGTAGTTGCGCCGGACAATTTCGTCATCATGCCTTATGTCTTTCTCTTTTCCCTTTTCTCCTTTCCGCCTTCTTTAACAACTTAAATTGTTCACGCGATAAGCGCGCGAAAGCCTTCATCAAAGGCGAATCGTGGTCGCGTAAGCGCGCCAAGCCGAGTTCCCAGTTGATGGTGTGCGCGTCCTTTATCCACCACCGCACGAGCCTCCCGTCTGCAACTTCTTCCGCCGCCGATTGTGACGGCACGATGCCAAGTCCCAATCCTTCTTCGACCATGTTTTTAATTGCTTGAAGGCGCGGCAGTTCCATACGCACTTCGGGGCGCACGCCCGCTTGATGAAAAAACATATCCAGCAAGCGACGTGTGTTGCCGCCGCGTTCACCCAAAATCAAAGGCTCGGCGGCGAGTCGTTCGGCGGTGATGACGCGCGCGCGGGCGTGCGAATGGTTCTTGTGTCCGATGGCGACGAGTTCATCGCGGCTCAAAACTTCCGTCTCGATTCCGGTGGCTTCGACGGGCAGGGAAACGAACGCTAAATCAATTTCTCCGGCACGCAACGCGCGCACAAGCATCTCGCTTGTGCCGGATGCCACGCTCACCTCGACATGCGCGTGTTGTTCACGCAACGCACGAAGGATGCGCGGCAAGGTTTCGGCTGTGACCATTGCCGAAGCACTGCCGATGCGAAGTCGTCCGCGTTCAGAACCCGCGAGTTCGGCGAGTTCGGCGAGTGCCGCATCGTGTTCGCGCAAAATTCGTCTGGCGCGTTCGAGCAGTTTTTCGCCCGCTTCCGTCAGTATCACGCGGCGCGGTGTGCGTATGAAAAGCTTGACGCCGATTTCCCCTTCAAGCCCGCGAATCTGAACGCTGATGGCGGCTTGCGTGATATGGACGAGCGCGGCGGCGCGTGTGAATGTCCCTGTTTCGGCAATCGCTACGAAGCTTTTAAGTTGTCTGGTATCCATGGTCTTCTATAATCAATCGTTATGGAATAGATAATATCTTTTAGTTTTCATTATATGTCGTATCTCCGCTAAAATCACGAAGACAAATTCACCCTCGCCTCTTTTGTAAAAGCACCTCACGGTTTATGTCATGGTCAAGTTGAAAATCATTAAAAATTGGATGCCCCCCGACACGCCAAACGAATCTCCCGCCAAATCTCAAACCGTCTCCCGCTATCAAGCCGGAACGCGGTTCGTCGTCGGCGTTGACGGCGGCGGAACGAAGACGCACGCCGTGATTGTCAGGGCGAACGTCGGCGATGCCAAGCAATCTTCGCAGGTCGTCGGTGAAGGCATCGCGGGTGCGGGTAATCCTTTGCGCGTCGGTTTCAAAGCGGCGGCGGCGGCGGTGCGCGATGCGATTGATCGGGCGTGCATGAATGCAAACATCAATCGCACGCAGATTGCCGGAGCGAAAATCGGTCTCGCGGGTGTCAGAAGAAGCGAAGTGCGCGCTGGCGTGCGTGCGGAGTTGAAGAACTTGAACATCGCGTGGCTCGATATTGTGACGGATGCCGACATCGCGTTATATGGCGGCGTCGGAAGCGGCGCGGGGTTGGTGATTATCGCCGGAACGGGTTCCGTCTGTTGCGGTCAGGACGGGCGCGGGCGACATGCGTGCGCGGGCGGTTGGGGTCCACTCGCGGGAGATGAAGGCAGTGCGGCATGGATTGCGCGCCAAGCTTTACAGCGCATCGCGCAGGCGGCGGACGGACGCCAACCGGCGACGAGGTTGACGAAAGCGGTGTGTGATTACTTCGGCATCGCTTCGCCGGATGAACTTTCGACGGCGATATACGCTCCCGAAATGACGCACGCGCGCATCGCGGGTTTGGGGCGTCCGGTGATTGAAGCGGCACAGGCGGGAGATGAAGTGGCTGTGGAAATCGTCCACGCGGCGGGGCGTGAACTCGGTCGCGCGGCGGTTGCGGTTGCCGGACGTTTGCGATTGGGCGACAGAAATGCGGGCGGCAAACAGCCGGATGGTGAAGCGTTGCGTGTCGCATACGTCGGCGGAGTGTTCGCGGCTGGCAGACTCGTTCTCGATTCGCTTGAAACGGAACTCGCTTCCATACACGCCCGCGTACATCTCGCCGCGCCCGCGATGACGCCCGCCCTCGCCGCCGCAGTGATGGCGCGCGAACAGCTTGCCGAACTCGCGCTGGCGATGTGAAGTTTTGCGATGTGAGAGTTTATGAGTGTGAAGCCGGAATTTGAAGTTTCAACGGATGAGATGCTGCCCGTGACGGAGCGGGAAAATCCGCGCACACGGGAAATAGATAAGCTTGACGCGCACGGCATCGCGCGCTTGATGAATGCTGAAGACCATAATGTCGCGGTCGCGGTTGAGGAAGCGTTGCCGGACGTGGCGCGTGCGGTCGAAGAAATCACAAAGCGATTACAGGCGGGCGGACGGCTTTTTTACATCGGCACGGGAACAAGCGGGCGGCTCGGCGTTTTGGATGCGGCGGAGTGTCCGCCGACGTTCGGCGTCCCGCCCGACAGGGTGCAAGGCGTTATCGCGGGCGGCTACGAAGCGTGTTATAAAGCGGTTGAAGCGTCGGAAGATGATAGAGTCGCGGGGGCGAGAGACTTGGCTTCACGAGAATTTTCAAAGCGCGATGCGTTGGTGGGAATTGCCGCTTCCGGCAGAACGCCGTACACGATTGGAGCGATTGAACACGCGAACGAAATCGGTGCTTTTACGGCGTGTGTGACCTGCGTGCCGGATTCGGAGATTACCGAAGTCGCGCAAATTCCTATCGTTGCCGTCACAGGCGCGGAAGTCATTACGGGTTCGACGAGGCTCAAAGCGGGGACGGCACAGAAGATGATTTTGAATATAATTTCGACCGCGACGATGATTCGCTTGGGTTACGTCAAAGGCAATCGCATGACGCATGTCAGAGCGGGTAATGTGAAATTGAAAGAGCGTGCGACACGGATTCTGATGGCGGAACGCGGTGTTGATACGGCGACCGCCGCCGCGATGTTGGACGACGCGAACGGCGATTTACAAATTGCGTTGAAGCGATAAAAGCTTTTGCGGTTGTAAGAACCGCAAAGCGTCGCAGACATAGAGCAAGCACAGAAAAAACAGGTAAAAAGTTCGCCCGCACAATCAATTAACAGAAGCGAAACTTGGCTTGGCGGGAATGCGTAACAAACAATCTCTCACGATATAAATTCAAACTGAACACCCGGCATCGAAATCCACTAAGTGCAAGCGATTGACCTTATCATCATCGTCGGTTATCTCGTCGGAGTCGTGCTTGTCGGCTTTTATTTTGCGCGTAAGCAGCGGACGACGAAGGATTATTTCTTGGGTGGGCGCAACGTTCCTTGGTGGGCGATTGCCGCTTCGATTGTCGCCACTGAAACTTCGACGATAACTTTTATCAGTGTTCCCGGAATCGTTTATGCGCGCGGGGGAAACTTCACGTTTCTGCAACTCGTGTTGGGTTACATGTTGGGACGCATCGTTATCTCGCTGCTGTTTATTCCGAGCTACTTTCGCGGCGAACTGTTGACCGTGTATCAGTTGCTGGAACAGCGTTTCGGACAGGCGATAAAGATGTTGGCGGCGGGCTTGTTCGTCGTGATGCGGAACATCGCGGACGGCATACGTTTATTATTGACGGCGATTGTTTTGGGCAGCGTTTATACGGCGTTTCAACCGGACGCGAATGTCGAAACGGTCATCATCGGTTCGATAATTTTAATCGGCGTGGTGATGATTGTGTTCACTTATTTCGGCGGAATGGAAGCCGTGATTTGGATTGAGGTCGTGCAACTTGGCATATACATTTTCGGCGCGCTGGCGGCGGGTGTCGTGTTGGTTAATTCAATCAACGGCGGTTGGACGGAAGCCGTAAGTTTGGGTACGCAATACAACAAGTTTCAGATTTTCGATTTCGCTTTGGACTTCACAAAGACTTATACGTTCTGGGCGGGCGCGCTCGGCGGATGCTTCCTGACGATGAGTACGCACGGCACAGACCAGTATCTAGTACAGAGATATTTATGCACCGACAAGCCGCGTCACGCTGCGACCGCCCTTCTTTCAAGCGGCGCAATCGTGTTCGCGCAGTTCGTCGGTTTTCTTATCATCGGCGTCTTGCTGTTCGCGTTTTATCAACCTTACACGGACGCGAATTACATGAGCCAAGCCGCGACGTTTCCGTTCGCATCGGGCGACAGAGTTTTCCCCGACTTCATCACGAAGCATCTGCCTTCGCCGCTTCCGGGAATCGTCGTCGCCGCGATTTTCGCCGCCGCGATGTCGTCGTCGTTGAACTCAATCGCCGCCACCGCCGTCAACGATTTATACAAACCGTTCAAACGTGGGCGCGACGATAAGCATTACCTGCGCGTCTCGCATGTCTTGACTCTGGTGTGGGGCATAGTGCAAATCGCGGTCGCGGTCGCGGTTCGCAACTCGAATCGCGGCGCGCTCGACCAAGCCTTATCCATTGCCTCGCTTATCAACGGACCTGTTCTCGGCGTGTTTCTGGTCGGTACTTTCATGCCGCGTGTCACCCAACGTCCGGCACTGGCGGCGATGATTTTAAGCATCATTGTAATGCTCTACGTTCGCTTTGCGACGCCGATTGCGTGGACGTGGTATGTGTTGATTGGAAGTTTGTTGACGCTCGCTTTCGCGTGGCTGGCGAGTTTCGTTCTGCGCGATGAACAAAGAATATGAAATCGCTTCAAAGGTCTTATGGTTGTGTTGCGATTTCATAAATTGCCACTAGCTTCAGCTAGTGGGCAGCATCAACATAAAGCTTGTGGCTTTAGCCGAACAAACAGAACATAGTTCCTCTTCAGTTTTAGCTAAAGCACAGTGGAAGATTCTTTTACCGGACATTCGGCTAAAGCCGCTTGCTTGCCTGATTGTTGCCCACTAGCTGAAGCTAGTGGCAATTTATCAAAACCTAATGTCAACCTAGTCGTTTTATGAAACATCCTTATTCAAATTTTTATTGTGCGCGTCATCTCTCATGTTTGCTTATCGTTGCGCTTTGCGTCGCGTGCTTTCCGTCCTCATCTTTTGCACAAACGACCGTCGTGCGTCCTTACACGGTCAAGCCTTCAAAGCTTGCGGTTGAATACGCGAATCGTGAACTGGCACGCATGTCGGTGGATGAAAAAATCGGACAGTTAATCAGTGTCGGTATCAACGCTTCGTTTCTCAATCGTGAATCCGCCCCGTACAAAGAACTCGAACGCCAAGTCACACAGAATCACGTCGGCGGCATCATCCTGTTTCGTTCGCCCGTGTATGAAGCCGCGATTTTGATGAACCGTATGCAGGCGAAAGCCGCGCGCCCTTTGCTTGTTTCCGCCGACCTCGAAGCCGGAACGGGGATGCGTTTTGAAGACACGATAAACTTTCCTTGGAACATGGCTTTAGGCGCGAGCGGCGATGCCGGACTCGCACGCAGGCAGGGCGCGATAACCGCGAGAGAAGCCCGCGCGCTCGGCGTTTATCAAATCTTCGCCCCGACGGTTGATGTCAATAACAACGCCGACAACCCCGTGATAAACGTCCGCGCTTACGGTGAAGACCCGATGCTTGTCGCTCGTCTCGCGGCGGCGTTTATCGAAGGCGTGCAGGCGGGCGGAGTCATCGCCACCGCGAAACATTTTCCCGGTCACGGCGACACGGCGGTTGATTCGCACAGAGGTTTGCCGATTATCAACGTCTCGCGTGAACGCTTAAATTCCGTCGAACTCGTGCCGTTCAAGCAAGCGATAAACGCCGGAGTCGGCGGCGTGATGCCGTCGCATATATCTCTGCCGCAACTCGACGCGACGGAAGTCAAACCTCTGCCGCGTGAACGGATTGTGCGCCCCGTTTATGCCGACGCGAAAGGCGAAGTCTTTTCAGCGAACGCGACTTTGCCCGCCACGCTTTCACCGAAAATATTGAAAGGTATTTTGCGTGACGATTTGAATTTCGACGGTTTGATTGTCACCGACGCGATGGATATGAGCGGCTTGACGATTTACTTCGACCAAGCGGAAGCCGCCGTCCGCGCCGTCGAAGCGGGGGCGGATGTGTTGCTCAAACCCGCGAACACAGACGACTGCATTAAGGGTTTGCGCCAAGCAATCGCAAGCGGAAGATTGAAAGAATCGCGCATCGAAGCCTCCGCCCGCCGCGTGCTTGCCGCGAAGTATGATTTGGGTTTGGTCGGCAATCGCGTGATTGATATAGACGCGATTGACCGCATCGTTTCTTCGCCCGAAGCGGCGCGACTCGCAAGTGAAATCGCGGAGCGCGGGATAACTCTCGTGCGCGACGAACCGATGCTTGTGCCGCTTAAAAAAGCGATGCCGATGACAGAGAATGCAGCCGGGAGTCAAAAGATTTTCTATCTCGTTATCACCAACGGCGATGACCGCAATTACGTCGCCAACGGCTTCTTGGGCGCGATGTCACGCGCAGGTTTTCGCGGCGACGCAGCGGTTCTTGATGCGCGTTCAAGCGAGCAAGAAATAGCCGATGCGGTGATGAAAGCTGCAACCGCGCATCGCATCGTCGCCGCGCTTTACGGGCGCGTCCGCACGGGCGAAGCGCGCAGTGTCGGTTTGCCCGATGCGGGTGCGAAAGCCTTGAACAGTGTGCTTGAAAAGCATCAGTCGAAAACCATTGGCATCAGTTTCGGCAATCCGTATTTGTTGATGAACTTTCCGCGCTTGCAAACTTACCTTGTCGCTTACGGCGATATGCCGAGTCTGCAACAGGCGACGGCGCGGGCATTGACGGGGGCGAGTCCCATCACCGGACGATTGCCGATAACGCTGCCGAATCTTTACGCGCGCGGCACGGGGTTAATGCGCGAAAAACTTGACGGTTCGGCGAAAGCCGCGACGATAAACGCGACCGTATCCACGCCGCGCGACGGTGTTGGTGAAAGCAAAAAACCATAATCAATAATGATGCGCTTGAATCAAAATAAGAATTTCATCGTCGCGTTGATTGTCGCGCTGTTCATCGTCGCGCCGCTTCACGCGCAACGCCGCCCAATCTCGCACACCGCTTCCGGCATAAATGTCGGTATGGATGCGACGCGGCTCAGTGCGATTGACAAACTCGTCGCCGATGCAATCGCGCGCCGCGAAACTCCGGGCGCGGTTGTCCTCGTCGGACACAAAAACAAAATCGTTTATCGCAAGGCTTACGGCAATCGCGCTCTTGTACCAAGCCGTGAAGCGATGACGACGGACACGATTTTCGATGTCGCAAGTTTAAC
>JBGTMR010000071.1:0-1513 GCA_041743485.1 Pyrinomonadaceae bacterium
GTCTTCGTTCACGTCCGCGAACGCCGCCGCGTAACTCCAACGCTTATCGTTCACGCCCCACTGCTTGGCTTGCTCACGAAACGTGTGGTCGCTTTGTTGAATGAACAAAAGGTTCGGCGTGCCGTTCGTCGCGCGAAACCATGAATCGGGCGTGACCTGCCCGTAACGGTTATAACTCGTGACGTAAATGTCCAACAGTCCGTCGCTGTTGACATCGCCCGCGACCGCCGAAAAGCCTATCGCTTCCTGCGCGACGCCCGCTTCTAAAGACACATCGTTAAACTCGAAACGCTTGTCGGGAACAATCCGATTTTCCAGTAAAATCTGTTGACCGACGGACGCGATAAAGATGTCGGTGTCGCCGTCGTTGTCGTAGTCGAGAGCGACGACGCCCGAACCGCTCGCCAGCATTTCAACTCCCGCTTCGCGTGAAGCGTCGCGGAACTTGCCCGTCCCGTCGTTGAGGTAAATGTAATTCCTGTCGGGTGCAGTCACGACCAAATCAATGAAGCCGTCCTTATTGAAATCCGCCGCCGCCGCTCCGTGCCAGACGAAGCCGCCGCTGCCCGCCGAACCGTAACCGGGAAGTTCCGCCGCGACGCCCGCCGGAGCCGCCACTTCGGAAAAGATGTCTGTTTCGGCGACCATCGAATCGAGACTCGCCAAGTTCCATTTTTCAAATTGCCAGCGTCCGCTATCCACCGCGTCATTCGAGTTACCCATAGACGCTTTGGCTTCCATTAAGCGCGGCTCGCGTTTGGTTTTAACGTAACGCACGGAGACGTTCGCCACGCCGCGCGCCCACTCGCGTTTGCCTTCCGGGTTACGTCCGATGACATAGAACGCGACACGCGCGCCTCCGCCCGCACCCGCGACGGCGGTCGGTTGATTTGCACCGCGCACCGATTGCGCGTTCGGTTCAAACTGCGCTTCTTTGACTTTGAAACGCACGTCTTCAATCTCCGTAAAGTAATCAAGGAATTTTGTAAAAGCGCGCAAAAATTCACTCTGCGTCATCTTGCGCGCGCGCAAAGACTTCAAATCGGTCGTGCCTGTTTTCCCTGTTGATGAGTTTTCGCCCTCAACGCTCCAAGTCCGCGTGCCGATCCATTTAAGTTCCGGTTTGACTTTATTCGGAACGAAAGGAAACGGTATCGCCGCGAGTTCGGCGGGGAAAAATTCGGCAATCAATTTGCCGTCGCGGTCGCGCGTCGCCACAGATAATTCGAGCAACTGATTCGCCAGCGATTCGGATAAATCTTCGATGACTTCAAGCCGTCGCGCATCAACTTCGCCACCCGGTGATGTTGATAAAGAAGCGGCGGTTTGCGCGTTGTGCGGTGTCGTCAAAGGCAACCATCCAAGAGCGATGACACACGTTGTGAGAGCGAGGATAAATGTTTTTAAGAAATTCAACTTTTCAACTTCCTGATATTGCTTTCTCTGTGCCATCTCTGTGTAAGCTCTGTGCCTCTGTGGTTAATGCTTAAATCTTTACCACAGAGGCACAGAG
>JBGTMR010000072.1:0-3738 GCA_041743485.1 Pyrinomonadaceae bacterium
TGCGGCGACTATGACGGTGACGGACGCATCGGCACGGCTGAAGACACAGACGGAGACCGCGTTTTTGGGACTATAACCGGCGCGCTCACCGACTCCACCACCGGCGCGAATCAAAACGGAAGCGTCACCATCGTCACCTCAGGAACATTTGCGGAAGTCGTGACCATTACGGGCAACATCACGCTGCAAGCCGCGCCGGGCGTTGAAGCCAACATTGACGCCGTGCTGCAAGGCGATTCGGGAAGCGGGGCGCGGCAAAACGCACCCGGCATCATCGTCAACGCCCCTGCCAACCGTTATGTCGTTCTTCGTAATCTCCGCAGCAAAAACTGGACGAGCGGCATTCAAGTTAACGGCAGTTCGCGCGTCTCAATTGAAAATTGCAAGCTTGAATACAACACCAACTACGGCATCGAAGTCACTGGCAGCGCGCGCGTTGCAATCTCCAATAGCGAAGTCCGCGCCACAGGCTTCCGCCTCAACCCGGCATCGGGCGACTTTCCGACTGTCGCGCAACCGAACCCCGGCAAAGGAATTGAGTTCGACGACACCTCTACGGGCTTCGTCTCGCTGACATCTATCAGTGGCAGCTTCGCGGCGGGACTCTCAAATCAGACCGGCAGGAGCGGTGCCGTCAACGCCGTCGGCACATATTCCTTCGACAACAACCCTAACTACGAAGGTCCAATCAGCTTCACCAACAACACCGGCGGCAGTGGGGCGAATCAACCGCCATCGGTGAGCATCACGAGTCCGGTGAATGGGGCGGTGCTTCCGGCAGGTTCGACGCAGACCATACAAGCGACTGCTTCCGACTCCGACGGAACTGTAACTCTCGTCGAGTTCTTCTCGGACGGCGGCAAACTCGGTGAAGATTCCACCGCGCCTTATACCTACACGATGAGCAATGTGCCGTCGGGAACATTCACTTTGACGGCAGTGGCAACCGATAACACGGGCGCGAGAACCACGTCAACCCCTGTGACCGTCACAATACGCTGACTCTTCTGAACCTTGACCCAAAGCAAATAGAACAAGAACAGGTGGCGATTGAATCGCCACCTGTTCTTGTTGTGTCCCTTCGGCAAAATGGCGTGACATCGGCAGCGAAGTATGAAAAGGGCTTTACGGATTTAATGGACGCGCCTAGAATGCCGCCGCGATGAGCGTGCATGAACCACCTTCCACCAACCCTTCCGAGATTGAAGCCCTCATCTCTCGCATCAAGCACGGCGCGTTGAATAAGCAAGACACGTTGCCGCCGATGCCGACTTCGAGGCGCGGAGTCGCAACCGCAGTGTGCGATTGATGGCGGATGAAGAATGTTTGTTTCCCGGTAATGCCGAACCCGTGAGTAGAAATACTCAAGTCGCGTAGGTGTTCACACTCTCGCCTTGATATACACCTCGACATACTCTTGACCGTAATCGGTCATCAGCTTTTTACGCAGAATTTAAGATGGAGATACAAGGTACGTCCGTCTTAACGTCGTTATCGAAGTTAAGTATGAGGGCGGCGTCGCGTCGAAACTCATGGACGCGCCTCAACCGCGACACCATACTTGTTGATAAACTAAGGAGACAGACTCAGATGAATCAGACAGCAAAGCAGACTGCAACAAACGAAAACGAACCGCGACGCTTGAACGAGGTTTTGAATCAACTCATCGAATTTGATTCGGGCGGCTTGCCGGTCGTCAGTCTGTATCTCAACGCACAGGCGAACCGGCACGGGCGCGACCAATATGATCGCTTCATCCGCCGTGAGCTTTCCGCGCGCGGCAAAACATTCGAGCCGCAAACACCCGAAGACGAAAGTTTCCGGCGCGATGTGGAGCGCATCGAAACGTATCTTGCGAAAGAAGTGCGCCCGTCGGCGAGCGGCATCGCCATCTTCGCCTGCGCGGGAAAGGATGAGTTTTTCCTGCCGGTGCAGGTCGACTTGCCCATTGAACGCCACCAGCTCTTCGCCTTCAACAAGCCGCATCTCTACCCGCTCGCGCGCCTGATGAATGAATATCGCCGCTACGCCGTGCTGGTCGCCGACACGAATCGCGCGCGAATCTTCGTCTTCGGACGCGGGCGAATTCTCGCCGCCGCAGAGGTGCAGAGCGAAACAATGAGCCGCACACAAGTGGGCGGCTGGTCGCAGATGCGCTACCAGCGTCACGTTGACAATCTCCATCAACACCACGCGAAGGATGTGGTCGAAGCCCTTGACCGGATCGTGAGCGAAGAAGGGATCGAGAACGTCATCATCGCCGGGGATGAAGTCATCATTCCACTCTTGCGCGAGCAGCTGTCCCCCGAACTTGCGAAGAAGACTGAGGACACGATGCGCCTCGACATTCGCACCTCGGAACAAGAGATCATGGAGCGCACGCTCGAAACATTTCGCGCGCGCGACGCCGAGATTGATAAAGAGAGGGTCGCGGAACTGAAGGACGCCGTACGCGGCACGGGTCTCGGAGTGGGCGGCGCTGCCGACACTCTCGCTGCGCTTGCGAACGGACAGGTTGACGAACTGTTTCTCACCGCAGGTATGAATGAGATCGAACACGAACCGGATGAAGTCAGCTCTGTGCTCAAGGCCTACGCACCGGGCGGTGAGAGTGCGCCGTTGGATACCACTAAACCTCGTGTCGTCGTTGACGAACTTATCAGGCGAGCGAAGGAGACAGGGGCGCGAATCCATTTCATCGAAGATACGTCGCTGCTCACTTCCATGGGCGGCGTTGGCGCGACCCTGCGCTACAGCATTTAACGAGCTTGCATTCATGCCGGCGAGTTCAGCGAATAAAAGCTGGCGACCGGCAGTTTACACAAAACGAAGGATGAAACTATGACCAGATCAAACGTCAATCCCAATCATTACAAGACCGCCGGGCGCGAACGCCAGGGCGAGGACATCGTGCAGGAGATTCACAAACAGGAATTCACCCAGGCTGAAGCCGCGCGGGGAGGCCAGCCGGGCACGCCGAACTTCATCCCCGGTGGGGCGCCCGTCGGCGAAAGCCAGACCGAAGCCAACGATGAAGCGACAAATGGCGCCGCCGAAACCGTGGAGCAAGTAAACGAATCGGCGAACTCGTCGAGCAACACATAAGACCGCAGGGGAACCATTGACGGAGATGACGCGACTCTTGTTAGGCAGATCGAATGTGACCGGACGAACCGAAGTCGTGTCCGTTTACACCACCTTGCTACGAAACGGCAACCTCTTCTACATGGTCGCAGTCGCGCCGCAGGATCAATCGCGCGTTTATAACAGAGCTTTCCGGACCATGTCGCGCTCAATTGAAATCAATTGAAATCGATGGTTAGGGCTACCGAGGTGAAAAGGACAGGTGAAGGATATGAGTGCTGAAAACATTTTAGCTGAGGGTAAGCGAGTGCCAGCTCGTTTGAAGGGTGCGTTGATTCTGACCACCATGATGCTCTTCGTTGTAGCGTGTGGAGACCGAAACGCTTCAACGAGAACCTCCTTGACTTCTGAAGGTCAGCCAGCGAACGTGACAAACCCGGTCGCTGGGGCCGCGCAAAATTCCTACGCCGACGTGGTAAGCCGCGTTGCGCCCGCCGTCGTTACAGTCCGCTCGGAGCGGCGCGTCCGCGCCCCACAGCAACATCCATTTCTGAATGACCCGTCTTTACGTGATTTCTTCGGCGACCGCATGCCGCAGATGCCGCAGCAGCCCCGGCGCCAGCAGGGCTTGGGGTCGGGCGTGATCGTCAGCAA
>JBGTMR010000073.1:0-25372 GCA_041743485.1 Pyrinomonadaceae bacterium
GCGAAACGCCCGCCTTCGATGTCTATACAGTAAAGCTTTTACGTTCATTAGACCTCTTGCAAAAGTCGTCCCGTTAGGGACGTTTGATTTTAGCCCAGCGATTTATCGCTGGGTTACAGCACGAACAACATACCGTGTCCCATAGGGACACTTGAAAATCCGGTCAGTCGTCCCTACGGGACTGGGTTATGATTTCCGACTCACCCAGCGATGAATCGCTGGGCTATTGTCAGTTAGTCCCTACGGGACTTTTGCAAGAGGTCTATTCATCGCGCCTTGCATTCAGTGACCGCGTTTGCTGTCGGGCGCGACTTGATTGCCGTGTGAAGGCTTCCGAAGCGGGACACCGGCGGCGACGGGTGTGCCGAAATCCGGCGTGCCGTCAGCCTTCCATGTGAAGCGTTGGGCGCGCGGTTGGCGAAACCTGCCGCAGCCTTGATTCGGCTTCGAGTTGGCGTGATAGAGAATCCAGTCCTCTTTTCCGTCCGGGGATTTGAAAAAAGAATTGTGACCTGTGCCGTAAGCGCGCGCGGCGGGGGATTGTTGAAACACGGGTTGCGGTGACTTCTTCCACGAAGCCGCGTCGAGTAAGTCGCTGTCCGCTTTCGCCGTCATCATCCCCAAAGCGTAATTGTCCGTCCAACATCCGCTCGCCGAATAAATCAGAAACAGTTTGTCGGGACGTTGTAAAACTTGAGGTCCTTCGTTCACGTCAACATGCGGCGGGTTGTCGGACGTGCGCCAATCTAAAATGTCGCCGACCGTCTCCCATGCGTATTCGGGTTTTGAGAGCCGCACGCGCTCGCCCTCAATCGTCCACGGGTTGCTCATGCGCGCGATGTAAATGTCTTGTCTGCCGTTTGTGTCGCCTTCCCAACCAGACCACACGGCGTAGAGTTGATTTTTGTGTTCAAAGACCGAGCCGTCAATCGCCCACTTATCCGAAGCATCGGCGAGTTTGCCTTTCATCGTCCACGTCCCAAGCAGCGGGTCAGGCGAACTGTTTTCAAGAACCCACAAACGATGCGACTGATTCCTGCCCGCGTCGGCGGCAAAATAGATGTACCACTTGCCCGCGATGAAATGGAGTTCGGGAGCCCATATATCTTTCGAGTATGCACCGCTCGCGGGCGGCGTCCATACGATTTTCTTTTGCGCGTTTTTCAGATTGGCGAGGTCGGGTGTTTTCCAGATGGTCAAATTCCTGCCCGTCGTGTGCATGTAATAGTAAAATCCGTCGCGGTAAATGCTCCATGGGTCGGCTCCGGCGGGAAGCAGCGGATTGGTGAACGTCGCTGTTTTTGCGGTCGCGGTTTGCCGCGCGTCGCGCCGCGTTGGGGTTGAAGTGGTCTGCCCGTAATGGTTCGCACCCGCAAACAACGTGCAAGCCATCAATATGGACGCGATGATGTTCGGTTTCGCCGTCATGAACCGCGCGGGTTGAAAGTCGGTGGTGAGGGTTTTCATAATGGTTTCAAAAATCATCTTTCGAGTTGGTTATTTACCCGTTTCAACGGGTTTAGTTGCCCGGTCAGGTCGCGTTGAGTGTCTCGTAAGATTGAAAATCCGTGGTAGTCGGTCAAAAACACCGACTACCACGGATTTTCAAAGACAAATTGTTATGCCCTTTCAGGGCTAATCAGGAAATCCACGCTGCAAGCAGACGAGAAATTCTTTTCGATTAAACGTACTCGCTTGAGTCCAGTATCCGGGCAGGCACAATCAGTTCACCCGTATGAGGATGGATGATGCCGTTCTCCTCTTCCTCGATGCTGGTTGCCTGTGTATATACATCGCCCGCGATGTTGCGTTTCCGCATCTCGCGTTTGAATGAGCGAATGCGTTCGGCTTTGTCTTGCGTGTCGTCAGGTCCGCCGTACATCGTGAATCCGAAGCCGCCCCACTCGCTGATGATGAGCGGGACTTGTCCGCGATAAAAGAACGGGTCGCCGACGACCAGCGATTCGGCGGTGACGCCCACTGTTTCTCCGGCGATAATCCTATCCAAAAGTTCACACCAGCGATTTACGTCAGGAGTATAAACGTGCGCCGTCAAGAGGTGCGACTTGAGCCGTCCGTGCCGTGAGACGTGTCGCCAACCGTCGTTATCCACAACGAGAACTTGCGGCAGATGCGTTCGCATATAGTCGAATGTCGCGGCAATGTAGCGGCGCGTTTCGACATTGGTGGCGATGTCCTGAACACCCCAATCTTCGTTATACAAACTCCAGATAACGACCGACGGATGCGATGAAATGAAGGTCAGCATACGTTGCAATTCCGCCCAGTGATTATCCCGACTGCGCTGGCTCGAACTGTGCGGCGAAGGAACTTCGACCCACAGAAGCATTCCCATCTTGTCGGCTAAATCATAGATGCGCGGGTCAATTCCGGCGATGTGGACGCGCACCAAGTTGCAACCCAACTCTTTCATCGCGTGCATATGGAGTTTCACTTCCTCGAAGTCGGAAGTTCCGGGTTGATAGAGTATGCCGTCTATGTAGAGCGGTTGATTGTTGAAATAGATGTGATGCCCGCCCGTTTCGATTTTACGCAAACCGAAATTGGTTTCGATGCCCGTAACCTTTCCGTCAGGGGCAATCAATTCGGCGCGCAGGTGATACAGATTAGGCTCGGCGGGCGACCACTCTTTCGCATCGGGCAGATGCACTGTGACTCTTTGCGGACGTTCGCCCGCTTCGAGCGGCAAGGTGAAATCGTTGACGGCGAGCGGTTCGGCTTTGTCGCCGTCGGGCGTGACGGTCAAGCGCAGGGTGTAGATGCCGGGGTCGAGAATGCGCGGCGTTAAGTCGAACTCGACAACATGGTCACGCAGACTGCTCGTGACGTTTAAGCGCGAACGAAGCCGGTTGCGCTCAACGGGTTCAATCCAGATGCTTCGCACCGCACCGCTGATAGTTTGATACCAGATACCGCCCTGTTTATAAACGTGCGATTGTTGTTTGCCGCGCGGTATCTCGGCGTCGAACGAATCGGCGATGCGAATCGTCAAACGATTGGCGGGCTGCAAAAGGGCGGGCGGCAATTCATATGAAAAAGAGTTGTATTCGCCGAAGTGAACTTCTTCGCCTTCGATGGTCTTGAGTTGATGTCCGTTAAGCCAGACGCGCGTTTCATAGCCGCACGCCCCGAAGGTCAACTGTGTTAAGCCGTCGTTTGAATCGCCCCAATCTTCAGGCACGGCGAACTCGCGCTCGTACCACGCGATGACCTCGCCTTGATTCTCCGCCTTCCCTTCTTCGTGCCGCTCTTTAATCAGACAGATATGTTCTTCAATCGCGCGCGGAAATTGCGCGGCGTGGGTGTACTCGTGTCCGAGATGCCAGTTTTCGGCTAAACCGTGGTCTGCGGAATCGAGGGCAAAATGCCATTCACCGTCAAGCAACTCGAAAGGCGTGCGGCGTCTGACGGAACGCGGCAGCGGGTTCAAGTCTTCTTGCACAAGACGCACATCGTCTGCGGAGGGCGTCATACCGAAATCGTTACTGGACATCGCCGCAACTCCTCTTCATTCAAGCCCAACCAAGCTTGGTGTTTAAGTCACAATAATCCGACGAGGCGTCGCATTATAAACAAGTTTTCCCGCTTGAATAGTTTTTATATCGCGTGCATGGACGGGACGGAAACTACAGGCTTTCTAAATGGGTTGTGGATGTTCGATTTCAAATGTTCGATTGAACATAGTTAGGGCTTTCTCAAATTTGAAATCTTAAATTTGAAATCTCAAATTAAGAGAAGAAAAACCCCGAAGAAAAACGAAAAGTGAGAAAGTCCTAATAGTAAAAACAGAGTCAAAGTCACAACGCATCATTTCGGAAAGCTATATACCTGAGAAATTCATTGTCGTGTTTCGCTCAAGCAACCGCGCGGCGACGTTGCAAGAATTGGTCGGCGATGACGCCGATTAAAATCACGCCGCCAATCACCGCGAAATTAAGCGATGAAGGTATGCTTAACAGGTTGACGAGGTTTTGCAGGACTTGAATTAAAGCCGTGCCAATCAAGATGCCGATGATCGAGCCTTCGCCGCCGCGCAGAGAACAGCCGCCGAGAACCGCCGCCGCGATGCCGTAGAGTTCAAAGAAATTGCCGTGCGATGACGGCGAAATCGAGTTTGTATAGAACGCGAAAACGATGCCCGCGATTCCTGTAAGTAAGCCCGCGATGATGTATGCACCGGCGATGATGCGCCGCGAGTTGATGCCGGAATAACGCGCCGCCGTTTCGTTTCGCCCGACCGCGAACAGGTAACGTCCATAAGTCGAGCGGTGCAATACGACGTACATCATCAGGCTGATTATCATCAGCAATACGAACGGTGTCGGCACGCCGAACAAACTTCCCGTCACCAAATCGCGTAACCATTCAAAGCCTTGCGCGCTGGCGTAACCTTTCGTTTCATCCTTCGCAATGAAGCGCGCGATGCCGCGATAAAAGAGCAGACCGCAGAGCGTGACGATAAAGGGTTGCAAGTTAAGTCGGGTAATCAAAAACCCGTGCAGCGCACCGAGCGCGGTGGCGATGCCGATAACCGCCAGCACCGCCAAAGCTGCCGCCCAATGCCATTCGGTCAGCATTAAAGAGAGCAACACACCGAGCAGTGCGAAGACCGAACCGACCGATAAATCAATGCCGCCCGTGATGATAACGATGCCCAGTCCGATGCTGAAAATCCCGTAAGCACCGATGAGGCGCGCCATGTTTTGCAAGTTCGGCGGCGAAAGAAAGCGCGGGTTCATCACCGCGACGACCGCGCACAGTACGACGAGCAGAATAAAGATGCCGAGTTCTTTTTTCATGAATGATTTTCACCTCGTCGTGAATGCATAAATCGTCGTTTGCTTGTAAGTCGTCCCCGGTTTAAGAACTGTGAAAGGAAACTCCGGCTTGTTCGGTGAATCGGGAAAGTGTTGGGCTTCAAGGCAGAACCCATCGCGGCGGTTATAGATTTTGCCCGCTTTGCCTTTAACCTCTTTGAGGAAATTTCCCGAATAAAATTGCAAGCCGGGTTCGGTCGTCGAAACCGACATCACGCGCCCCGTCGTCGGTTCATAAACTTCGGCGGCAAGAACTTCGGCAGCGTGTTTGATATTGCCGTCTTTTTTACCAAGCACCGTTTTTCTATCAAGCACGAAATTGTGGTCATAACCGTTGGCGAAACGCATCTGCTCATCGTCGTCGTTGATGCGCGCGCCGATAGCGGTCAAGCGGCTGAAATCAAGCGGCGTATCTTTCACCTTTCGCAGTTCGCCCGTCGGAATCGCGGTCGCGTCGGTCGGCGTAAAACGATTCGCGTAGAGTTTCAATTCGTGATTTAAGATGTTTCCCGCTCCCGCGAGATTGAAATAAGTGTGGTTGGTAAGGTTGAGTACCGTCGCTTTATCGGTCGAAGCCTGATAGTCAAGCTTCAAAGCATTGTCATCGGTCAAGGTGTATGTGACCGTCACTTTTAGATTGCCCGGATAACCTTCTTCACCGTCGCGGCTGAGATAGACGAGCGAAAGACTCGCCTTATTTGTCGGCTGTGATTTGACCTCTTGCCACACGACTTTGTTAAAGCCGCGATTGCCGCCGTGCAGGTGATTTCCGTTGTTGTTCTGCGCGAGTTTGTATTCCACGCCGCCAAGCGTGAAGCGTCCCCGTGCGATGCGATTCGCATAGCGACCTTGAACGCTGCCGATATAAAATTCGTCCGTCACATAGCTTTGCGCGTCATCGTAACCCAACACGACATCCGCGAGTTTCCCCGTGCGGTCGGGAACGCGCAACGCCACGAGAGACGCCCCGAAGTTGGTGATGTCGGCTTGCGCCCCGCGCGCATTGGTCAATGTGTAAAGGTCAATGTTTGTTCCGTCCGCGAGTTTGCCGAAAGATTTTTTGTCCACTTTCCCCGTACCGACTTTCTGCGCGCTGAAATAATCTCGCGGCGCGGCGCACACGCCCAAGAGCGCGATAACGAATGCGATTGCCAGACGATGAGGTATCCGGTTTTTCATTGAAGTTGCGTTCGCCCTCGGTTCAGAAAACAATTCGTATTTTTCGTCACCGTATTAAGCCGCTTGATTTTCGACGCTCTGCCCGACCGCGAGTCGCATCACGTTTTCCTCTGTGCATTCGTCGCGCGTCAGCGTTCCGCTCAAGCATCCTTCGTGCATCACCGCCACGCGGTCAGAGACGTTTAAGACTTCCTCCATATCGGATGAAATCATCAAAATCGCCACGCCGCTTTCTGCCAGAGAGCGCATCAAATCGTAAATCTCCGACTTCGCTCCGACATCAATCCCGCGTGTCGGTTCGTCGAAAATCATCACCTTAGGATTCAGTGACAGCCACTTCGCCAGCACGACTTTCTGTTGATTGCCGCCGCTCAAGTTTCCGGCTTTGACTTCCACGCCCGGAGTTTTGACGTGAAGTTTTCTACATACCTCAATCGCTGCCGCGCGCTCGCGTTTAACCGACACCAAATTGGAATTTGAATACCGCTCAAGGGCGGGCAGCGTGATGTTTTCGCGTATCACGACATCCGTCAAAAGCCCGCAACGGCGACGATCTTCCGGTACGAGATAGATGCCGTTGGCAATCGCATCCTTTGATGAACGCACGCGCACGGGTTTGTTATCAAGTACGAAAACCGTATCGCCTTCGTCAACGCCGAAAATCGTTTCCGCCAGTTCCGTGCGTCCCGCCCCGACCAGTCCGGCGAGTCCTAAAATCTCGCCTTTGCCGATTGAGAACGAAACCCTTTGGTTCGGGTAACGACGTGTCCGCAAGCACTCGACTTGAAAAAACCCCTGTTCGATTGCGCCCGTCGGTGTCTTGTAAAAGTTCGACAATTCGCGTCCGACCATCATGCGAATCAATTTGTCGTGTGTTATCTCCGCGCACTCTAAACTTCCGGCATTCGCCCCGTCGCGCAACACAACCGCACGGTCGGCGATCTCGCAAATTTCGTTTAAGCGATGCGAGATGTAGATAATCGCCACCCCGCTCGCCTTCAATTCCCTGACGACTCCCAGCAGTCGCGCCGTTTCCTGCAACGTTAAACTCGAAGTCGGTTCATCCAAAATCAAAAGGCGCGCGTTGAGCGAAAGTGCTTTCGCAATTTCCACCATCTGTTGCTGCGCGATTGAGAGATTGGAAAGCAGTGTGCCGGTTGGAATGTTCAAGCCCAAACGCTCAAGCTGCGTCCGTGTCTCGCGGTGCATTCGCGGTTCATCAATCAAACGAAGAAAGCCGCCGCGCACGGGTTCGCGTCCCAAGAACACATTCGCCGCGACATCGAGATTATCAAGCACGTTTAATTCTTGATGGACAAAGCCGATGCCGTACCGGATGGCATCGGCGACCGATGTGATATTCCCTTGCGCGCCGTCAATCTCAATCTCGCCCGCATCGGGCGTGTACACGCCGCCGAGCGTTTTCATTAACGTAGATTTGCCCGCCCCGTTTTCACCCACAAGGGCGACGCACTCGCCCGCCGCAATCGAGAAATCAACACCCTTCAGAGCGTGAACGCCGCCGAAGCGTTTCTCAATCCCCCGCATGTCGAGAATCGCAGTCATATCTTTTTAGTGGATAGTGGATAGTTAAGAACTTACCTTACGCGGTATAAGTATTTTGCGGCTGTGCCGCCTGATGTGCGGTGAGGCTTCGCCTCACCGTGAGATACTTTCTTAACTTCTTCGAGGCTACGCCTCAAGCGCGAGCGGCGCAGCCGCCATAAATCTTTGAGAGCGAACGGAAAGGCATAGCCTTTCCGCACATCAGGCGGCACAGCCGCAAAACTTCATCCGCCGCGTAAGGTGAGTTAAGAAATTGTTCTTAAACTATCCACCATCCGTTATCCACTATCCACTAAGCTTCAGCTTCTGCCGCGTAAGTCGTTGATTTTGGTTTGGAAATCTTCGACGTTTCTTTGCTTGATAACGAGCGTCGGGACATAGATGCGCTTGCTTGAAGGAATCGCGGGTTTCTCTTTGTTCAAAACTTGCGACATCAACTTAATCGCTTGGTAGCCGAACTCGTAAGGTTGCTGCACGACGGTCGCGTAAATCGCCCCGGATTTGACGCCCGCGAGCGTTTCGTCTTCTTCGTCAAAGGCGATGATTTTGACTTGATTGGTTTTACCCGCGTCCTTGACGGCATTCAAAATCGCCGGTCCGTTATAGCTCCACAAGCCGACGAGGGCTTTGACTTCCGGGTGTTTGACGAGCGTATCGGCGACATTGGATTTCGCGCGCACGCGGTCTGTATCGTCGGTTCGCACGTCAATAATTTCGATGTTCGAGCCTTCCAAAACTTCCTTAATTCCTTGCATCCGGTCTTGCGCGTTGCGGGCATCGGTCTTGCCGACGAACAACATAATCTTCCCGCCTTGCGGCAGGGCTTCCTGAATTAAAAATCCGGCTTGCTTTCCGGCGGCGATGTTGTCCGTGCCGACGTATGCGGTGCGCTGGCTGTCGGGGGCGTCGCTGTCTTGCGTAAAGACGAGTGCTTGCTTGGCGGCTTCGTTAAGCATCTCGGTTTGATTCGCCGGGTCAACCGGACTGATGGCGATGCCGTCAATGCCTTTGGCGAGCAAGTTGTCAACGATGCCTTTTTGTTCGGCGGCGGTTCCGTCCGAAGGGATTTGAAATTCGACCGTGACGTTATCGAGTTCTTCGTCCGCCTTCTCCGTTCCCTTGCGGGCAATCGTCCAGAAGTCGGAAGCGTTGTTGGTAACGAAAGCAAGACGCTTAGGTTGCGGTGGTTGTTTGGCGGTATCGTTCTTTTGCCCGCACGCCGCGACGAACGCGACACACAAGCAGATAATGCTAATGCGAATGTTAAGTTTCATGGCTTCTCCTATTCGATTTAATTTTTCACGCGCGTTGTCTTTTGCGAATCGAGACTTTCACAAATCAAGAATGTGAGGCGCGTCGTAGCTCTGCGACAGCAAACGTCCGCGCCGGGAGACAGTAATATACAGTGTTGATGCTTAAAGCAACCTTGATGCATGATGGCGATTGCGCTTAACCCGTCTTCATCAATTCAACACGAAAAGTTCAACCCGGAAAGACTCGAATAATCATGTACACCATACATAAAGCCGCCCGCGCCGTCGTCGTTATCTTACTTTTATGCCACGTTGTTTTTGCCGCGCCTTCCAGCAAGTGGAGCGAGCGACAAGCCAACGAGTGGTACAGGCAACAACCTTTTCTCGTCGGCAGCAACTACAATCCGGCAACGGCGATTAACGAACTTGAGATGTGGCAAGCCGATACCTTCGACCCCAAGCGCATTGATTTGGAGTTGGGTTGGGCGGAAAACATCGGGATGAACACGATGCGCGTTTATCTTCACGACCTGCCCTTCAAGCAAGACCCGGAAGGCTTTAAGAATCGCATCAATACCTTTCTCGACCTTTGCGCGAAGCACAACATCAAGCCGATGCTGGTGTTGTTCGATTCATGTTGGGACCCGTTTCCCGTTTCCGGCAAGCAGCGCGAACCGCGTCCCGGCGTACACAATTCCGGCTGGATGCAATCACCCGGCAAAGTCGCTTTGGAAGACCCCGCCGAATATCCGCGCCTTGAAGCTTACGTGCGCGGCATCGTCGGGGCGTTTGCCGCCGATAAAAGAATTTTGGCGTGGGACATCTGGAACGAACCGGACAACATGAACGACCCGGCGTACATCAGTTTAGAGCCGAAGAACAAAGTCGAACTCGTGCTTGCCTTGCTGCCGCAGGCTTTCCAGTGGGCGCGTGAAGCGGGGGCGACGCAGCCTTTAACCAGCGCGCCGTGGAAGGGCGGCGACTGGTCGAATCCGCGCGAACTGACCGCGATGGAAATCACACAACTCAACCTCTCCGATGTCATCTCGTTTCACAACTACGACGCACCGGAAAGTTTCGAGCGGCGCATCAAGCAACTTCAAAGATACAACCGTCCGATTCTCTGTACCGAGTACATGGCGCGCGGCAACGGGAGTACGTTCGAGGGTAGCCTTCCCATCGCCAAGCGTTACAAGGTCGCGGCGATTAACTGGGGACTCGTGCAAGGTAAATCGCAAACGCATCTGCCGTGGGATTCGTGGCGACATCCGTACACCGACCGCGAACCGAGCATCTGGTTTCATGAAGTCTTTCGCACCGACGGCACGCCCTATCGCACACAGGAGACGGAACTCATCAAACGACTCACAGGCAAAATCAAAGCCGAAGCCGCCAGCGCGCGGTAGCGGCACGGCGAAAGCGATGTCTAACTTACCGGCTTCCGGTGCGTTCGTGATGTCAACGAAGAATCTCTAATCGCTAAGTGCTGATGAGAAAGAAGTGATGATGAGAAAGCGCAAATCAATTTTTCACTTCTACTTTCTGGCAACCGTTTTCGCGCTCTTCCAAAGAAGTGCGGAAACCGATTACATCCTTGACCGTGTTGCTCATCTGGACGAAGACGATGCCACAGACTTCCGCCGCATTCGCTGTCCGTTGTGCGATTGGCAGCCCTGTTCATCAAGCCGTTGGTGCTGCGACGATTGCGATTATCCCGAATACTTTTACGGGGCGTGCGGTACGCTGTGGAACACGTTCAGCACGCGGGGAATGTGTCCGGGTTGCGCCCATCAGTGGCGTTGGACATCGTGCTTGAGGTGCGAAGGTTGGTCGTTACACGAAACGTGGTACACCGACGATGCAACCTGATTGCATAATTTTCGGTAACAAACAGTTCTTAGCTAAAGGGAGTTTGAATGATGCCAAGTAAATCTTATGTTGCGACGTTCGTATTTTGCTTGTATGCCCTTGCCGCGCCGACGCACGCGCAAGTATCGGCGGTTGTGCCGTCGCCAACTGCCGACGATGCGACGGCAAACACTGCGGAGCGGCAAGCGGCGGCTTCAAAACTGCTTGATGAGGTGGCGACACAACTAGACCAGCTACGCTGCGCCGAGAACCGGAGTATGCTTCGCGCGACAACCGCCGGACTGTTTTGGGAGCGCGATGTTGAGCGTGCGCGAATGCTCTTTCGTAAGTCAATCGCCGACCTTAGTGCCATCAGCTTCGACGAATCCGCGCCCGCTTACGGGCTTAATAACGAACAACAAGCCGCGATGAACTTGCGTCAACAGCTTTTACAAATGGTGGCGCAACGTGACGCCCTGCTCGCCCTCGAACTGTTGCGTTCATCGGCTGGCACGCTCTCATGGGTCGCGCAGTTCAATCAACCGCCGAACAACTATGACGCACAGATGGAGATGAACTTAGCGCAGCAAATCGTCAAGGATAACCCGCAACTCGCGCTCAAACTCGCCGAGGCGCGATTGGAAAAAGGCTTGTCTTATGAAGTCGTCTCAATCCTTCATCAGTTGAGTGAGAAGGATGAAACGGCGGCGGCGAAACTCGCCAAAAGTGTGATGGAGAGATTGCGCCGCACCGACCCGAAAGTCGAACGACAAGCCTTCCAGACTGCGATTCATTTGCTTCAAACATTCGCCGCGCCGAACCCGCCCGATGCGTCCGCGTCTCAAAACACATCCGATACTTCATCGAAGGCGACACTCTTTGACGCGCGTGCGCTCGGTGAAATAGCCGAGTTTATCGCGGGCGGTCTGAGCGTCGGCGCGCCTCATGAAATTCAACAATACGTGCCGACGCTGACGCCGCTCATTGAGCGTTATGCACCGGCGCGCCTCGCCGCTCTCAAGCGTCGCGCGGTGCAAGCCGGACAGCATGTTGATTCGTCTTCGCGTATGTACAGCGACTTCAACACGCGCTTGCAGAGCAACACGCCCGACGAAATGCTGGCATGGACGACGGCAAACGCTCCGGCTGAAATGCGCGGCAATTTCTATCAGCAAATCGCATGGAAAGCACTTGGTTCGGGCGATGCGGAACGCGCGCGGCAGATTGCCCACGACCACATCACAGACCCCGCGCAACGTAGAGGGCTGCTGATGCAAATCGAACAGCAGAGCGTGCAGCGTGCGATAAGCGAAAATCGCTTCAGTGAGGCACGCGCCGGAATAGCCCGGCTTGGAACTTCAGATGAATATCTGAGTTCGCTTATTCAATTGGCTTCTGCCTTGAAATATAAGAAAGAGTTTGAAACCGCCCGCGCCGTGCTTGCCGATGCCGGAGGCTTTATTGAAGCCAACATGAGCGGCGGGCGACGGATGAGCGCGCAACTGCAACTCGCGCAGGCGTGCGCGGAAGTTGATACCACGCGCGGCTTTGAGATTGTCGGCAGTCATGTCGTTAAGCTTAACGATATGCTCGAACACGCTGCCGCACTCGATGAATTTCTTCCCCAACAACGCATGTTCAAACAGGGCGAGTTGCTAATCAGCCAGCAATACGGCGACGGCATTACGATGTTGGCGAGCAATTGGAGGCAAACACTTCAAACGCTTGCCCGCGATGATTTCAACCGGGCGATAGAAGTTGCCGACGGTGTAGCGCGCCCGGAGTTACGCATAGTCACTCGCTTGCTGATTTTGCAAACGGTTTTGCAAAACCGAAACGACGGGCAGATACCTCGCGGCAGAGTTTTTGGAAGCAACCGACGACAGCGAATCTCGTTTAACTATAGCTTTCCGAAATGATTCGTAGCGACTTTAATTCTATTTTTCTATTTGAAATCTCAAATTTGAAATCTCAAACCCACAACCCATTTAGAAAACCTATAGCTTCATTACTTTTTGTTGGGCGCGGTTCGTCCTTGCGCCGAGAGAACCTCGCTAACCGCCGCCAGCAATCGTTGTGACAAAGTTTTCGGCTTGTCGGCATCCATGTCAGAGGCATGGATGCCGAGACGGACGTGGATTACTTTCGTAATCGAAAGCACTACTTGGTCAACCTCTTTCGTCGTACACCACGGACTGATACCGACGCATACCTGCCCGTTTTCATCGCACCACGCTTCGACGTTTTCCATATCAACCGCACGCGCGATGAAGTCCGTATCGGTTTGCGGCGGCAACTCAAGTTTGATTGCCGCCCGCGCGCCTTCCTCAACCAGCGTCGCGTTAATGCCGACCGTTTCGCTTAGTCCGGCGCGCACGTCAGCCGCTATCGAAATCAGCACCGCGCGCGTCGCTTCACGCAAACGCCGTTGCTGCTTTATGACTTGAGAGCCGTACGGCGCATCCGCACTGTGAAGCGTCTCATTCATCAAATGCGGCGTGCGCCACGCCAAAAGTTTTGTCCCCCGCACGGGAGGACCGCCATCAACGGCAAGTTCTCAAAAACCTTCCCAACGTCCGCGCCAACGGTTCATCTCTCCAGCCCTTCTTTCTTGGTATCCGTCGTAGGTTCAGGCTTCACCAAATTTCTGTACGTCATCGAAATGTTTTCGACCTTCACAATTTGCCACTGTCTCAACACCAACCCGCGCTGTAATTCGTAGTGGAGTCGAATTTTTCCCGATAGCTCTTGCGGGTTTCTCGCCTCTGCCGCCGAGCGCGTCGTCAAGTCCATCACGACCGTCGCTTTGTCACCATCCGATTGCGTCTCAATGGCTTTGAACTCTTTCGGCTCATCAGAGTCAAAATTCCATGAAATGGGTTTCGAGGCATTGGCTTGTTCGGGAACGCTTCTCACCCGCGCGTCATTGAGTGTTTCAAGAATCTTTTCTTTCGTAAGTTCCGGGCGTTTATCGGCGGTGACTCGCGGGTTGACGTTATTTGGAGACGAAGTGCAGGCACTCGAACTCACGAGAACCAGCAGAACGAAAGTTAAGAGTGCGGGTTTGGTAATGTTGGTTTTTAGATTGTTCTTTCTTGTTTTTGACTTCATGCTCAATCTCGAATTTGAAATTTCAGATAACGAGTTTAGAACAGCAACTTCGCTGACCAAGCACTGGAATTTCTTAAAAATCCGCTTCCCAAATGCGACGCAAATCAAGAGTGAAGCCGGGCAAGACGCTTTCACCGTTCATCGTTTCCGCGTCACGTCTTTCTTCAACCGTGCCGTCGTCACGATAAACAAATGCGGTACGCTTGCGCGGGTTAAACAGCCAGCCGAGACGCGCGCCGTTTGCGATGTATTCGCGCATCTTGTCATGGAGTTCGTTCATGCTGTCGGAGGCAGAGCGAAGTTCAATCACGAAATCGGGACACAAAGGCAGAAACTTATCGCGTTCTTCGTCGGAGAGTTTGACGAGACGCGCACGGCTGACCCACGCCGCATCGGGCGAACGCTTCGCGCCGTTCGGCAACACAAATAAAGTTGACGAATCGAAAACGACTCCTGTTTTACCTTGTTCATTCCAAACGTAAAGTTGTGAGTTGATAGCAGAGTTTCGATTGCCGGTGCGTCCACCTGTGGGCGGCATAATGATTAAATCTCCTTCGGCGGTCATCTCGATGCGAAGGTCGCGGTTGAGGCGGCAGAACTCCTCAAACTCCTTGTCATTCATCGCATAGAGCGGGCGGAAGTGGACGAGGATTGATGCGCGTTCGACGGTTTCTAAAACTTGTACCATAAAATTCACCTTCAACAATCAACGCTTCAGAAGTTCAGCGATTAAGTACCGAACGTGACCTTACCCGGTGTGAGTTGTCCAGTCAAAAAAGTGAGCGTCCTTGCGACAACCCTTGAGAACGCTCTACAGCGCGACTGTGAAACCCGCTTTAACGGCGTTTGCTGCCCCTCTGCCGCGTTTGTTTTGCCTAAAGGGGGGCAGAGGTAGGGTTTTCCTTTTCGGGCGGCTCTAAGGTCTCCATTCGTTCATGTTTGCATTTCGCCACTCCGCCGCCGACGCCGTTCGGATGACGCCAGCCTGTGCCGTGACAATCGGGACACTGACCGGCATCTTTCGCCCGAACTGTTTTGACGGATGCTTCGGCAAGCGCGAGGAACGCCGCTACGAGATTGTCGGCTTCCCCGCTCCGGTGAATTTTCATCGCAAAGCCGCCGGGGTTCGTGATGCCGTCGGGACGCAACGACTCGGCGTACCTCCGGCACTCGGCGAGAGTGAAACGAGAACACACACACACAGTTTCCGTGTTTGTGTGTGTTTCTTTAATGTGTTTTTCTTTAATGCTTGTAGATTTTACAAGGCTTGTAGATTTTACAAGGCTTGGAGGAGGCTCGATTAGGTACTCGATTCCCTGCTGTTTTCCCTTGCCCAAAGTGACCGCGTGCTTTCGTACAAGCCCCTTGGAAATCAATCCGTTGATGGCGACGTGAACGGTTTTTTCCGAGACGTTAATGCGCTTGGCGAGAGTCGGTAAAGCCACGGAACACGTTGATTTATTGAATCCCCACGACAATCTGAACAATTGTACATGCACCGCTTGTTCGGCAAGCGAGAGTTGTTTATAGAGATGATCGGTCATCTGATGCCAGAGTTTTGTGTACCCTTCGGCGTCGGGAAGCGACGACATTAAATCGAGTGCGGAGGCGTTAAGGGTTGTAGATTTTACAAGCCTTGTAGAATGTTCAAGCCTTGTAATTTGCGGGGCATAACCACCCTTTTCTACAAGGCTTGTAGATTTTGGGGGGGCATAATCTACAAGGCTTAAATCGGGTTTAATCAAGTCTTGATGCGGCATCCGAAGCGGCGGCGGGACGCTCAAACCGAGCGTCCGGCGCGCTTTCGGAACACGCATTTTCTGCTGTTGTTCTGCTTCTCTGTCCGGTTTGTTTTTCGGCATTTATGTCACCCTTTTACCACGCTCAAATGCTTGGCATCCATCTGTAAGCGTTCCAAAATTTCATCGGTCAAACTCCATAACTGTTCGGCGGCGCGATGCTTTTCGGCGTACAGCACGACGGGCAATCGTTGCGACGGAGCTTCTGCGACTTTTGAATAGTCGTGCAGGTTGGTATCGAAAACATAGCCGACGAGGGTGTGTGCCTGTTCGACCGCCGCCCGTGCTTCGGCGGAAAGATTTCGCTGCGGTTTGTAAAGATTGATAACCGCGCCGAGCATCGTCAAATCACTGTTGACGTTTTCGCGCACCTGTTCGATTGTGAACGACAAATCGGAAAGCCCTTGCAAGCCCATCGCGTCGGCGGCGCAGGGAACTAACACATACTGCGCGGCATAGAGCGCGGCGGTGAGGAGTTTGCCGAGTTGCGGCGGGCAATCTATAAACACCAAGTCATACAGCATCGCGTGTTCATACAATTGCTTGCGAAGGCGGTGCGTCAGGTAATCGGGCTGTGACTCAAAACGGGCAAGACGAATATCGGCGGGAATCAAGTCGAGATTCGTAACAGGGGACTCAACCACTGCCGCGTCTAAAGTCAACGGTTCACGCTTAAAACCCTGTACCGCTTCCGGCTCGATAAGCACGTGCGAAAGCGTCGCTTCGTAAATCGAGCTATCCACCCACGAAGCGGTTAAATTGCCTTGCGGGTCGGCGTCAATCACAAGGACTTGATAACCCCTTAGGGCGCAACACGCGGAAAGTTCGCGCGTCAGTGTGGTTTTACCGACGCCGCCTTTCTGATTGGCGATAGCAATTATTTTCATGCTGATTCCTTGTCGGGATTTACGATTTACCGTGCGGCTGTTTTCTTTGGTGTGCGTTTGGGACACGCTGAATCCGTCCATGCGCGGCAAGGGATTGCTGTTTTGGAGGTCTGCCCTGTATTTGTCTGGGGATGTTATCTAAGGCGTCCGGCTCAATGAAATAGTCTCTGCCCATTTTTTGCGCCGTCAGGCGTCCGGCTTCAATCATCTTCTGCACGGCACGAACAGTCAGCCCCAATCTATCGGCGGCTTGAGTCGTAGTGATTAGTGTTGCACTCATAAAGCATACGCTACGACGAAAAACCTTTTACGTCAACGCGAAAAACATTACTGTTTGCAAAGCATGTTGCACACATCAAATCGGCTAAAGCAGAAGTTTCAATCACGAATAGGACTTTCTCATTTTTCGTTCTTCTTTGGCTTTTGTCTTTTCTTAATTTGAAATTTCAGATTTGAAATCTTAGATTTGAGAAAGCCCTATCACAATGCTTCAGTGAGGATGCTTGATTCGCAAATGTTGTGCGGGACGGTACACTCAAAAAAATGTCGCAAGAAACTCACTCACGTTGAATAATTTATGACACCAAAAACTATTACGGAGATGTATGACTTTACGGGGCGCACGATTGTCGTCACGGGCGGGACGGGCGTATTGGGCGCGACGATGGTGCGCTCTCTGCTCGCGTGTCACGCCGATGTCGTGCTGCTGGCGCGCGACAAAGAGAAAGCCGAAAGCCTGCTCGCTTCGGTTGAGAAGTCAGGGCGGACGCTCGTTGTCACTGCCGACGTATTGAACAGAGATGAATTACAAAAAGCGGCGCAGATAATCAAAGATGAGTTCGGCAAAGTTGATTGTTTGATTAACGGCGCGGGCGGCAATCACAAGGATGCGACGACGCGACCCGATTTATCGTTCTTTGATATGCCCGGCGAAGCTTTGCGATTTGTGTTCGATTTGAATTTGCAAGGCACGATTTTAACCTCTCAAGCTTTCGGCAAAATCATGGCGGAGCGGGGCGAAGGCGTAATCCTGAACATCTCCTCGATGAGCGCGATACGACCTTTGACGCGCGTGCTTGGCTACTCGGCGGCGAAGGCGGCGGTTGATAATTTCACGCGCTGGTTAGCCGTTCATCTCGCGCAAGAATACTCCGCCCGATTGCGTGTCAACGCGATTGCGCCGGGCTTCTTTTTAACCGAGCAGAATCGGCTTCTCTTAACCGATAAAGAGACGGGCGAACTGACCGCGCGGGGCAAGAGCATCATCGCGCATACGCCTATGAATCGTTTCGGTGAGCCGGAAGATTTGACGGGTGCGATGCTGTGGTTATTATCGCCCGCGTCGGCGTTCGTGACGGGCATCGTCGTTCCGGTGGACGGCGGGTTTTCGGCGTTCGGCGGGGTGTGAAGCAAAGTAGAAAAGACCTCTTGCAAAAGTCCCGTAGGGACTTCGTGACAATAGCCCAGCGATTTATCGCTGGGGGAAACGTCGGAAAGTTCTCCAGTCCCGTAGGGACGACTGACCGGATTTTCAATTGTCCCTACGGGACACGGCAGGTTGCTTATCTTGTACCCAGCGATAAATCGCTGGGCTATTATCAAACGTCCCTGACGGGACGACTTTTGCAAGTGGTCTAAAGTAGAAAGTAGAAAGTAGAAAGTCGGAAGTGAAAATTTAGCAAAGACCCTACGGGGGATTTGTTTATTAAGTCAGGTAATTAAATTTTTATGTCGCAAGCAAAAGAAACGGTGAAGGGTATGGTTGGGTGGGGCGCAGCCGAAGCGAAGTTGTCGGGTGACGAGTTGCGTGAAATCGTCGGGCAAGCATTACAAGTCGTGCCGCGCAACTCGCGTGTGCTTGCCATTATTCCAGATAAAACGCGCGATGATAACACCGACATTTTGTTTCCATTCGCCGCCGAAGTTTTACAAACGCGCCGTGTCGCCGTGTTCGATGCCCTTGTCGCGCAAGGCACGCACGCCGCGATGACGACGGAAGAAAAGCTGACGAAAATCGGCGGGCGAGATAAACCTCTCGCACGGTGTTTCGGGCAGGTTTTCGATCATCACTGGGACATCGCAAGCGAATTGACAACGCTCGGAGAACTTGATGCGCGCAAAGTCAGTGAGTTGACCGACGGGCTGCTTAATCGTCCGATTACCTTGACGGCGAACAAACTTTTGCGACCCGATGTGTATGACACGATACTCATTTTCGGTGCGACTGTGCCGCACGAAGTCGCGGGCTTCGCGGGCGGAGCGAAATACTTTTTCCCCGGCGTGTCGGGTGCTGAACTGACGCACGCGACGCACTGGTTAGGCGCGCTTCACGGTGTCGAACAGACTATCGGCAGAATCGAAACGCCCGTCCGCCGCATGATTGAAGCGGCAGCCGAATTTGTTCCCGCCGAAATCATCTCGTTCAATTCCGTTGTCTCACGGTCTGAACACGACGACTTAAATACGCACGCACTGTTTGCGGGCGATGTGCGCGAATGTTTTCGACAGGCGGCGCGAATCAGCGCGCGTGTTCACATCAAATACACGAATCGAAAATACAGGCGCGTCGTCGCTTTGCTTGATGAACATTATGACGAGATGTGGACGGGCGGAAAGGCGAGTTACCGCTTGGGCGCAATCGTCGAAGAGGACGGCGAACTTATCATCTACGCTCCGCACCTGCGTTGCATCTCCGATACGCACGGGCGGGCGATTGAGCGTTACGGTTATCAACCGTTGGAGAGCGTGCGGCGATTAGTCGCCGAAGGAAGCGGTGAATTAGATGGTAACTTGTGCGTCGCCGCGCATCTCGCGCACGTCGCGTATGCGGGTCATAGTCTGGACGCGACCAAGCCGCGCTTTAAGATAACGCTTGCCTCGCAAGTTGATAAGGAGATGTGCGAACGTGTGCGGTTAGGTTATATGAACCCGCGCGATTTCAATTTGCGCGATTATCAAAACGACGATGAGACGTTGATTGTCGAACGCGCCGGACGTGATTTATATCTCGTCGCACCGCATGAGGAATTACCCCGCGTTTGATACTGAAAGCGAAAGACGGAAGCGAAGGGAAGGGCAAGATGGTTGCGATTGTGATGGGCGTTTCGGGTTCGGGAAAAACGACAATCGGGGTGTTGCTGGCGCAAAAGTTGAAATGCGAATTTGCCGACGCCGACAATTTTCACCCGCCCGCCAATGTCGCCAAGATGAGTGCCGGAATCGCGCTTGATGATGACGACCGCGCCCCTTGGCTGTGCGCGTTACGCGACTTGATAAACGAACATCTCGAAGCCGGTCGCCGTCTCGTGCTGGCGTGTTCGGCATTAAAAGAAAGCTATCGTGAGCAACTGCAAATCAGCGATGCGGTCAAAATCATTTACCTCAAAGGCGACTATCAAGTTATCGCCGACAGACTTCACAACCGGCGCGGTCACTACATGAATCCGCGTTTGTTGGACAGCCAATTTGCGACGCTTGAAGAACCCGATATTGAAAACGTCATCACGGTTGACATCGCCGATACGCCGGATGAAATCGTGAGCCAAATCATGCAATCGTTATCTAACATAAGTAGGGCTTTCTCAAATTTGAAATCTTAAATTTGAAATCTCAAATTAAGCGAAGAAAAACCCCAAAGAAAAACGAAAAGTGAGAAAGTCCTAATAAGAAGACCGGAGAGTATGCGGAATGCGGATTTCTGAATGACGCTGACACTCTTATAGGGCTTTCTCACTCCGAACGTTTTTCTTTAGTTTTCTTGTTTTGTTATTTGAGATTTCAAATGTTCAATCTCAAATAATGAGAAAGCCCGGTCTTATGGTTGATGTGACTTTCATGGCGGACATCAATGCTTCTTTCAATCCGCACTCATCAGACTTCAACCTTGAGACGCGCGGGTTGGTCGGTGACTTCAAAGACTTCACCGTGCGGGACAATCGTGATTTGCCCGAACTCTTCGAGCAGTGAGCGGTACGCATTTCCCGCCGGACGAATCTTGCGCCTGAGGTCGAACAGCCCGCACTCGTTCACCGTGCCACGCTTCTTAGCGAGTCCTGTATCCCAATCAATCTGGTCAATCAGCGAGTACCATGTAAAGCCTAAGACCGGCACGCCGTCCTTACGCATCCGCAGTACGTTGATCCACTGCTTCCAGAGCCACGTCGAACCTTCTTCCGCCTTGAAAGTGTTGGTTTCCGTGTGCATCACGGGTTTTTTATATCGCTCGTAATACTCTTTCGTGATGTGATACCAGCCGAGTACGTCTTCGCCCGTGCAGGTCGTACCGTCGGGCAAGAGAATCTTTTCGTTGCGCCCGTAGTAATCGTTGCCCATGATTTGATAGCCGGGCGGCTCGCCCACCATGAACCAATCGTATTCTTCGCGCGTCAGCCCGTTGTCCAAAAGGTATTGATAAACGTCGGCATCGGGCGGGTGTGCATAAAGTAAGTCGAGCGAGAGCAGACGCTGTTTGTTTTCAAGCGCGACTTTCGGCGACGGCGAGGCGCAGGCTTCGTGCATATACTCGGCACTCTCGGATTGCACGATGACGCAATCAGGGCGACGCTGCGCGATGGCGTGCGTGGCGAGGATGCTCGCGGCACATAAGTTTTTCATCGCGGTGACGAAAGCCTTATCGCTTTTGAGTTGCTCGTTCCAAGCACCTTCTTTCGCGCTCATTTTAGCGGTGACGTAAATTTCATTAACGGGCGTGTAGAAGCGCACCCACGGGTAACGCCCGGCGACGGCATCGGCGTAGGCGGCGAAGTGTGTCGGCAGTTCGGGATTCTGAAAGTCACCGAGCCACGACGGAACGCCGAAGTGAAGCAAGTCGAGAATCGGCGTGATGTTGAGACGCTGCATCTCGCGCATCACTTCATCGGCGAAACTCCAATCGTATTTGTCCGGGGCGCGATGAATCGAGTAGTACGGCAAGCCGTAGCGTAAGACTTTCAACCCCAACTCTTGAACGAGCCGCAAATCCTTTTTCCAGTGTTCGTAGTGTCCGCACTCTCTCAGTTGGTCGCGCCTGAGTTTGCCGTTACGAATCGTCGGGTAAGAACACTCGATGCCGGTGGCGAACATGAAGTTTCCGGCGAAGCCATTGGGCAAACCGCTGCCATCCGTCCCGCCCGCCCCGCCGTGTTGGTCGCCCGCGTAGTCACCGTCGCCGTGTTTGTGTTTGATGATTTCGAGAAAGCCTTTGCTTGTCTTGGGCGGGTGTGCCGCCGTGTTTCCTTTATCGTTGGCAATCTTCTTTTTGGTTTTGCTCAGGGGCTTTTTCGAGCCTGTTTGCTTTGCGGCTTTGACCGTCGCTGTTTTCTTCGTCACTTATGTCTCCTTATGTTGTCTTCGCCGCAAGGAAGCGGTCGGCGGTTCTTAAACTCAAAGCCATAATGGTGAGCGCGGGATTGACGCTCAAAGCACTCGGAAAAGTCGAGTTGTCGGAGATGTAAAGGTTCGGCACGTCAAACGCCCGTCCTTCGGAATTAACGACACTCTCGCGGGCATCCGTTCCCATGCGACACGTTCCGATGATGTGCGCGTTACGGTCGAACGTCCACATCTCACGCGCCCCCGCCGCCGTCCAAATCTCGCGCATCAGCTTTTCAGCATGTATGTTCATGCGACGTTCGTTCTCGCCGTTCGTAAAGTGTATGCGCGGCTTCGGCAGAGAGCGCGCGTCGAGTTCGTCGGAGAGTTCCATGTAGTTGTGTTCGTAGGGCAGACAGTCACCGAGGATGTTGATGCCTGCGGTGTGGTTGTAGCCGCGCATGTAGTCGCGCAACTCTTCGCCCCACAGCCCGCGCCCGCGTGCGACTTGGGAAGCATAAGTGACGGGCATTACGCCGATGGATTGCAATAGATAACCGCCCGCGAAGTCCGCCCCGAAACGCCTTTGCGGGCGGTGCGTATCTTCGGAGATAAGCGAACCGGGAATGCCTTTGTACGGTCGCACGTCTTCAGAAAACCGTCCCCACACTTGCACGCCCGTGTGCGCCATGAAGTTCTTGCCGACCTGCCCGCTTGAGTTCGCAAGATTGTTGATGAGCAAGAGGCGCGGCGTCTCAATCGCTCCGGCGCACAAGAATACGTTGCGGCAGCGTTGGCGTTCTTCGCGTCCGTCGCGCACATAGATGACGCTTGTGATGCGCCCACGCGCGTCGCGTTCAAAACTCGTGACGAAACACTCCGGGCGCACTTCCGCACCGTGACGCATGGCGAGCGGGATGAACGTCACATCCATACTCGCCTTCGCGCCCGTTCGACATCCGGCTTGGCAGAAGCCGCGATTGATGCAGGCGGGTCGCCAGCCGACACCTTCTTGAAAATACCGGGCGGAGAGCGCGGCGTTCGGAGCGGGCGAAGTGCGTATGCCAATCTCCACGCAAGCGCGTTGCATAAGTTCCGCCGCGCCGTTGAGCGGAAGCGGCGCGAGCGGATAACCGTGCTTTCGCGGTGCGCCCCACGGATACGGGTTAGTACCGGAAACGCCGAGAAAGCGTTCGAGTTCGTCGTAATAAGGTTCGAGGTCTTCGTAGGATAAACACCAATCGCGTCCAACGCCGAACTCGGAGTAAAGGCGCAAGTCGTCGGGTTGGACGCGCGGCGTGTAAGCCGTGTAGTGCAAGGTTGAGCCGCCGACACCGATGCCTGAATTGTTATTGCCGAAGTGAAGCGGGTCTTCTCCCGCGCTCAAGCGTTCGTCGTTCCAGAACAGCTTGCTTTGCGCGCGTTCGTCGGTCGCAAAGTCACGCCCCGGATGCCAAAACTTTCCGGCTTCCAACGCGACGACGCGCAAACCCGCTTGCGCCAGACGCGCGAGAAGCGGCGCGCCGCCCGCCCCCGTTCCGATGATGACGGCATCAACTTCGTCGCCCGCCAAATAAGTTCGCATCTCCAACTGTGGAAGGTCATGCTCCGGCGCATCTTCCCGTTGTGCTTCGTTAATTGGCGCGGACTCAAGTTCAGATAAGACGAGGCTTCCGGCACGCGGCTCCCACGCTTCGAGATTGTTAAGACCCAATGCCTGCCAGCCGCGCGCGTCAGCCATCCCGACATAGCCGATTTCCTCTTGCGCGAGCGGGTGAGAGTAATAAGACTCCGTGACTTCGGCGAGTAGTTCTTCAAAGAAGCGGGGCGAGGGAAGCGTGCGCCATGTCGCGCCGGGAGCTTGCCCGCGACAAACGAGTTGCAGTATGGCGTCCTGCCGCGTCGCTTCAAGAGCGATGAATCTCACACCGTGCATGACACGCGCGCTCTCGTCCAAGCCTTGCAAGCCGTGAAGATAAGCGTCTCTGTCCGGCGGCATGGAGTTGTAACGCCAGCCATCGCTCATGTTGTCGGCAAGCCGTTTGTCTATGCAGACGGCGACATCAATCGGCGGCGTGCGTTCCGGTTGCGGGATGAGTCGCGCGCACGCGGCGCGGAGCGTGGCAAAAGATTCTTCCTCGAAGAAACGCGAAACGTATGCATCATCGTTTTCATCGAGACGTGCGCGGAGTGCTTTGCGTGTCGGTTCGGTAACAATCCCGGTGTCAAGAAGCGCGCGAACTGTTCCGGGCGGGTAGTTCATAAAGTAGAAGGTTGAAGGTTGAAGGTGAAGAGGGGAAAGTAAAACTGAGCAAATAGGCTGTCTTTATTTTCGCCTTTCGCCTTTCAACTTTCTACTTTGCTTCAGTCGCTCGATAATTTGCCGCCGGTGACGTGGACGAGGCTGCCCGTCATAAAGCTGCCGTCCGACGAAGCCAAAAGTACATAAGCGGGCGCGAGTTCTTCGGGTTGACCGGGACGCTTTAGGGCGACTTCATGACCGAAGTTTTCGACTTCTTCCGGCGGCATCGTGCCGGGAATGTTCGGTGTCCAGACCGGACCCGGCACGACGCAGTTGACCCGTATGCCGCGTTCGCCCAAGTTAAGCGCGAGTGATTTCGTCAAGGCGGCGATAGCGGCTTTCGTCATCGTGTAATCAATCAAGTTCGGATGTCCGGTGAGTCCGACGATGCTGCCCGTGTTGATGATTGCGTCGCCTTCTTTCAGGTGCGCGAGGGCGGCTTGCGCCATGTAGAAATAACCGAAGATATTCGTTTCAAAGGTACGTTTGAGTTGGTCTTCGGTGATGTCTTCAAACTTCTTTTGATACTTTTGAAACGCGGCGTTGTTGACGAGAATATTTAATGCTCCGAACTCGTCCACCGTCTGCTTAACGGCGTCGCGGCACGCTTGCGAGTCGCGCACATCCGCTTTTATAACAAGGCACTTGCCGCCTTTGGCTTCGACCATTTCGCGCGTCGTTTCGGCATCGCTCGTATTTTCGTTGTAGAGAATCGCCACCTGCGCTCCCTCCATCGCAAACGCGATTGCCACCGCGCGCCCGATGCCGCTGTCCGCTCCGGTGATTAACGCCACCTTCTTTTCGAGTTTGCCCGCCGCCCGGTAGTTCGATAAATCGCTGTCGGGCTGCTGCTTCATATCGGATTGCTTCGCCGGATACGGAAGTTGTTCGGCATGTATATCTTCGGCTTTCAGACGTTGTTTGTCTGTGCTGCTCATGGTTGATTTCCTTTTCTCTGACGCTTTATATTCGCGTGTGTCCGCGTTACGAACCAAGTCATGTTGCCCTTTGAGCGGAAGAAGAAATTTAGCCGCGAATCAACACCAAAAGACACGATTAAAGATAGGACTTTCTCATTATTCGAGATTTGAAATTTGAAATCTCAAATAACAAAACAAGAAAACCAGAGAAAACATTCGGAGTGAGAAAGTCTTAAAAGAGTTACTTTTCGTGTTCATGTTCGTGTTGTTTCGTGGCTAACTCTGTACGAAAACCAACAGCTTTCAAATCGTCGGTAAAATTTAGGTTCTGTTGACATTTTGCTTTTCAATTGCCACTA
>JBGTMR010000074.1:0-19117 GCA_041743485.1 Pyrinomonadaceae bacterium
TCAAGAACGTTTTATCTAAAATTATGAGAAGTGAAACAGAGCAAATTTCTTTTGTTGATAAGTGTGGTTTCGCTATAAGAATATATATATTAGTCCCGACTAATTCAGGTTTGTTTTTGAAATAGGGTGTCCGAAAACTACACATTTCTAACACCCGCCTAACTAAGCTAAAATCACCTTGATTTGTTGGATTTCTGAAGCTAATTTTTTGGGGGTTTTCTGACACCCTCCTTTCCTGCTCCTATGCCGCCAAAGAAGTCATCGGTTTTGCGAGTTGGTGCTTACGTCCGCGTCTCGACGCACGACCAGCAGACATTACCGTTACAGAAGCGGAAGATACGCGAGTACGCGAAGAGTCGCGGACTTGAACTCGTGCATGAGTATCAGGAAGTCGGGTCGGGAGCGAAACTGCGTCCGATGCGCGAAGAGTTGATGCGCGCGGCGCGACGGCGAGAGATTGATGTGATTGTTGTGTGGAAGTTAGACCGGTGGGGACGCTCCGTCGCCGACTTAGTTTCAACACTCAATGAGTTGCGTGAACTTGGCGTCGGATTCGTGTCACTGACCGAAGCACTCGACTTCTCTACCCCTTCCGGCAGAGCAATGGCGGGTTTGCTCTCGGTGTTTGCCGAGTTCGAGCGTGACATCATCAGAGAGCGCGTCAAAGCCGGAATTGCGAACGCCCGGGCGGAAGGCAAACCGCACGGACGACCGGCGACCGCGCGCAGCAAAGCGGCAGGGGTTGAGCGGTTGCACAAAGATGGCAGGAACAACTCGCAGATCGCGCGCGAGCTAAAGATTAGCCGTGCTTCTGTAATCTGTATTTAAGTTGCGAAGCACGTCAAAGCACGTTGAGAGGAACATTCATCACTTCCACTAACTCAATGCTGCTCTATTATAGACCCTCGCCCCGATTTAGTTTGCGTAAAACCGCCTTCTTAGTCGTCGATGGTTTTACAAAATCAGTAGGCAATCTCCTCTTACGCTGCCCATGCGCCGGACTGCATTTCTGCTTGCTCTAAAACGAGGTCAATGGCTCGCGCTTCCTTGTCGGGCGGGTACTTGTACTTGCGTAGGATGCGCTTGACCATCAAACGAAGCCGTGACCTGACGGTCTCCCTCACCGACCAATCAACTGAAAGGTTTTTGCGTAGGCTTTCGGTTAGCTCGACCGCGATTTTACGAAGCGCGTCATCGCCCAACTCACGCACCGATGCTTCGTTGGTTTCGAGTGCGTCGTAGAATGCTAATTCCTCGTCGTTTAGCCCGACCCGTTCGCCGCGTTCCGCCGCTTGGCTAAATGCCTTCGCCATTGCAATCAGTTCTTCGATTACTTGCGCCGTTTCAATCGAGCGACTGCTATAACGCTTTATAGTTTCTTCCAACATTTTGGAGAACTTCTTGTTCTGCACGACGTTGGTTTTGAAGCGCGAACCGATTTCATCTTTGAGCAAGCGTTCTAACAGTTCGATTGCCAAGTTGCGTTGCGGCATGAGCCGCACGTCGTTTAGAAATTCTTCTGTTAAAACTCCGATGTTCGGTTTGTTTAAGCCAGCCGCAGCGAAGATGTCTAACACCTCATCGCTCGCCACGGCGCGGCTGATGATTTGCCGCAGGGCGTGCTCACGATGCTCGTCGGAAATCTTTTTGGTCGCGGTTGATTTCTTAGTGATAGCAACTTTGATAGCTTGCAAGAATGCGATTTCCTCACGGTACGCCTGTGCTTCGTCAAGCGTGCCGCATAGGGCGTAAGCCACCGTCATCGCGGCGACGCAATCGGAGAATCGCTGTTTGCCGTCGCGTCCGCGACTGTCGGGACGCAAACCTAAAACGTGGTCACACGCACCGGGTAGCAAGTCGAAAGCGTCGGTCTCGAAGTCTTGGTAGTCGAAGCCGTGCAGCATCCCGCGAGCGACTTCGATCTTCTCAATGAGATGCGGCAACGCTTCCTCGGCTCTTGATGCCGGTTCGCCTTCCGCGCCGCTCTTGGTGTACTCGCTTAACGCCTCTCTCAATTCCTGCGCGATGCCGATGTAGTCAACGACGAGACCACCGGGTTTGTCCTTGAACACACGGTTGACGCGGGCTATCGCTTGCATCAGCGTGTGTCCGCGCATCGGCTTGTCGATGTACATCGTATGGAGTGGAGGGGCGTCAAAGCCTGTGAGCCACATGTCGCGCACGATCACAATCTTGAAACTATCGTTCGGGTCTTTGAACCGCTTCTCTAAATCCTTCTTGATCTGCTTCGAGTAGAGGTGCGGACGCAAGTGAGATTTGTCGCTGCTCGAACCCGTCATCACGATCTTGAGCGCGCCTTTGTCCGTGTCGCTGTTGTGCCACTCAGGGCGCAGCTTCACTAACTCGTCGTAGAGGCTGACGCAGATGTCGCGGCTCATGCAGACGATCATCGCCTTGCCTTCAATCGCGGATTGGCGATTGTCGAAGTGTTGGATTAAATCCGCTGCGACACGTTTCAAACGCGGTTCGGAACCGACGATCTTTTCCAGTGCCGCCCAGCGACTCTTGATACGCGCTTGTGCTGACTCTTCTTCATCTTCCGTGAGTTCCTCAACTTGTTCGTCTAGGTGCGGCGTCTCTTCAGGGTTGAGGGCGAGTTTGGCGAGGCGGCTCTCGAAGTAGATCGGCACGGTCGCGCCGTCCGCCTGCGCCTGTTTCATGTCATAGATGTCAACGTACTCGCCGAAGATGTTGCGCGTGTCGCGGTCTTTGAGCGAAACGGGCGTGCCGGTGAAAGCGATGAACGAGGCGTTCGGGAACGCATCGCGCATGTGCTTGGCGTAGCCGTACTGCATCTCGCCGCGCTTCTGATTGAGGTGCGCTTGTAAGCCGTACTGCGTGCGGTGCGCTTCGTCGCAGATGACGACGATGTTACTGCGTTGCGAGAGTACGGGGAAACCCGACTCGCCCTCTTCGAGACTGAACTTTTGAATTGTGGTAAAGACGATGCCGCCGGACGGACGGTCGGCTAACTTCTCACGAAGTTCGGAGCGTGTTTCGGCTTGGCGCGGTTGTTCGCGTAACAGGTCGCGGGCTTGGCTGAACGTGCCGAAGAGTTGACCGTCGAGGTCGTTGCGGTCGGTGACGACTAAGAGCGTCGGGTTACGCATCTCCGGGGCGGTGTTGATTTGCGCGGCGTAGAAGCACATCGAGATGCTTTTACCGGAACCCTGCGTGTGCCAGACGACGCCCGCTTTGTGGTCGCCTGTTGTGGACGAAGCGCGCAGGGTTGTTTCCACTGCTTTGCGGACGGCGTGGAACTGATGGTAAGCGGCGATCTTCTTGACGGTCTCGCCGCCTTCGTCTTCAAACAGGATGAAGTTCGGCAAGTAATCGAGCAGCAAATCGCGGCGAAACAGTCCGCGTATCAGCGTCTCTGTTTCGCGCATCGCGCCGAGCGAATCTGTTTCGCTGCCTTCAATCGTGCGCCACGCCATGAAGCGTTCTTTATCCGCCGTGAGTGAACCGACGCGCGCCGTGATGCCGTCGGCGATGACGAGCAGTTCGTTGGTGATGAAGAGGTCGGGGATGTGTTCTTTGTAGGTTTGCAGTTGATTAAACGCCGACCAGATGTCCGCTTTTTCATCCGCCGGATTCTTGAACTCGATGACGGCAACGGGCAAGCCGTTTAGAAAGACGATGATGTCGGGGCGGCGCGTGTGGTTCGCGCCAACGATGGAGAACTGGTTGATTGCCGCCCAATCGTTATTGTCCGGGTTAATCAAATCAATTAAGCGCACACGGTCGCCGATTGTCTCGCCGTCGCGCATGAACTCGACTTTTACTCCGTCACGCAAGAGACGATGGAAAGCGCGGTTGGCTTGTATGAGTGAGGGGAAGTTGAGGTTGGTGATTTGTTGTACGGCGTCGTCAATCGCGGGCGGCGGGATGGTCGGGTTGATTGATGTCAGCTTGCGGCGCAAACGTCCGGTGAGGATGACTTGGCGGAAGTTGTTGCGTTCGGGGGCGATGCCGTCGGGCGCGATGTCGTAACCGGACAGAGTTTGATAGCCAAGTTCGGCGAACCACCGGAGCGCGGCTTGTTCGAGATGGTCTTCGATGATTGGCATTGAGTGTGCGCGAACTTATTTTTGCTCGCGGGGTGCGATTGAATCTCCCGTTCGTGTCACGCGGACGAGAAAGCGTAAGGCTTCGTTGACCGCGTGAGCATCCGGGAAGAACTGCGCGATGTCAGCGTCAATCTCGACGATGCGCGCGGCGTTCTGTTGTTGCAAACGGCGGAAGTTCGCGGGGCTTCCGTAAGCGTAGCGCAGTGCGCCGCGCCCGACGATGTTCAGCTTTGATAAATCGTAAGAAGGTAGAGTGTCTTTATCGTCAGAGTTCATCTTTGGTTAAAAGACAATCCTGATTTAATTCATAAGGCGAAACCGTAGCATGATGGCAAGCGTGCCGGTTTCTTCCTCGCTCAATTGTTCAATCAGTTTGTCGAGTGCCTCGCCCGCCGTGTTGCCCGTCGCTTCGCGCTCTTTGGTGATGGCACTGAAAACGGTTGTGTGTTCTTGGCGGCATTCAGGGAAAATAGTAATCGTCGTCATTTTCGCACCTCGTTTAGGGCTTTGATTTTATCACGACACGTTCACACCGCCGCCTCTGCCAAGGCTTCCGCCACAGGAATCCGAAGCTGACCGGAGATGAGTTTCGGCAGCAACGAATCGCGCAAGGTTGCGAGAGTTCTTGACTGATGAATGTTGGCTCGAATTTCATTAACCACAGAAGCTGCTAATGCAGAATACTTCGCCGTCAGTGCGGCGGCTGGCAAAGCCACTTTGTAATCTGCCAAGTCTTCCCACTTTGCTCTTGGCATCTTCGCTCCGTTGGATAATTTGTCCGCATGGTTGATTAACTCTGTGCTTGATAGATGCGCTAAAGCGAAGCCGAAGCAGTTTGCGCTTTTCGGTTTGACTACCAACACGTCAGTTGAGCAAACGCCGCTAACAGGAGCGACACCGACTTTGTGAAAATACGGGCGTAACTTTCCAAACAGAATATCGCCGACTTCAAACCAAGACTTGCCGCTTTCGGCGCGTGAAGCACTCGTCCATGCATCAAGCGCGATTGATTTTCGCGGCATGTGTTCCAAGCCGATGTACGGCGTATTAGGCTCAATAGCGGAAGGGTTTATAGGCTTTCTATAATTCAAGCAAACATCCCCAAGTGTTCCGACTCGCCAACCCTTCGGAATCGCGCCCAACTCACTCTCAACAAATTCATCGGGAAAGAGCGCGGCGGTTTCGGCATCGCAACTTTCGGGCGCGCGTCCAGCCGCTTTCGCTTTAACCGGCTCGAAGTCCACAAACCAACTCTTGAATAACGCTTGCGCCATCGCTTCGAGCGTGCGGTTCATCTTGCGGTTGAGTTCGATTTTATCGTCGAGTGCGCGAAATAGTTGACCGATTTGTTTTTGTTCATCAATCGGCGGTAGCGCAATTCTAACCTTCCGCAACTCACTTTGCTTGATACCGCTGACCGTTGTGCCGGAAGCGCGAGAGCGAAGTTGCGATTGAACATAATCAGAACTCAAACAGTATTTGAGATAGGCATTGTCTAATTTTTTGGGATGTCCCCGAAGCAAGATAATTCTCTGTGCAAGCGCGACTCGTTCAACATCAAGCTGTGCAACTTCGCCAAGCGGGGCTTCGGAAGTTATAACAACGTCACCAACTTTCGGATAACCTCTCGTCATCCATGCTTTGTAGTCAGCTTCAGCTATAAACTCGTTTGGCGTTTCAATTCGACCGTCTTTAACGATTTTCGCCGTGATAAGCGGAACGCCGAACAGTGACTTCGTGGGCGTTTTGCCGCGATAGTCGATAATTGCAGACAGGCAATTATCGAGAGTTGATGTCTGCCAATCATTGGGAAATATCATCTATTCCTTGTCATAGCGGCTAAGGTATAGCTGCCTTCGTAGTCAACGACACGGACGCGTAGGCTAAACAACTTTCTTGATTAAACCCGGCGCGATGTGGTCAAGGCGGTTGTCATTTGTCCAGAACCCAGTGCAACCGTAGTGCTGTGCGACGGCAAGATGAATAGCATCGGGCGTTTTTAACTTCGCGTGTTGAGCGCGCAGTTGCGCCGCTTCGTCAAAGACCGTCCGCGTCAAATCGAGCATCCGGTGTGCGCCGAGAAACACTTCGTAGAGTCGGAGCAAGGTGTTGTCGTTTGTCTTATACGGCTTGACCAGACACTCCATCCGCACAAGCGGCGAGTAACACACCTCGTCGGCGACACGCCGGGCAAGTTGTGCCTCAATAACACTCGCGTAAGCGGCGTGTCGCTCGACGACGTAGATACAGATGCAAGTATCAAGGTAGATTCTCATTCCCAAGAATTTCTGTTCTCCTCAATCTGCGCCTCAATCTCTTCCACCGGGTAACTTTTGCGTCCGGCGAACTCAGGACTACGCAGTAGTTCAAGTATCGCCCTCACGTTACCTTCGGGTGCGACTTGCTCCGCCGGTTCCTCAAGCAACGTCACCAACGCCCGTGTTCGCTTCTCCACGCGCACCGGCTCAAGCAAGCGAACAGTTCCGTTCACATCAATTTCCGCTTCCACCGTTTGCAACATAATTTTCGATACGCTCCTTTACAATCGTTTCAGACAGATTCTAACCGCACCTTTATTCCTCATCGTAGCGGCTCAGGTATAGCTTGCCTTCGTAGTCAACGATCCCGACGCGCAGATGATCCAAGCCGCCAAAGCGTCCGATGACGTTGCGGTTGAAGTTCTTATTTACACCGAAGAACACCATCACCTCAAACTCTATCTCGCCCACGATGAGCGTTGCTTCGTGACCGTAAGCCTCGAATGCGCCCGTCGCCGTCGAGAAGACTTGGCGGTAGCCGGTTTCAATCTGCAAACCCAACTCCTCGCCGATTCGACGGCTGAAAATCGAATGACTCGCGCCCGTATCAATGTTGGTTTCAACATGCACAATCCGGTCGTTCGTCTTCAGCGTGACATCCAACGTGATGCCGGGTGCGCCCGCGTCGTAGGTCAGTAGATATGCAAAGTCGAGTTGAAAGCTCATTTGTGCTTTACCAACCTCCGAACACAACTTCCGTTTCCGAAGTCAATCGCACCAGAAACGGTTTTGCCACGCCCGCCTGCTTCGCTTTGCGTGCCGCTTCCGGCAAAGTATTTCCGGTCGCAACCAAACGATCTTCGTCCAACGCAACGTAAAGTCCGGCGTACTGTTCACGATTGGCTTTCATCCACACAAGGCGTCTGGCTCTGATGTCGGCTGAAACACCGGGCGCAACGGTGTCGGATTTCGTTTCTATAATCGCTCCTTCCGGCAGCGCGACATCAACATCCACCGCCTGCGCGAGACGCACGGATTCGAGCAGGTGAATGCTTCCGTCCTGTTCAACACGGGCTTTGATAATCTGTGACATAAATTCTTAATTCCTTTCCTGCGGTCTGCTATGCGGTGATTTCCGGCACTCTTTATTCACGCTATGCGACGCCTTCCGCTCATGAGTTTATCTCAAATCCAATCTTCGCCAGATTTCGCTTAATCTCGCTTTCGAGACGTGCGCCTTCCGCGAACTGTCCGGCGAGTTGTGCGGTTAAAATTTGCATCTTCTCCGCGAACCCTTCCCCGTCATCCTCAACTTCTTCCGCACCCACATAGCGTCCGGGCGTGAGAACATAATCATGCCCTTTGACTTCATCCAGCCGCACGGCGCGGCAGAAGCCGGGTACATCCTCATAAGGCTCACCCGTCTCGCCGTCGCTTCGCCATGCGTGATAAGCGTCGGCAATCTTCGCCACATCCGCATCATCGAAAACACGAATAACGCGCGTCTCCATTCGTCCGAGTTTGCGCGCATCAATAAACAGCGTTTCGCCGCGACGGTCACGCTTCCCTGCTCGCTTGTCGCGCGTTAGAAACCAGATGCACGCCGGTATCTGCGTGTTGAAGAAAAGCTGCGGTGGCAATGCGACCATGCAATCCACCACATCTTCTTCAATCATCTTCCGGCGAATCGCGCCTTCGTTGTTTTGCGTCGAAGACATCGAACCGTTGGACAGGATGACGCCAGCGGTTCCCGTCGGCTTCAGGTGATACAGGATATGCTGCAACCACGCGAAGTTCGCGTTCCCCATCGGCGGCGTGCCGTACTGCCAGCGCGGGTCGCCTTCCAACTTCGCGTTCCACCAATCCGAGACGTTGAACGGCGGGTTAGCTAAAACGTGGTCGGCGCGCAAGTCCGGGTGCTGGTCGCGCGTGAACGTGTCGGCGGGTTCTTTGCCGAGATTAAAATCCATGCCGCGAATCGCAAGGTTCATCGCCACGAGTCGCCACGTCGTCGGGTTCGATTCCTGCCCGTAGATCGAGATGTCGCCGAATCTGCCGCCGTGACTTTCGACGAACTTTTCGGATTGCACGAACATACCACCCGAACCGCAACACGGGTCGTAAACCTTGCCCTTGTGCGGCGCGAGCAATTCGACCATCACGCGCACGATGGACGCGGGCGTGTAGAACTGCCCGCCCTTCTTCCCTTCCGCGTTGGCGAACTGTCCCAAGAAATACTCATAGACTTGTCCGAGCACATCCTTCGCACGATGTCCCTGTTCCATGAAGCCGATGCGCGAAACCAAGTCAACGAGTTCGCCGAGGCGTCCGGGTTCAAGCTGCGTGCGTGCGAAGCGTTTATCGAGGATGCCTTTCAAGCGCGGGTTGTCGGCTTCAATCGCCGTCATCGCGTCGTCAATGATTTTGCCGATGTCAGGCTGTTTAGCCCTATCGCGGATGCTCTCCCAACGTGCGCCTTCGGGAACCCAGAAGACGTTGGCTTCGGTGTAGTAATCGCGCTCCTCCAAGTCGGTAAGACGCAACGCCGCTTCCTCAATGAAGTAATCGTCGGATGAAGCAGCAAAGCGGCGTGCGAGTTCATCACGGCGTTCGGTGAAGGCATCGGAGACGTACTTGAGGAAGATTAAACCGAGCACGATATGCTTGTACTCGGCGGCGTCCATGTTCGAGCGCAGCTTATCGGCGGTCGCCCACAACGTGCGTTTAGTTTCAGAACTGACCATAAGGTTTTCCTTGTGTCTCCCTTCAAGCAGATAACCGCTCGTGCTTACACTTTGCGACGCCCTTACCCGCCCCGCCCGGCTCATAGAAGCCCGTGCCGTGACAGTCGGGACATCCGCTTATGTCGAGTGGTTTCGCTGATTCGACTGGTGCAAGGAACTTGGCAATCGATTCATCAGCTTCCCCGCTTCGATGTATCTTCGTTGCATAGCCGCCGGGATTGGTGATGCCGTCGGCGCGTAAGGATTCGGCATACTTGCGGCATTCAGCAATGGTGAAACGAGACAACACACCCACACCCTCTGTGTTTGTGTGTGTTTCTTTTATATGTGTTTCTTTATTGGCAACGGATCCCGGTGTGGCACCGGGATCCGTTGCCCTATCGTATTTCGGTGTGGCACCGGATTTCGGTGTGGTTAGTCTCGGCAATTTAACTTGAAACGTTATTCCTTTCTCAATCGCGTTCTTAGCCCCGTACTCCACATTCAGGCGTTTAATCAGTCCACGTTCTTCCAGATAGCCGAGTGATTCGCGCACTACGGTTTTCCCTAAATTACACATCTCTGCGAGTTTACCAACAGTAACGAAACAAGTATGTGAGTTAAAGCCTATTGACAGCCGCAATAACCGCCATAGCACGAGTTGTGCTGATGGTTTAAGGGTAGGCATCACACGATCAAATATTTCATTCGCAACACGGGTGTGTGGTGTGTCGAGTGCCACGACGGATTCCGGTGTAGTTACGGAATCCGGTGCCGCTCCGAAATCCGTTGCTACACCGATCCGGTGGGGTGAGGAAGGCTTTTCCGGTGCAGCAACGGATTCCGGTGGGGTAGTTATTTCTTGATCTGCTAGTTTTGCCTGTTCCGCTTTTCTTCGGGTGATGTCGGCGAGTCGCGCAAAGCCTTTTAGTTCCGGGGTGCTCATGCGAACACCGCCTCGCCCGCCGCCTCGTTCAATAATTCGAGCGTCACGACTGGCTCGCCCAATCCTCTACTGAATTCATAGGCGGTCGCGCAAAGTTTCAGCACGTCGCGCGGTGTGCCGTTAGCAAGCGTGTAAATGCGATCAACCGCGTCGGGCGTGAAGGGATTGGCGATTTTAGACTTCTGGCAACGAAAGGCAATCATTGCGTGCGTCTCTTCAGGTGTAAGCGGAGCGAGAATCGATGGAGCGATGATGCGCGAACGTAGTGCTTTCTTCGACGCATCGCGCAGGGAGTCGCGCAATTCCAGTTGCGCCGCAAGCACGATCTGAATCAACTTATGATTATCGCTCTCGAAGTTGAGCATTGTACGGACAATTTCTAACTGCGCGCCTTTGAGCATTTGCGCTTCGTCAATGAAGACAACAACGTTGCGTTCAGCGGCGAATTGATCGTTCAAGTATTCTTCAAAGTCTTGTTGCTGGTCGTAAAGCGAACGGCGCGGGCGTAATCCAAACTGCTGGCAAACGGCTTTAAGAAACGCAAATTCGGAGACAAAAGAGGGCGTCGTAATTAGCACTGGCTGCGTGTCTTCACGCTCGGCGTACTCACCGTAGATAGCGCGTAGTATGCTTGACTTGCCCATCCCGACATCGCCCATTATGCACGTTAGCCCTTGCCTGTGGTTGATGACAAATCGGACTTTAGTTTGAGTTGCAAGCAAGGCGGGAGTGAGATACAGGAAGTCAGGTGTAAGGCTAACTGTGAAGGGGTGTATGTCCATGCAGGCTATTTACCACAAGCGTGCACGGTAATCAAGTTTTTATTTCGGGTAGGGGTACAATGAATTAGCAAGATGACATCCCACATAATATCGAGGCGGTGTTACTGGTTATTCTAACGTCGTCGATTTTGCATAAAGTAAACAAATCGGAGAAACCCGATTGGCTTATCACGAGTAACACCGAACATTTCACATCGGAAGTAGGAGTTCGCACCGGGCTACGCATTGTCGAACCCGCGGCTTTCGTGCGTACGACCCACACCTAAGGCAGTATTCGTCCCCTAGCTTTCTACTAAACCGGACTATTTTGATGGAGATGAAATCCTAATAAAAAAACGCCTATTATAGGGGAATTTGAAAGGCTTAATTGACAAAATGCAACACGAAGTCGATTTTGATCACGTTCTTACTATATGCCGTGCACACCAAGATTCGGATTATGACAAGGCTTCATCTGCCCCTTTGAATGGCGAAAAGCTAACATTCTGCAGAGTGTAATGCTAAACAGAAATCGGTATCTTGGTGTGTTCTCCATATAGGTGTGCCGGCGGCATCTCATCGTTCACTTTAAGGGGAGTGCAAACTACTGCTTCAGAAATTGTCAAGCAGGTGGAGTCGCGAGTCGCATTACAGCCGTTGGTTAACGCTTTATTGAATATCGGCGAAAGTTCCTCGCCCAGAGGCATACTGACATTGAAAGAAGCGCGCCGCATCATGCTGCGTAGCGTGCTTATGGAAATAAAGACGACAGCGGCTCGGAGAAAGGAAGTATGGAATTGGTGGAACGAAGCTGAGCAGAAACTAGCAACATATCGTAAAGCAATGTTGGTAATCGGAGATCCTACTATGAGGGAGTGGAAGCTACGGCCGTTAGCTGGAGGGGACAAGCTAAACTACTTCTTAGCGAGAGTAACACGCCGGAACAGATTCGGACGTATCGACGCCGTTGAAGCACTCACGCCGCGCTGCTACCACGTGCTTTGCCGCGAACTTAGATACAGTCGTCAGGCGAAGAGTGACAAGACCTCTGTCAGAGTGAAGAGCGAGAAGACGCTTGCTAAGCTGCCAAATCTGTTGACCATCTTCGTGCGCTACTTTCCCGCAGAAAGAATCGAGCAGGGGGAGTTGATCGGTGAGATCAAATCAGATGACATACGACGCGCGATCGACGAGTATGCCGCGCAGGTAGGGGAGAGAAGAGTGTTTCTTGAGGAAACGCGGCAAAGTTATACCAATCAATTGTTGCGCATGTTCGGTCTGCGAAATCCTGTGAAAGATAATCGAATCGGGGTGGGGATGCGCCTTGATCACAAAGATGTCGTCAGGTTATGGATTCAAACCGAGCGCCCCATCTATCTCGACGAAGATGTCGACGACCAGTTGCGGGTTGATCCCGAGATTGAAATCATTGCCTACCAACAACCTGAACACGATTCCGAAAGCCCGTACGAATCGGCGTACCGGCTGAGATTGGGAGCCACGGACAAAAGCGTCCCTCGCGCGGCTCAATACCGTTCTATCCGTGAGCCAAATGTGATTTCGCCAAATAACGCGTACCGCTTATTCATGATATTTGATCGCAAGGTAAAAGAAACAACGGAATGCGCGCGTTGTGCATTGCTCACATGGCTTTTGTTCGTGACCGGAATGCCTATCAAACGCTTGTTGCGATTGCGGTGGGTGGGAAATGCCGCGAGCCTCCAGGCGTTGCTCGCGAAAGATAACGCGGTAGAGGAACAAAGCAGCGGGATCTACCTGTTGATCGAAGAAGAGATTGTGGTCGCGGCTCCGACGAAAAACGTGAACGAGTCCATCGGACCACTTGTTAGTGAATCTGTTTATCGTGAGCGAACACGGTTCGTTCCGTTAAGCCTCGGAATGCGTGGACGCCGATACCTGAAAAATGCTTTCGATACCACAAGCGATGAAGTCGAAAACAGCAGCTTTGTGCTGCCGAGACCGAAGGAGTCGCACCTGCCACAGATATTCGAGGGCTTCGCGAATACGGTCTTTGGATTACTAAAAGGTTTTGATTTCTCTGTCGAAATCACGTGGAGCATGATCGGTGCGGCTTTTCGCTCATACTCCGTCGCTGCTGGACTCACTCCGCTGGTGAGTGGAATCGCGAGCGGACTCCCGACGCGACCAATCAGAACCGTTTTGCATTATGTCGCGTACGACGCCAAGCGTTTTTACCGCGATCACGATCAAGCGGTGAGTTTCATTGAAAGCCTCATCAATCCCACCGCGACAACTTGCCGGATGCCGGAAAATTTGCCGGCATCCTTAGCAAAATTAACGAAGGGCTGCATCGGCTCCGCTTATGTAGTGCGCCGTGGATATATTGCAGAGGTCTGGTCGGCAGTATGCAAGGCGACTGATGAAGCGGACTCATCAACCGACAGGACGGAGCGGCTTGCACTGGCGACGATTCGCGCGGGATTTGCTTTGATGATTGCAACGGGGATTCGCGAACAAGAGCTGCCAAATCTGCGCCGCTCGCTGCTAGACCTTGACGCAAAGCTGCTTCGCGTACAAGGCAAATCTACCTACCTCCGCGAAGCTCGTGAGGTGCCGCTGCCACTTTTTGCAGTGGAAGAGTTGAGCGCATATCTGAATATTATGGAACAACTTGCCGCCGATTACGACGGCGATGCACTGTTCATAATGCGTGAACCCAACGGTTCTCTCACCGCTCTCGCACGCCGCCAATTAGGATTTATGATCACCAATTCTCCGCTCAAAGATCATATCTTGGCACCGCTCCGCACGCTCCGGCATACCCTCCGCACGGCGTTACACGAACGGACAGGGTTGTACGCAGAAGTCAACGAAGCGTTTGGGCATGTCACCCTGGAGGAGACGGTCTGTCATCAATTGTCCGGACGGTGCCTTGCGCATGTGCAAGAATCCTTCCGCCTGCACGCGGAACGTATCGTTCGCCTACTGCTTGACGAGACTGCTAAGCGAGAGGTCTTGCTGTGATGGAAACAGAGTCAGCGGAAGATAAAGTCACAACGTGGTTCGACATAACCGCGCTTGATATACTACGGAAGAAGTGGATGGCACTGGAACGCGAACGCCTCTTGAGTCTCAATATTAAATGGTCGGTCGCGGGAATTCCACCCTAAGCGTCGATAAGGTTCACATAGCTCTGCTGGGGCTTAAACCGAAGTCTGTAAGCATTCCCGCTGGCACATCTCCTATTCCCCACATCACTGCCGCTAAAGTCAAGGCTGTCGTCCGTCGTCTCACTACGGAGGTCGAAGAGGTATTTAAGAGAAGGCGCCTACGTTACTTGTATTGGTTGTTAGTTCAGCTCAACGGCGAGGGACGTCTAACTTTTAGGTTGCCCGTTGAGTCTGTGGAACAACCACCGCGCGCCTTGGCGTTCGACCCGCTAAACCCGTATTTGCCATCTGTGACGCGGTTCCGCAAGTGGCAGCACCACCTCGCTGACCTCGCACTCGGCGTGCGCCCACCGCGTTCTCCTAATAACACACAGGCTTTGAGTGCGAAGTGCGAAGATGAATTTCGTGCTCTCGCCACGTTGCTCGCGTATGGAGGGGTTTGTGGAAGTGCAGCACTAAAAACCGCCGCACGTTTCGTTGTGCCAAACTTGAATGAGAACATGACCGTGCTCGCAGTGCACGACAAAGACGGGTACCGCATCTTCGCCTTGGCACTTCACCCTATTCAGACACTGGCGTTAATGCGCTACACGCGACGTGGCGGCGGATCTGTGGCTGCCGCTGGAACGGAAGGTAGTGAAAAACATTGCCCAACCTCTTTCCCTGTCTTGCGACCGATGAAGGGCAGCAAAGCTTCTTAAAGTGGTTAGCGATAACTCTCCAATGGATTGACGACGAAGCGACGCCGACAATCCGCGTCACGGATCGCAAATACATCGCGCAACCGGGGATTGGCGCGTTGCTGGCGGGGGCGCACAGGTTCATGCTCGACATCTACCCGGTTTACCTCGTTTCCGTGTTGGCAGGGAAGTTCCGCCCGACCCGTATAGTCGAAGAAACGCGAGAACATAAAGAAACAAGGGTGATGAACGTCGAGTTCCAATGCCCGGCGTCTAAAGAAGAGTTGAGCGTGCGGAGTAAATTGCGCAATGCGATTAAAAAGCACCTGTTTAGTGGTAAAAGCGAAGTTTCGATATACAGATTAGACGATGGAATACGACAGCGACGTAGGCGCAACAGCTACCCCGTGGATAAAAAAAGCTCTGAATCGCTACAACGATCATGGTCGCAAGTTAAAATAAAAACACCGCAAGAATTTCCCACAGAAGGCAAGACAGAAGGCGGACGAAAGTGGAATTTGGCGTTGAGCATCAGCTCGCTTGAGCGGATGCTCGCGAAAAACCAAGTAAAGTCAGCCAACACTCTCAAGAACCTGTTTGAAAGTAGTTGTAGCGTCCTTGACGCACTCGACGGTCAGCCCGTCTGGGCATTGACGAAACCCGATGTAGACAATCTGCTGTTCCGGGTAACACAAAGTTTCCTGCCGAAAGTGTTGCCGCATCTGCGTCGTATACTTTATGAGGCTGCCCGCATACCAACTCAATCCGGTGCCGACCCGATGATGCGAGCCGAGATGCTGAGCGTGATGGAACACGACAAATTAAAGAGGCTCGTTTCACATGCCGACAAAAACTTGCCGCATGCTCTGTCGAGCGAACATGCCCTACGCATGACTGGAAGTCGCCCGCGCGACGTACCGACCGCCGAGCAGTGTGAACGTATAACCCGCATGATGCGTAAGGAGCTGAAAGCATCGACTGGCGTGCGGAGACAGATGTTGCGTGACGCGCGCGTTTACACCGCACTACTTGCGCTCGGGTTGAGAAAAGCAGAGGCGGCGACGGTCGTAGTGGGTGATGTCGACTGGCTTGATCATGCCCGCCTACCGAGCATGACCGATTTATACGTTCATGAGGGGAAAACTCCCGCGGCGGAGCGCATCGTTCCGCTCGATACGCATCCGCACAAAAAATGCGCCCAAATTATCGTCGATCAAGCGCGGTTGCTGTACAGGAAGACTGAAAATAGGGAAGCGCAGCTCATCAACACGTCAGGCAATTCCATCCGAGATTACGAGCAGTATGAAAGTTTCAATGATGTCGCTTCTCGCCGAAAGGGATCACGACAGTCACGCAAACGAAAACGCGAACGCTATGGACGGAAGAGATCGCTCGCCATACTTGATCGCGAACTCAAAAAGTTCGGAACCCGTTGCGGTAAAGAAAATCTAACGCGGCACGCACTGCGGCACGCTTCGGTCACAAGCTCCCTTGCCGCTCCAAATGCTGTGCCGGAGTTGATAGCGAAGGCGCACGGACACGCCGATTTGCCAACAAGCTTTCAGAATTACGCACATGGACTCTCACAGATACAGGCACTGGAACTAAGTACCTTCTTACGAAGAGATGAGAACCGCGTGTGGATCGCGGTAACCGATGCCGCAGAGCTGATCGGCTCACCGCGTCAAACTGTTTATGAAGCGTTCAAAGGTGACGACGAGAACATCGGAGACCATGAGGCTGAAAAACTACGGGGATCAGTCGTCGGGCGGAAAGGTCGACGGCAACGCGTAGATGCCGCCGCGCTCGTCGCGTATTATCTGATTAAGCGAGGACGCTTAGAAAACAAAACGCCGAAAATAAAATAGAGAGCCGTTTGTCTAAGTTTCGCTTAAAATAATACAGACACCCGCAGTTTATATCCTCCGGGAATTTTGCTGTTGAGAGGGTTGGTAATTATTAATGTCTCCAACTGTCTCCTCAAAACAAATTGCTCTGATTATACTACGAAGTGTCGGCACATAATCGTATGTGCCGACACTTCGTAGTATAATCCGCTGTATGAGCAAATCGAAACAGGAACTTGTGCTTAACGCTGCTCGACAGACGATGTTGTTGCGCACGCGCGATCTGGAAAGCCAAGGCATCCCACGCGCGTACCTGTCGCAGTTGCATCGGCAAGGATTACTCGAAAGATCAGGGCGCGGGCTTTACCGCCTGCCCAATGCCGAGCCGACGGAGAATAGCAGCCTTGCCGAAGCCGCCGTGCGCGTACCGCGCAGCGTCGTGTGCCTACTTTCCGCGTTGCGCTTCCACGAACTGACGACGCAATCGCCGTTCGAGGTTTGGCTCGCTCTTGACCGCAAAGCGCGTCGCCCCGTCACCCCGTCCGAAAGCACGCCGCTACGCATTGTGCGCTTCTCCGGTGCTGCACTCACCTCGGGCATTGAGCACCACTTGATTGAAGGCGTCCCGGTTAGAATTTATGGCGTAGCGAAGACGGTCGCCGATTGCTTCAAGTACCGCAACAAGATTGGCGTTGATGTTGCGATTGAGGCGTTACGGGATTGCAGGCGGCAACGCCTGGCGACCGCAGACGAATTGTGGCGTTACGCTCGGGTCTGCCGTGTCGCCGCCGTGATGCAGCCTTACATGGAGTCGCTCATATGAGTCAGCCGAAAAACATAGCGGCGTCGGTTCGTGCGCGGCTTCAGAACGCAGCGCGTGAAAGGAATGAGGAATAATATAACTTGACGCTCACGCGCTACGCATTGGAGCGTCTGCTGTACCGCCTGAGCCAAAGTGATCACCGCGACCGCTTCGTCCTCAAAGGCGCGATATTATTTCTCGTGTGGAGCGTGGACGCACACCGCCCAACGCGTGATCTTGATTTGCTCGGATACGGATGGAACGATGTTGCGGATTTAGAGCGGGTATTCAGGGAGATCGTTGCGACCCCGGTCGAAGAAGACGCGATTGTTTTCTTGGGAGACGTACACGGTAGGCGCATTAAGGAAGATCAAGAATACGAAGGCGTGCGTTTGCGTTTAGAAGCGCGAATCGGCAACGCGCGTGTGCCCATTCAGATTGATGTAGGCTTCGGCGATGCGATAACGCCGGCTCCGCAGCCGAGTGTCTATCCAACACTGCTCGCATTCCCCGCGCCGCAACTGCTGACTTACCCACGCGAGACGGTCATCGCTGAGAAGTTCCACGCGATGGTCGCGCTCGGCATCGTCAACACGCGCATGAAGGACCTCTATGACGTGTGGACGCTGAGCCGACTGTTCGATTTCGACGGGGAAGTATTATGCAAGGCAATCACGCGCACATTTGAGCGGCGAAGAACATTGGTGCCTGTCGAGGTGCCGACTGCGCTCTCACCGGAGTTTATCGATGATGCGGGGAAGCAACGACAGTGGAATGCTTTCCTGAAGCGGACGCGATTAGGCGACGAATCATTAACCCTTGCTGATGTGGTTGTGCGGTTGCGCGCATTTCTGTTGCCATTGGTGAGCGCGGCGAGTCGAAGCGAAGATTTCACAGGCAAATGGATAGCCGACGATTCATGGCGTGCAGGTGATGAATCTAAGTTCTAGATTTGGTGTCTAGTCATAATAGAAGCCGAGCAATCCAAGCTCAGCTTCTGTGTCTGATAATCCCTGTGTGCGCCCAGTGCACCCTGCCTAAAAAGTCCGCTCTAAAAGAGGGTTATTAGGCAAAGCCCGCCCAGTGGCTTAACATGAAAACTCGTAGATATATACAACGTATTGCGAAGATCATGAGGGCTAATGCCATATAGAAATATTGCCGACTTTTCAGGCTAAACCGCTTCTATGTGGCATTTGTTATCAGCCCCGCAAACAACTTACAACAGTGAGTGATCTCAAAGTTTATTGACCATGATTTAGAATCAACCATCCACTCTCTTCGGACCCGGCTTGTCTCGCTCAAACGCCACCACTTCACTGCGGTACACTAGATTCCGTCCAAACTTTTCCACTGAACGCAGCCTTCCGCGTTGCACCAAACTCTGAATCGCCGAGCGCGTTACGCCACGCAACCGTGCCGCTTCCGCCTGCGTAATCAAATCATCTTCACCGCTCGCTGGCTTGCTTAGCGGAGTAGGTGTGCGCTTCGTAGTCATAGCTGGACAGTGTGTGATAGTTGTCTTGACATCAACCGCATAACTCATGGTATAAATTATCTGTACATTGAACAGATAACGCTTTAGGTATATCTAATGTTGACTGTACGTTGACAAGTCAACCGCGAAAATTACCACATCACGATGAATCAGAAAATGCTTGCGCTTCTATAGCGACAACTATGAATGTCATTCCTACCAATGTTTTTGGTGTCGGCAGTGCTATATGCCGCGCACACCAAGAAGTGGATTCTTACCCGGATAGCGCATAGAGCCTTCCGTTACTCCAGCCATACCCGAACTTCTCAAGAAAGTTGACCGTGTGCTGCTTCGTTGTTTGATAGTAGTCGTTGATTGCT
>JBGTMR010000075.1:0-16416 GCA_041743485.1 Pyrinomonadaceae bacterium
TGGGCGACGAGTCCTTTTGTCGCAAGGCGTTTATTGAAGAAAAGTTGTTTGCGCGCGTAGTCACGCAGGGCGCGTTCGCTTGCCAGCGTGTTGTAGAAAGAAGTTCCAAGCACGGGTGAATTGAGCAAGGAATAAAACGCCGCCCCGCGCATTCCGGCGCGTGCGTCGCGCTCGTCGCTCAAGCCCGGCGGAGCGGCGAGGATGAGAGCGTTCGCGCTGTCCGCATGTTCGATAGCGACGCGCGTGGTGAACGCCGCGCCGAGTCCGCTGCCGACAAGCACGGCTTTTTCACCGACGACATCACGGATAAAGTCGGCGATTTGAGTTACATAAAAATCCGTCGAATAAGGCGCGACGGGCGGCTTTGCCGAAGCTCCGAAGCCGAGCAGGTCAACCGCATAGACGCGAAAGTTGGCGGCGAGTCGCCCGAAGTTGCGCCACCACATAAAGCTTGAAACGCCGGGGGCGATGTCATGTATGAGGACAAGCGGCGGGTTGTTCGCGTTTCCGGCGACGCGGTAAAACACTTCGCCGTAAGTCCATTCGTAAAACAAGGCTTCGCCGTTTTCAGCGTCAACCACATCACCCGAAGGTAATTCAAGGTGACGGCGCGGAACAGTCGCATTGAGAGCGGCGAGGGCGGCGAGTCCCGCACCGCTTGCGAGCATCGTTTTCCAGAGTTTGCTGCCTGCGCCCATTTTGGTTTCGGTTTTCGGTGGTTGAACCTGCATGAAAAATCGGATAAATCAGATTTCGGCAATCCTGCACGGCGGTGACGATGAAAGTTTAATTCAACATGTCACATGCAAACGATACATGCCGCGTGTGAAATGGAAGTGACAGGCAAGTTAGCTTCCGCTTCTCATCGTAATACCGGAAGGCAAAATGAGTTGAGGTGTAAATGGATTACGATAGGGAAGTATAACGGAGGTAAGCGGAGGTATAACGGAGTAGAACGGAGGAAGCGTAAAAGTTTTCTCCGCTTACCTCCGTTATACCTCCGCTTACCTCCGTTTAACCTATCTCTCCGGGTGTCAAAATCTCATATCGTTTTACAAGTGGTATAAGTAGCTGCTTCACGCTGAAAGCCGTCATCGGTTATAGTGGGCGCATCGAACACGCCGCTTACGGCACACGCCGTTTCACTCGCGCAACGTATCAACTTAGAAAATCTTTTGGAGCAAAACATGACGACTGTGTTTCTTCTTTTCCTGATGTTCATCGGCATCGCGCTTCTTGTCGTCGCCGCCAAGACGATTAAAATCGTGCCGCAGGCGACCGTGATGCTGGTCGAGCGTCTCGGACGCTTTCGGATGATTGCGTCGAGCGGCTTGAACATCATCTATCCGTTTATAGACAAGCCGCGCTCTTACAACTGGACGAACATGCGACCCGGCACAACGTCCATTGATTTGCGCGAGCAGTATCTTGACCTTCCGCCGCAACCCGTCATCACGCGCGATAACGTCACGATTCTGGTTGACTCGGTTGTTTATTGGCAGATAACCGATGCGGTCAAAGCCGTGTACGAAATCAATGATTTAGTCGGCGGCATCGTACAGTTGACCATTACCGGAATGCGCTCCGTGATGGGCGAAATGGATTTGGACAGCACGCTTTCCAACCGCGACCAAATCAATAACAAGCTGCGTTTGATTCTCGATGACGCGACGGATAAATGGGGCGTGAAGGTGACGCGCGTTGACGTGAAGAACATCAACCCGCCGGAAGACGTGCGCGTCACGATGGAGAAACAGATGACCGCCGAACGCAATCGCCGCGCTCTCGTACTCCAAGCCGACGGCGAACGCCAAGCCGCCATCACGCGCGCTGAAGGCGAAAAGCAAGCGGCGGTGACGCGCGCCGAAGGCGAAAAGGAATCCGCGATTTTGCAAGCCGACGGCGCGGCGCAAGCCCGTCTGCGTTCGGCGGCGGCGGAAGCGGAAGCCCTCGCCCGCATCGGGCAAGCACTCGGCGCGGACATCAGCCCGGCGCAATATCTCATCACGCAACGCTACATTGATTCGCTCAAAGACATGGCTCAAGGGCGCAACTCGAAAGTCATCTTTATGCCGATGGAAACCTCGACAATGCTCGCAAGCGTCGGAGCGATTAAAGAGATGCTTTCCGAAACGGGTGACACGCGCCAGAACCGTGACGATGAAGACACGGCGAATCGCAAATCGTTCCCGCCGCGCCAACTGCCAACGTAAAAAACCCCGAAATTCATCCACGAAAAAACACGAAACGGCGCGAAACAAAACCGGATTTCTTCAGTGATTTTATTCGTGCTGTTTCGCGTTCTTTCGTGGATAAAATCTTTCTCGTCTCACGTCGCGTCCGCGCATTTAATGTTGCCGCTCACGGCTCAAGCCTCATCGTACTTCGCGCCGCTCCCCTGACCGCTTCCGCTGTGAACGGGAACACGGGGGTCGCGCCGGATTGCCAATCGCTCAACTGGTCTTTCCAGTGCGGACTTGCCGGATTGCCGGATTGACCGGGCGCGATAATCTGGCGCGTGGTGTCCCAATCACTCGTATCGGAAATCAACCGCATCGAAACATTCGCGCCGACATTGACGGTTGCGCCCGCCGCGAAACCGCTGCCGCGTTGCGCGAACGGTTGGATAAAGAACGGCGCGCCGAAAATCGGGACGCTGGCGAGCGGATGCGGGAAGCGCACTGTTGTCATCGCGCCCCATGTCCATTTCGTTTCGTCCGCGCCGAGTTGTCTGGTCAATTCCGCGTGAGCATCTCGCGCACAGGCTATGAGCAAGTCCGCGTAAGAACTAAATTCTTTCGGCAGCCATTCACGTTCCCGTGTACGCAAAACCATATCGGCAAAGTTTTCGACGTTCGCCCCGCGGTAACTTTTCCCCAGTTCCGCACCGATGACGGCGGTGACGACGCGCACGCGAAACGCCGTCCGCATATTTGACACGAATGCTGCCCCGCGCGAGTCGGGCGTAATCTCGCCGTTCCACGTTTGAAGCAACTTCAAAGTCAAATCTATATGCGGCATCGCTTCGCGGTCTATCGTCGCATCTCTCATAGACAAAATCTTATAAGCTTCATCCGCGAAGAACTTGCCGCCGACGGAATAAGCGTCGTACTGGATGCGCGCGAAATCCGTCAGGTCATGCTTCGGCTTTGCGTTCAGCAAATCGTATATGCGGCGGGCGCGGTAAGGTGCTGCCCAACTGTTTGTCAGGAAGTGTTTGTAACTGCGTCCGATGATGCGATTGTTCGCCGTGATGATGATGCCGGACGGCGGGTCATAAACGTGCGGCAGTTCCGCGAACGGTATGAAGCCCGTCCACTCGCCCGCGTCCGTTGCGCCGTCGTAAGGCAGTCTGCCGTCGCCCGTTTTACGCACCGGAACAAATCCGGCGGCGTAGTAGCCGATGTGTCCCGCGCGGTCGGCATAGACGAAGTTTTGCATCGCACCGGAATACACACTCAGAGCCTGTGTGAACGATTGCCAGTCGGTCGCGCGGTTGATTTTATAGAACGCGGCGAACTCGGCTTGCTGTGAATTGAGTGCCGTCCAACGTAGGGCGTAGCGGTTGCCCGCCGCCTCGAACACGATGGGACCGTGCCGCGTCACGGTGATTTCCAAAGGCACGCTTTCGGTTTCCGGGGCGGTCAGGCTTTTGCGGACTTTGATTTCTTCCAATCTGATTTCCGCGTCCGCAAATCCATTCGGAGTTTTATAACGGCGCGGGTTCGCGTCATCGAATGTTTCGAGATACACATCCTGCACATCGGGTCCCGTGTTCGTCACACCCCACGCGACGCGCTCGTTATGCCCGATGATAATTCCGGGTGCGCCCGCCGCCGTCACACCCGCGACGCGAAAGTTCGGCAGACTCAAGTGCGTCATGTACCAGATTGACGGCGCACTCGCGGGCAAGTGCGGGTCGTTGGCAAGCAAAGGCTTTCCACTCGCGGAACGCTTGCCCGCGACAACCCAGTTGTTACTCGCCGCTAACGCTTCGCCTTCAAAGCCAAACCGACTTTGAGAACGCTTCATCACGTCGTCAATCTCCGCGAGTCGGCGCAATATGTCCTGACGCGATTCATGATTGAGTAGCGGCAGGAAATCCGTTTTCACCTTGCTTGAGGTCGCGCGCCGCGCTTTGTCATCCGTGCCGACGACGAACACATCGAACGGTGATTCGTCCGTCGTCAAAGCCCGAAGCTTCGCGGGTGGAATGTCCGAGAGCGCGAGACGTTCGATGTCGGCACGCCACGGACGCGAGAGCAGTTCGGCGAAGATTTTGCCGACGACGATTGAATCCGCCACCTGCCACGCACGTGGACGAACGCCAAGCAAGCGAAACTCCGGCGGCAAATCTTTTTCGTTAAGGGTTTGGATGAAGGCATTGACGCCTTTCGCATAAGCCGCAAGCACGCGGCGCACGTCGGGCGCGAGGTTGCGTTCCGTCGCTTCCGTTAAACGCGCGAAACCATATATGCGACGGCGTTTATCTTCTTCGAGCGTCGCGCGTCCGAAGATTTCCGAAAGTTCACCGCGCGCCGTGCGTCTTAGCAAATCCATTTGCCATAAGCGGTCGGACGCCGTGATATAGCCTTGCGCGAAATACAAATCATCTTCGTTTGTAGCTTCGATATAGGGAACGCCGCGCCCGTCGCGCCGCACCGTGACGGCGGAACGCAAGCCCGCGACTTTAAGCGATGAGGCGGGCGGGGTTTGCGCCGGACTTATGATGGCGACACAAACCCATAGTGACAAAACGAGCAGGAAGTTTGAGAGCCGGTGAAAGTTGGTCATGTTTCAATGTATGTGATGTCGGGTTGAAGTAGCTGGAGGATGATAAACGCAGAGAACCGCAGAGAGGAATAGGGCTTCCTGATTATTTGAGAATTTCAAATTTGAAATCTCAAATAAAAAAAACAAGAAAACTAAAGAAAAACGTTCGGAGTGGGAAAGCCTAAGGAAATTATCTCTGCGGTTCTCTGCGTCTTCGACTCTGCGGTTCTTTGCGTTTAACTTAAACTTCATCGCATCGAATCAACGACAATGACTCGCGTTTCGGTCATCTCTTCTATCGCGTAACGCACACCTTCGCGCCCGAAGCCGGATTGTTTTACTCCGCCGTAGGGCATGTTATCAACGCGAAACGTCGGGGCGTCGTTGATGATGACGCCGCCGAATTCGAGTTCATCAGCCGCCTGAAATGCGCGCCGCAAATCGCGCGTAAAGACTCCGGCTTGCAATCCGTAACGCGCATCGTTGGCGTGCGCGATGGCTTCATCGAAACTATGAAAACCCGTGATGGTGGCGACGGGCGCAAAGACTTCTTCCGCGACGACGCGCATTTCGCGGTGAACATTTTCAAGCAGCGTCGCATCTACCACCGCCCCGCGCCGCTTGCCGCCGCACAACAAACGCGCACCGTCGCGCACGGCTTCTTCAATCCAACCTTCGACACGCCGCGCCGCCGCTTCGTCAATCATCGCGGGCAATGTCGTCGTTTCATCAAGCGGGTCGCCCGCCTTCATCGTTTGGGCGTGCATGACGAGTTTGCATTTGAAATCTTCGTAAATTGATTCATGCATGAACAGCCTTTGCGCCGAGATGCAGGTCTGTCCGGCATAACCGAACGTGGCGGCGGCGGCGCGTTCAAGGGCGTATTCGGCATCCGCCGTTTCGTCAACGATGATAGGAGCGTTGCCGCCGAGTTCGAGTGTGACGGCTTTTCGCCCGCTTCGCGCACGCAAGTCCCAACCTACGCCCGCGCTTCCCGTGAAAGAAACCATCGCTACGCGCTCATCTTTTAACACGCGGTCAATGGTCGCAATCTCCATCGGCACGATTTGCAGTGCGCCTTTCGGCAAACCGGATTCAAGAAAAATCTCGCCCAACAACAAAGACGAAAGCGGCGTGCGCGGACTCGGCTTGATGATGATTGAATTACCCGAAGCCAGCGCGGGCGCGACTTTATGCGCGACGAGATTTAATGGGAAGTTAAACGGCGTGATGCCGAAGATGACGCCGCGCGGGATGCGCTTCGTCCAACCCGTTTTGCCTCCGCCGGTTGCTTGAGCGTCAACCACAATCTGTTCGCCCGTGAACTTCCGGGCTTCTTCACTCGCAAAAGTAAAAGTCGCAATCGCACGGTCGGTTTCAGCGCGTGCGAGGGCGATAGGCTTTCCGGCTTCCTGCGCGATGGTGCGGGCGAGTTCCGCGTGACGGGTTTTTAATCCCGCGACGATGTTTCCCAGCGCGTCGGCGACTTCATAACGCGCGAGGGCGCGCATCTCACGCGCCGCTCTCATCGCGTGTTCGATTGATTGTTCCACACCGTCGGGCGAAGCGACGCACACACGCGCCAGCAGTTCATCGTTCCAAGATGCGCGAACGTCCGATGTCGCCCGTGCCGTTCGCCATTCGCCGCCGATAAGAAAAGGTTTTGCGTCCATCGTTCGCTTCTCCTAGAAGCCATCTCAAAAACGGGCATTCTCTGCGTAACTCTGCGTCTTCAACTCGGCGGTACTCTGCGTTAAAAAATCTTTGGACGCAAAGTTACGCAGAGGGCTGACGCAGAGTTACGCAGAGTTTTTAATCAAAAGCTAATTTGAGACGGCTTGTAAATGCGCTCTCATCATCGCGCCAAAACGTACTTACGCCGCGCCCTCAACTGTAATCCCACGCGCCGCGAGGCGACGGAGATGCGCCGCGCTTCGCCTGCGGGCGATTGTGCCAGAGGACGGTTCGGTCGGTAAGTGACGATGTATTGCGCCCCGATTTCACGGGCGATATTCACGCTCGCCTCAAGCATCTCATCCGCCGTCTGCGGCGTGCGAAGTTCGCCGCCCGTGTCTTCCGTTATCTGCTCCGCGAGTTCTGTTTCACTGCGCCGCACGGCGGCTTCGTAGTCTTTCAACAAGCGGCGTTGTTTGAAATCGAGATTGAAGGTCACACCGCCGCCCTGCGTCTTCATCGTGTGCATTATCGGTGGATGCCCCTGTCCATAGGGCGGAAATGTTTGCCGCACGCGCTCACGTTCTTCCGTGCCTTTGGGTCCCGCCGGAAGTTCGCGCGGGCGCATGATTTTCGCTTTGCCCGCGGCGACTTCCACCGCGAACTTCGTGAGACTCAAAAAATGAATCGTGACGTTTGACCGCGCGCACGCCCTCCACGCTTCGGCGCGACGCCCGGCGGACGCGGCAGACTCCACGCCGTCGGAGATAATCACGAGATGACGATTAGCCGTCGGTTGAGTCTTAAAACGCTCAACCGCAAACAGCACGGCATCGGAGAAGCGCGCCTGTTTGCCGGACAAAAGTTTCGTCTCAAGCGTATGTTCGACTTCTTCCTTTTCCGTCGTCCAATCCCGCACAACTTCGGGGCGTTCGGCGAACTGCACGACGCTCACCCGTTCGCCTTCCGGCAGAGTCGCCGCGACTTCCTGCGCCAGACGCCGCACGATATTGATGTCCTTCGCTTTAGGCAAAATCCCTGCGCCCACGTCAATCAACAACAACACATCGGCGGGTACGCGCCGTATGCTCGTGATTATTTGCGGCACGCCGTCTTCGGTTATCCCGACATCTTCCTTTTCAACGCCAATCACAAACCGCTCTTTATCATCCATCGCCGCGAAGCCGATTTGCACCTCCTCCGTCACGACTTCCACCGCATCCTGTTTATCATCCGCCTGCGATTCACTTGCCACGGGAGCATTCGGCGGCAGGGTTTGCTGCGCCCGGCATTCGACGTTGAAAAAGTTAAGCACGCTAAAAGACGCGATGAAAATAAACACGACTCGCATAACGGATTTGCCTTTCGCGTGGTTGACCGGAATTTGAATCGAGCCGGACGCGCAAGTTACGGTGTCTGATTGCTGGCTTGATTTGCTATCTCTTTAATCTGACCGCCATGCGTGGCGATTATCTGCCAACGTCCGCCGCGTTTAACGAAAACGTGTGTGACCAGTATCGGGTCATTGTAGGCTTGACCGCGAGGGTCTATGCCTTTGCTCGTTTCCCGACTCATCAAAACCGCCGTGTCTCCGCGGATGGTAACAATGCGAATCGAGAGTAGGGTTTTTCCGTTAGCAAGAGCCGTTCACGGCTAGGAAGGTGGTTGAGGAAAATCAATTCAGGGCGTTGAACCGCCCTTCTGAAGAGTGTGGCTTTAGCCGTCAAGTTTGGATCCCGTTTCAACGGGCTTGATTCTAATCCATATTTGTCTCCAGCCGTTCACGGTTGGGTTGATGGAAAACAGAAAGATGCGTAGTCACTTCTACCCTTGAGTAGAAGTCGTTCTGCCGCGACCACGAAGCCCACGTCGCCCTTTAGTGTTCTTTGTGTTCAAACGCGCCACGTTCTGCCGCGTCTGTCCATCAACTGAGGTGAAACCGCCGCCGATCACCACCTTGCCGTCATTCTGTAAAGTGAGAGCGGACAAATCGCCGAAGTAGGGGGACATACCGGACACCGCCAAGTTCGGAAATGCTGTATCTAGCGTCCCGTCAGGGTTCAAGCGCGCTATGTTCTTCCGTGCCTGCCCGCCAACCGACGCAAAATCACCACCAATTACCACCTTGCCGTCGGTCTGCACGGCGAGGTCAACCACACCACCGAAGTCTCTGGGAAACAATACTTCCGGGTTCTGAAACGTCGTGTCGAACGTACCGTCAGCGTTGAGGCGCGCTACTTTCTGCCGCTCCTGACCGCCGACCAAAGTAAAGTCGCCAGCAATCACAAACTTACCGTCAGTCTGCATGGCAAAAGCAAAAACAATGCCGTCCCCTACTGCTGGGTTTTGAAATGTTGTGTCGGGCGTCCCGTCAGGGTTCAAGCGCGCCAAGTTCTCCTGCTCTCGTCCACCAACCAAGTTGAAGACGCCTCCAATCACCGCTCTACCATCGGTCTGCACGGTGAGGGCGTACACCACGCCGGGAAAAACGCTGCCAGCGTAAGAAATTACCGGTGCTGGGTTCAGAAATGTTGTATCTAGTGTGCCATCAGGGTTCAAGCGCGCCACACTCTGCCGCGCCTGCCCACGGACTGAAGTGAATCTGCCACCGATCACCACCTTACCGTCATTCTGCACGGTGAGAGCAAACACACTACCGAAGAACTCCCTATTTACTACCTCCGGGTTCTGGAACGTCGTGTCGAGCGTGCCGTCCGAGTTCAAGCGTGCTACGTTCTGCCGCGCTTGCCCGTTGACCATCCAAAAGTCACCTCCGATCAGCACCTTGCCATCAGGTTGCACAGCGATGGCAAATACATCGCCGAAGTTATTGACCCCTTCAAATACTGCCGGGTTCTGGAAGGTCACGTCGAGTGTACCGTCAGAGTTCAAGCGCGCGACGCCTTCTCGTATTTGCCCGCCAACCGATTTGAAACTGCCTCCGATCATCACCTTGCCGTCGGTCTGCACAGTGATGGCACGCACTAAGCTGGAGGCGTCGGAGTCCCCAGTCACCGTCGGATTTTGGAAAGTAGCGTCGAGTGAGCCGCCCGCAGCACTCACGTCGGGTGTAGTTAGCCAAGCGGTGAGCAAGCAGACGAGCAGGCAAGCGAGTACCAACATGCGCTGTGTGAATGTCAACCGCAGTAACTGGCGCCGGACGGTGGACGAATCGGGCATCATGGAGCGAGGTGTCATGGTTGAAATCCTTATTTATGTGATGTTTGGTTTAGTATCTGATGTCAGACACACATTTATAAAATCTCTGTGTCATCTTAATTTGTAAAAGTCGAAACATCTTTCAACGAAACGTGATGTCAGATGCGAGGTATGAGCGTCAGATGATTTACATCTACATGATTTTGTTCACCATCCGCAATGCCAGCAAGCTTCAACGACCTAACTCATTATGACGCCCCGCTGCCGGGGTGTCCAAGCGTCCAGTTAGTACTACTCCACAACTTCTATTGTCGTCTGCTGATATGTTTGACCGAATCGCAAACGAGACATAGAATCTGACGTGCGTGCAGTTTAGCCTTGATTGCTGTTTCATCTTCACAGATTTTGACAAAACTTTAATGCCCATTAAGTCTTCGCTCTTAATCGCGTTTTATCATCGTGCGTCGCTCGTCGGGCGTTGTGGCTTAACCGTGTTCCTCATCTGTGTTACCACATCTGCGTATGGTGCGAATGCCCAACAGCGTCCGCTTATCACGGAAGATGTCGACATCATCGCGCCCGGCAGTTTGCGTATCGAAGCGGGAATTGATTTCTTGCAAAACGCCAAGTTTCCGCTTTCGGGTTTGACGGGCGACCAGACGCGCATCGGCGTTATAGGCGTCAACATCGGACTCGCTCCGAACGTCGAACTGCAAATCGAAGGCGTCGCGCAAAACTTTTTAAGCATCAACACGCGCACTGTCCCGTCACCGATTCCGCTTGATTTCAACGGCAATCTCAACGGCTCGACGAACGACACGGGCGATTTTACCATCGCCACGAAAATCAAAGTTCGCAATGAAACTCGACGCAGCCCGTCGCTCGGTTTCCGCTTCGGCGTGCAACTTCCGAACTCGAATCAGGCGCGCGGCATCGGCACAAATCAGAACAACATTTTCGGCACGGTGCTGGTCGGCAAACGCTTCGGCAGAGACGGCAGACTCAATACGTTCGGCAATTTCGGCATCGGTATTCTGCCCGCCCCGACGGAAGCCTTTACGCAGAACGATGTGTTTCTCTACGGACTCGCCGGAATCTATCGCATAAATCCGCGCATCAATCTCGCGGGCGAAGTCAACGGACGCGCCAACACACGTTCGGGTCGCGCACCTCTCGGAACTGAATCACAATCGGAAGCCCGTCTCGGCGTGCAGTTCAAGACCACGACCGGCTTGCGCTTCGACGCCGCAGGTATTTTAGGTTTATCGGATTTCAGCCCGCGCTCCGGCATCACCTTCGGCGTCACGTATGACACGCCGAGCATCTTTGCTCCCGCGAAATGAGTGACGAGTGACAAGTAGGATGCTTCAGAATGTCGTTGGTAACCCGGCGCACATCTCTCGTCACTTGTCACTTGTCACTTGTCACTTTAGACTTCCCGCAATGTTCGATTGGTTTCAACGTCTCTTCGGGTGGCTTCAACTCCACATCACAACCGTCCCCGTCTATGTCGCTGCCCCCGCGATGGTGGTTATCGGCGCGCTCGATTCGAGTCTTTTATCTTTACCCGAAATCAATGATTACCTCGTTATCATGCGTTGCATCAGCGACCATGACGCGGTTTTCTATTTCCCTTTGTTCGCCGCGCTCGGCTCGGTTCTCGGTTGTCTGTTGTTGTATTCGATTATGCGGCGCGGCGGGCAAGCCGTGTTGCGGCGTCGCTTCAAGGCGGAACACATCGCGCGCGTCGAACACGCATATTCGCGTTACGGGATTTTGACTCTGGCGATTCCGGCACTTTTGCCGCCGCCGATGCCATTTAAGATTTTCGTGGCGACGGCGGGCGCGCTCGAATATCCGCGCTGGCGATTCGTTATCACGATTATGATTGCCCGCTCCGTGCGGTACTTCGTCGAAGGCGCGCTCGCGGTTTATTACGGCGCGAAGGTTATCGAGTGGTTGAAGGATGACGGCTTGCTTCTCGTCGCTTATGTGAGCTTGGCGGCACTCACCGGACTTCTTATCTATCTCGTCTGGAAGCGATTTCGCCTCACGCGCATTGACGCCGTGATGACGAACGAGGTGAAGATGAACGACACAGGGGAAGCGACGATGAACGCGAACATCGCTGATTTAACGGCGAACACCAAGAGAAGCGAAGGGTCAAGCGGCGAGTGAAAAAGATTGCGCGGTTTTTGAATGAAGTCGTAACGTGGCTTGTATCGTTCGGAGCGTTCGGGTTGTTCGCCATCGCACTGCTCGACTCGGCATTCGTGCCGCTTCCCGGCGGTGCGGACGCGGTGATGATTCTGCTTTCAACCGCAAACCCGTCGCGGATGTTGTTCTACGCCGTCGCCGCGACACTCGGCTCGACCATCGGCTGCGTCATCCTTTACTACATTTCACAGAAGGCGGGCAGCCGCGCTTTGTCTCGTTTTTCAGACGAGAAACAGGTGCGTGTCCGCTCACTCATCGAACGCTACGACTTGCTTTCCGTGCTGGTCGCCAGCGTGCTGCCGCCGCCGTTTCCGTTTAAGTTGTTCGTCGTCTCGGCGGGCGTGTTTCGCTTTAACGTCCTGCGCTTCGCAATCGCAATCGCGGTCGGTCGGTTCTTCCGCTTTACCGTTGAAGGCTTATTCGCGGTGCGATACGGAGCGCAGGCGGGGGCGGTTCTCGCACGCTATTACCCGTATATCGGCTTGGGCGTCGCGGCGGTGTTAATAGGGTTTTTTGTGATGAAGAACTTGTTGAAGAACAAAAAAGAAGCGGGAACAATTCACTGATAACGATTCGTCGCTACGGTTTATCAGCGACGCATGATGCGCGCATCGCCAAGCGTCGTGATGTTGTGGTCGCGCAGGCGTTCGAGAAAATGTAAGAAGATTTGCGCGGTCGCGTGCGCGTCTCCGGCAGCGCGGTGGCGATTAGTAATGCTGATAGCGAAGTGTTCCGCGACGGTGTGAAGGCGATAATTTATAAGACCGGGAACAAGGCGGCGGGCGAGTGAGACGGTGCAGAGATGCGAATTTATCATGCGCCGGTTCGAGAACACGCGCGCGACTTCCGCATTCAAAAACCGCACATCGAACGGCGCGTTATGCGCGACCAACACGGCGCGGTCGGCAAACGCGAGCCACTCTGCCGCGACTTGCGAGAACGTCGGGGCGCGGGCGACCATCGCATCGGTGATGCCGGTTAATGATTGTATGAACGGCGGAATCGGTTGTTCGGGATTGATGAGCGTCGCAAATTCACCGACGATGCGACCACCACGCACGCGATACGCCCCGACTTCCGTGACGCGACACTCCGGCGTGCGCGCTCCCGTCGTCTCGACATCAACGACGACGAAATCGGTTTCATCAAGCGTCGTCCGGTTGACATCCACATCAATGAGTTCGATTGTCCCGTCCGCGTGGAGTTGAAAACGCGCGTCGTCGCCGACGAGTTCGGCGATGAACAGGCTGGCGACTTCCGCATCATCAACGGCGATTTGCAATACGCGGTCGGCAAGTTCAATCGTCGTTATGCGCTTACCGTTCGCGCGCAACACACGCACGGCATCATCAACCAGTGCGGAATCGGAAACGAGATTGGAAAACTTGGGCGGCGCGCATTCGACGGGCGCGAGAGGTGTGGTCGGGTTAATCAACATCAGGAGCGCATTTTAACACGCGATGTTTTGACCCCGCATGTCGGTCACGATTTTAGTCACAATCAAACTCCGAACAACTATGAACCAACACGAAATTCTCGAACGCTTCCGCCGCACGGAAGCCTTGCTCGAAGGACACTTTCAACTTACGAGCGGCTTGCACAGCACGCACTATCTGCAATGCGCCCGCGTGCTTCAGTATCCACATGAAGCCGCCGCGCTCGGTCAGGCTATCGCCGAACATTACCGTGATGCCGGAATCGAAACGGTCGCCGCCCCCGCCATCGGCGGCATCATCATCGGTCATGAGGTCGCCCGCGCACTCAACGCGCGATTCATCTTTACCGAACGCGAAGCAGGCGCGATGACTCTACGGCGTGGCTTCACCGTGCGCGAAGGCGAACGTACGCTTGTCGTCGAAGACGTGATAACTACGGGCGGCTCGACGCGCGAAACCATCAACGCCTTAAACTCACTCGGCGCGCACGTCATCGGGGCGGCTTCCATCATTGACCGTTCCAATAACAGGGCGGATGTCGGCATCCCGCGCATCGCTCTGGCGACGCTCGACGTTCCCGTTTTCGACCCGGCGACTTGTCCTGCGTGTCAGCGCGGCGAAGCGGTGGTTAAACCCGGAAGTCGAAAGCCAAGTTGAAACCCTTGTGCCGAAACTTATTGAAAAATACCTCTACACAACGACACGAACCGCCGCAAATGAATTTCGCGGCGGTTCGTGTGATGGGTGAAAGGGTTTCTGTTCGCGCGTGCGAACTTCATTAAAGCGGATTTAGCGACACGGACGAGGTTTCGCTACGTCACTGCCACCGTTGTTAGTGCCGCTTTTTATCATCATGGTCATCTTTGTCATCGTCATCGTCATCGTCATCATCGTCCTTATCCTTGTCCTTATCCTTATCCTTGTCCTTATCCTTGTCCTTATCCTTGCCCTTATCCTTGTCATCGTCATCGTCATCGTCATCGTCCTTGTCCGGTTTCGGAAGCGGGCATGAAGGCGTCGGCTTCGGACACTCGGAAGGACAAATGGTCGGACAGGTCAAGCCTATCGGGTATGCTCTGACATCTCCTGTGTTAATGCTGCCGTCAGGATTTATGGTGGGTCCGAGGGCGGTCGGTCCGTTCGGGTCGCGGTCAGCCACGACATCGGCAATGACGACGGATGTTATGCCTTCGTTGTTACCGCGCGCGATTTCGATTCCGAGTCGGCTGCACGCGGGCTTGCTCACCACGTTCATTATCGAAAACGTTATCAAAGGAGTCTGACTTCTATTCGCCGCTGAAAACGGAATTAGCGCGGTGCTTCCTAATAACCCTGCGCTCAGTCCGCGATTGTTAATGCCGAAAGTAGCACCGGAGAGATTGGTGAACCGCACGCCGCCGCTTTCCGTGACAAAGCTCGCAACATCCAAACGACTACCGTCGGGTCTAATCACAAAGAAGACAACTTTGTCGCCAATCGTGTTGTAATTTCGTCGGATGACGAAGTTCACATCCCAAAGATCGTCGGTGCAGGAAATCACCTTCGTCGTGCTTTTGCGAGTCGAAGACGAAATGCCTTGCGTCGCTAATCCCGCAATAGCACCGGTGCCTAAGTTGCTTCCGTTATCATTGAAAACACTGACGCCGGAGTCAGGAGCGGAGACGACGGAAAATCTCAACGATTGATTTTGCGTTAAAAATTGTGTTTGGTTCGAGTCGTGAATTATGACCGGAACTGAAAACGACATGCAATTTGCCGGAGTGCCTTTGGAGGCGTGCGCTTGCGAGAGTGCGGCGGCGAGAGTCATCACGCACGCAAAGAGTGAGAGAAATACAATGGACTTTTTCATGATTTTTCCTTTCGAGAGAAGCTTGAGTGACAAGAGTGTTAACGAGGTACGAAGCGATTTATGCGACCAAATTCTTTAAGCAAAGGCAGTTGTGTGTCGTGACGAATTTGGTAGCATCCAACAACTTCAAAACAGAAGACGAGGAACGAACTATGTGCTGTGTGAGGCGCGCGAATAATATCTTGAACAACAAACAATTTCCAGCTTCTGAAACAAATAGCAAAACGTCTGACAGAACAAGCCGGCTTTGATTTGCGTGTCAATCCATTGTTTAACCGCCGCATGATTATTACTTAATCTTACAGACGTAATCCGCCGCTAATTCCAAAAGTCAAGCGATACTAATTTGAAGCGGGCTTCACCGGTAAGTTTCAAACATCAATGAATTACAGACTCACACTGGCTTATAACGGTGCTGCCTTTTGCGGTTGGCAAGTGCAGCTTCATAAACACGCGGGCGAACAACGCACGGTGCAGGGTGAACTTGAGCGCGCCGTCGCGGTGCTTGAAGGAGAGCGGCGCACGGTTTATGGCGCGGGGCGCACGGATGCGGGCGTTCATGCCGAAGCCCAAGTTGCGAGTGTGTGGATGGAGCGCGCTATGTCCGTGCATAAACTGCGCGCCGCGCTCAACGGAAATCTGCCGCCCGACGTGCGTGTGATTGAGGTCGAAGAAGTCGCGGAAGATTTTCACGCGCGCTTTTCCGCGACGGGTAAGACGTATCGTTACCGGGTTTTTAACGCGCCGTTCGTTTCGCCGTTTCTCGCGGGTCGCGCCTTAACGGAGATGCGCCCGCTCGATGTCGAACGGATGAAACGGGCGGCGCACCTCTTTATCGGGCGACACGATTGGACGGCGTTTTCGTCCGCGCAATCGGATACGGAAGACCGCGTAAGATGTGTGACGATGATGGAAGTTTGTGATTATTGGAATGCTGAAGCGCATGGGCGCGTCGTGGAAATCACGACATCCGGCGAAGGGTTTTTGCGGTTCATGGTGCGCTCTATCGCCGGGACTTTGCTTGCCGTCGGGCGCGGCGAAATCGAAATCGCGCAAATTGGAGCGGCGATACGCACGGGCGACCGCAAGCTTTCAGGCGCAACCGCCGCCGCGCACGGCTTGACACTCATCAAAGTGCATTACGATTAAGGGCGTTACGATTCGGTGCTGATGTCGGGACACTTTTGATTGTCCCGTAGGGACTTTACGAAAATAGCCCAGCGATTTATCGCTGGGACGACCCGGTAAGCAGATTCCAGTCCCGTAGGGACGGCTGAAGTTCCGCCCTGAGTTCAGCCGTCCCTACGG
>JBGTMR010000076.1:0-14460 GCA_041743485.1 Pyrinomonadaceae bacterium
CGGTCAGCGAGGTCGCGGTCATCGGCGTCAAAGATGAGAAATGGAGCGAACGCCCTCTACCGCTCATCGTCTTAAAATCCGAACACAGGGGCAAAGTTGCCGAAGATGACATCAAGCAGCACGTCAAAGCTTATGCCGATAAAGGCACGCTGTCGGTTTGGGCGATTCCTGAAAAAGTCGTGTTCGTCGAAGCGATTGATAAAACGAGCGTCGGCAAGATTGATAAAAAGTTGCTGCGTCAGAAGTACGAATAACCGGATATTTGAGAAAGTCCTGACCTTAACCTGTTTTAGAAAGATGCCTGTTGAAGAAAAACAGGTTGACGCACGCCGCGCTTAACCTTTAGGATGTTTTGGCAGGATTAACCGGACTCTCACTGGAAATCACCGCCTCACGTTAGCCCTTCATCTCACCTCTCAATTCCCTTAGATTTCTTAACTTCCACAGTAACCCCACAGTAAGCAAAGTAATGTTTTAGTTTCTGACCCGAAACACGAACCAAAGATTTCCGTGTTTCTTCCCGCTATAACCCACCCATTTCCAATCGCATTTTCTTTTAAGGAGACTCCAATCGTGCGTAATAGTCCATCCGGTTTCATCGCCAAATTGTCTGCCGTCGCTTTTCTGTCATTGTTCGGGATTTGCACCACCGCCGTCGCGCAAAACGTCACAGGCGACGGGCGGGCGATGACAAACCTCGCTAACTCAAGTTCGTCACAACAAAACATTATCGTCGCCAAAGACGACGAACTTTCATGCGGCGGGATGATTGAATACGCTCCGGCGGCGCGTCGTCTGGAAATCATCGGCGGCGAAGAAGAGCAAGAGCAGAGAGTGTTTTCGACGGGCGACGTTGTGTATTTAAGCGGCGGCACAAATCTCGACCTGCGCGTCGGCGAAGAACTTTCCATCGCCCGCCCGCGTGGTCAATTCAAATCCGACTTTTCCCGTAAGAAAGGTTTCTTGGGCGTTTATACGCAAGAACTCGGACGCCTACGCATCACGCAGGTGCGCGAACAAGTTTCCGTCGCGGAGATTACCGGCGCGTGCGGCGAGATATACTTCGGTGATTACCTACGCAGTTTGCCGAATCGTCAGGCTCCACAGGGACGCGCCGCGACACCGATTGACCGTTTCGCCCTCGCTTCGGGTAAGCAACAGGGGCGCATCGTGCTGGCACGCGAGGCGCGCGAATTTGTGACGCGCAACCAAGTCGTGTTTATTGATTTGGGCGAAGAGGACAGCGTTAAAGTCGGTGATTACTTGACGGTGTTTCGTCCGGTCGGCAAAGGCAACGTCACGGATTTCCGTGACGAAGAGATTGTTGTTCCGGCAAGCGGCGGCTTTCAGAGTGAAGAATTCAAAGGCGGCAAGTTCTCGAATCAAGCGACGCGCGTTAAAAGCCCGAACGAAACGGGCGTTTATGGTCCGGTTGTAACTTCCCCCGACATCAAGAAACGCCGCCCGCAACTGCCGCGTAAAATCGTCGGTGAAATGGTCATCATCGCCACCGAACAGCGCACTGCGACCGCAGTTATCACACGCACCGCGCAGGAAATTAACACTGGCGACTACGTCGAAGTGCAGTAAGCGTTTAACAATTAGCATCGCGCACAACAAGAGGCACAGAGATATTTACTTTCTCTGTGCCTCTTGTTTTTTGCGCCTTTTGCCGTTCGACTCGGTTAAGGGATTTTCTTGAAGCCTGCCTGCACGAAATGTTTATCAAATGTGAAAGCCGTATCAATCTTCATCCGCTTCATCGCTACAAACGAAACGCAATCCGTGAACGAATATGCTTTGTCTTTGTGCTGCTGAAAATAGCTCCATGATTCCGTGAACAAGTCTTTGCCCACATCAACTAACTGTACCGAAGGACTTGCCAGCAGCCTGTTGCCTACCTCTATCGCCTTCGCGTGATGCCCGCGATTGTTAAAAAGCGTGACGACCTCATCGAAAACATACGACGTGGTGACAAGTGGCGGAAGCGATTTAATTATGCTCCGCCAATGCTTCGACGCCGCTTTGTGGTTTTGGTCATTCACCAACTCCAAAGCCACCAAATAGCCCGTGTCAACGAAAACAGTTTTCATCCGTAGATATAAGCATCATGATTTTCCGAAGCATCTTTAACACCATCGCTAATCGGCTGACTTCCAAGCCCCAAAATCGGGTCATCTTCAATCGGCACAATCACGATTCGATTGTGTTCTTGACGAATCTCGACTTCCTTGATTCCGTTGAGAAACTCCTTCGGCACGACTACGCCCTGCTCGGTCACTTTGATTTTAAGGTTCGCCGCCATAATTATTTTGTCCTCATTTCAATCTCGCTTTACACCGTCGCGTCTTTCACCTTTGACGCGCCGCCCCGCGCTCTGGTCTCAAGCCCTGCCGAATCCGTTTCTTTCACACTTCCCCGCCCATTCACTACACGGTAGAAATCTCTGAAATAGCCGTACATCGAAAAGCACGCCGTCACCACGACGACCCACAACATCGCGCGCCCCGTCGCGTAACACAAAACCTGAAAATCGGTCAGCGTCGTTGTCCCTGTGCCGAAGAAGTGTCGCAATGCGCTTCTGAGTTCGGGGACAGTCCAAAACTCAATCGCGGGAAATGCGCGCCCGAAGTTGGCGACGGGCGGCGCGCCCTTCGCGCTCGACGCGATAAGAAAACCAATAGCTATGACCTGCGTGAACATCTTGAACTTGCCCGCTTTGGAAGCTTCGATAATCACACCGTCCGCCGCCGCCAGACTTCGCAAACCCGACACCGCGAATTCGCGCCCGATGATAATGCAGACCGCCCACGCCGGAGCAAGACGATTTTCGACAAGTGAAATCAACGCTGCCGAAATCAAAAGCTTGTCGGCAATCGGGTCGAGCAATTTCCCCAACTGCGAAACTTCATTGCGTGAACGCGCGAGTTTGCCGTCCAAGTAATCCGTGAACGCCGCCGCGAGAAACAATCCTAAGCCGAGAATGTGCCGCCCGACGCCGAAGAAATCTTCCGCGAGCGGCGTCAACAGCACGACGACGAGCAGAGGCACGACGAAGATGCGTGACAGGGTTAAGATGTTTGGAAGATTCACCGCGCTTCGCTTTCTTCCGCGCATATCTTATTGCGGACACCAAAAACTATCGTAAAGATTTTAAGAGCGATTCATCTTTGCCTTGTCCCGCGCCCGTGTCAAGAGTCGTGTTGGGAGAACGTTTTTGTGTAGGCTTCAAATGATGCTTTCTTGCCCGCCCGCCCGCGCTCCTGTAAAATCGCCGTTTCATTCTTGAGACAAATTCACAACTATGGCGATTACTTCAATCTCTGTGCGCGGTGCGCGTCAGCACAATCTTAAAAACATCAATGTTGATATTCCGCGCGACCGCTTGACCGTCATCACCGGACTTTCGGGAAGCGGCAAATCTTCGCTCGCGTTCGACACGATTTATGCTGAAGGGCAACGCCGTTACGTCGAATCTTTATCGGCTTACGCGCGTCAATTTTTAGACCAACTCGAACGCCCCGACGTTGATTCGATTGACGGACTTTCGCCCGCCATCTCCATCGAACAGAAAACCGTTTCCAAAAGCCCGCGCTCAACCGTCGGCACGGTCACGGAAGTTTATGATTATTTGCGGCTGCTGTTTTCTTCCATCGGTCAACCGCACTGTCATCAATGCGGGGCGGCAATCACGCGCCAATCAATCGAGCAAATCGCGCTTTCGGTTTTGAATCTCCCCGAAGGTGAGCGCGTGATGATACTCGCGCCCATCGTGCGCGGGCGCAAAGGCGAGTTCAAAAAGGAACTCGAAAAGCTTGTCCGCGACGGCTTCCTTCGCGTCAGAGTTGACGGCGAACTTCGCACGCTCGACGAAGACATCAAGCTTGACAGACGCCGCAATCACACCATCGAAGTCGTGGTTGACCGTCTTCTCATTAAGCCCGGCATCAATGAACGACTCACCGAATCAATCCGCGCGTCGTTGAAATTAACGAACGGGGCGGTTCTCGTCTCGGTCGTTGACGGCGAGGAAAAGCTTTATTCCGAACGCATGGCGTGCGTAAATTGCGGCATCAACATCCCGCCGCTTGAGCCGCGTTCGTTCTCTTTCAACTCAACTTACGGAGCGTGCAAAACCTGTCACGGTTTGGGAACGATAAACCAGATTGACCCCGCGAAAATCATTTCCGAGCCGCTCACGCCCGCGAAGGATGTTCCCTTCTTCGTTGATGCCGATAAGCAAGGCGCGGCTTATTTGAAAGCGGCACTCGCCGCCGTTGTCACGCATTTCAAAGGCGACTCGAACGAATCTTTCAAAAATCTTCCGCGCAAAATTCGTGACGCTTTCTTTCACGGCATCGAAGGAAACATCGAGTTTCGACAAGGGACATATAAGTATCAAAGCGATTGGCTCGGTGCGGTGCGTTGGCTGCAAGACAGACTCGCTCATCCGCCGACCGAGAAAGTTAAAAACGCCCTCGAAGAACTCGTCTCGCCCGTCACCTGTCCGGCGTGTCACGGCAAACGGCTTCAGCCCGAATCACTGTCCGTCCGTATCGGCAATCTAGGCATCGCCGATTACACCGCGCTTCCGATTGACGAAGCCGTTCCCGCATTCGACAAAATAGTTTTGAGCGCGCGTGAAGAACAGATTGCCGGACTCGTCTTGCGCGAAGTTCGCAATCGTCTCCGCTTCCTTCAAACCGTCGGTCTCGGCTACATCACGCTCAACCGCCACAGCGCGACGCTTTCCGGCGGCGAAGGTCAACGCATACGACTCGCCACGCAAATCGGTTCGCAACTGCGCGGCGTGCTGTATGTTCTCGATGAACCTTCGATTGGTTTGCATCCGCGCGACAATCAGAAACTTCTCGAAACCCTCGTCGCCCTGCGCGACTTGGGCAACACCGTTCTCGTCGTAGAACACGATGAAGAGACGATTCGCCAAGCCGATTTTGTGGTTGATTTAGGTCCCGGTGCGGGAGCGCACGGCGGCGAATTGGTCGCGGCGGGGACGCCCGAAGAAGTCGCGGCGAATCCCAATTCGGTGACGGGTCTTTACATCTCCGGCAAAACTTCTATTCAAGTTCCGCACGAACGGCGCACGCCGAACGGTAAACGCATCACGGTTCGCGGAGCGCGTGAACACAACCTGAAAGACATCACCGTCGAATTTCCGTTAGGGCTGTTGACCGTCATCACGGGCGTTTCGGGAAGCGGCAAATCCACGTTGATTGACGATACGTTTTACGCCGCTCTCGCCCAACATCTTTACGGCTCGATGCGCGAACCCGGAGCGCACGATTCCATCGAAGGCTTAGACCTTGTTGATAAAGTTATTGAGATTGACCAGTCGCCCATCGGTCGCACGCCGCGCTCAAATCCCGCGACATACACGCAACTCTTTACGCCTTTGCGCGAACTTTACGCGATGCTTCCCGAATCGCGTGAGCGCGGTTATAAACCCGGCAGATTCAGTTTCAACGTCAAAGGCGGACGCTGCGAAGCGTGCGAAGGCGACGGCATGAAGCGCATCGAAATGAATTTCCTGCCCGATGTTTATGTCCTCTGCGATGTGTGTCGCGGGGCGCGTTATAACCGCGAAACTCTCGCCGTCAATTACAAAGGCAAATCCATCGCCGACATGCTCGACACGACGATTGAGGAAGCCTTGCCTTTACTTGAGAACATCCCGCAAATCAAACCCAAACTTCAAACCATGCTCGATGTCGGACTCGGCTACTTGAAACTCGGACAAGCCGCCACAACCTTGAGCGGCGGTGAAGCCCAACGCATCAAACTCGCACGCGAACTCTCCAAACGCGCGACGGGTCGCACGATTTACATTCTCGACGAACCGACCACCGGCTTACACTTCGCCGACGTTCACAAACTCCTCGATGTGCTTCAACGCCTCGTCACTTTAGGTAATACCGTCGTCGTCATCGAACATAATCTTGACGTAATAAAGAGTGCCGACCACATCATAGATTTAGGTCCCGAAGGCGGAGCGCACGGCGGCAAAATCGTCGCCACAGGGACGCCCGAAGAAGTCGCCCGCCACAAAAAATCTTACACCGGACAGGCTTTGCGCCCGTTGCTTGAAGCTCGAAGCACAACCCCACAACGCGCACGCCGGAGCGCGTAACCACGACTTCGTTTCCGGCGTTCGATGTTGCACAATGCGTGCGGAGATAATCCTTATGACACACGAAGAAATCTTGCGCGAAATCGTCGCCTTACCGCCCGAAGCACAACGCCAAGTCGCCGACTTCATTGCTTTCCTGCATGAACGATACAAGACCCGTATACCCAATCGAGCTAAAGCTAAACCGGACATTGCCGACGAAAAGATTGTCGGTATCTGGCGTGACCGTGAAGATATGAAGGACTCAAGCGCGTGGGTGCGTGAAGTTCGCAAGCGTGAGTGGGAGCGCAATAAGTGAGCAGCTTCACGATTGTTGACACCGACGTTTTGATTGATTTCATTCGCGGGACGAGCGACGCTGTGTCACACTTGAGTCGCCTCGAAAAACATTCAACCGTCGCCATCAGCACCATCACCCAAATGGAACTTATCATCGGTTGCCGCGACAAAGCAGAAATGCGCGAGATTGACGCCTTCCTCACGCGCTTCTTGATTCTCGCCGTGATAGAAGACGTTTCGTTTCTCGCGGTTGACTTGCTCAAACAGTACCGCCTTAGTCACGGTTTGCTCATGGCTGATGCGCTGATTGCCGCCACTGCTTTGTTCTACGACGCGCCGTTCTCATCGAAAAATCAAAAGGATTTTCGCTTCATCGCAAACTTAAATTTGCTTGCATATCCTTAATCACAAAACGAATCCATTGAAGGGCTGTTCGCAAAGAAACGGATTTACAAAGAGCATCATCGCTCGTATCGCGCAATGGAAAAAACAATCAAAACCTTTAAGTCTTTTACGGAAGCCGATGCCGAAGACAAGCGTTATTATCATTCCCTTTCGCCCGCGCAACGCCTTAATATCTTGCTGACCTTAATCGCTCAACGCCACCAAGCCGATGAAACTGCAAAACGATTTGCGCGAGTTTATCGCGTTGTTAAACTTGCATGACGTGCGCTACGTTCTCGTCGGCGGTTACGCTGTGGCGTATCACGGCTTCCCGCGCTACACGGGCGACATTGATTTCTTCATTGACATCGCAAGCGGAAATACGGGGCGGCTCGTCACGGCACTTTATGATTTCGGCTTTGCATCCGACACACTCGACGCGCAACTTTTCACCTTCGAGAATCGGATTATCCAACTCGGTGTGCCGCCGAACCGCATTGACCTTCTCACGTCGATTTCCGGCGTGACGTTTGAAGAAACGTGGGCGAACCGCATCCATACGGAAATTGACGGGCAAATCGTTCCGGTCATATCGCTCGAACTTTTACGTCGCAACAAGCAAGCTTCCGCGCGTCCCAAAGATTTGCTTGACCTTGATAATCTCTGATGATGAAGCAACGCGCCGCCACGCCGACAGCGCAGCCGTAGAATTTTAACAATTTCTCTATGTCAGTTTATGACGCCATCGAACCGCTCGATTTGACCCGCGTGCAAACTTACCCACTTGCCTCGCGTGCGAGTAAAGTCGCGGTCACAGACTTTGCCCGCCCTTTGCATGATGCGAGTGAGACGACGGTTAAAAGTTTTTTGGATTCATTGCCGAACATTCTCGCCGCGCAGTCTTTGCGCGCGGTGGCGAGTAAAATCAGAGAGGCAAAAGAGAAACAGTGTGCATGTATTTTCGGCATCGGCGGTCACGTCATCAAGACCGGACTCGCCCCCGTCATCATTGATTTGATGCGGCGCGGCTACGTCACTGCGATTGCCGCGAACGGTTCGGTTCTTGTTCATGACGCGGAAATCGCTCTCACGGGCGCGACATCCGAAGACGTTGACGCGAGTTTAGGCGCGGGTGCATTCGGGGCAGCGGAAGAAACCGCGTTGTTGCTTAACGAAGCGGCGCGTGATGGAGCGCGTGAGAGTCTCGGTCTGGGCGAAGCTTTGGGGCGCGCTCTCGTTTCGCTCAAACCCGCGCATGAAAATCTTTCTCTGCTCTGCGCGGCGTATCGGCTTCGCATCCCGTTCACCGCGCACGTCGCTATCGGCACGGACATTCCGCACTTTCATCCGTCGCTTAATCCGGCGGCACTCGGTGCGACGACGCACACGGATTTTCGATTGTTCGCAGAACTCGTGCGTCGTCTCGATAACGGCGGCGTGTATCTCAATATCGGCTCCGCCGTCATCCTTCCCGAAGTCTTTCTGAAAGCCGTCACACTCGTTCGCAATCTCGAACATCCGTTGACGAATTTCACGACCGCCAACTTCGACTTTATACAATCGTACCGTCCCGCAACGAACGTCTTACGCCGCCCGACGGGTGACGATAAAGGACACAGCTACGCTCTCACAGGACATCACGAGATTATGATTCCACTGCTCGCCGCCGCGATTTTGCACGGGCAACAGTGAGCATGGAACAACGCTTGTAGACGGCTCTTATGTTGTTGTTGCATTGCGCCCGCCATCCGTTCGTAAGCTATAATGCCGCGCTTTTATAACGAGCGTGACCTTAAAACGGATGTGACGACACGCACCGAATTTCAACGAACTTTCAACCGGGGGAAATAAAATAAATGGATGAGAAGAAGCTGGAACACTACCGCAAGATATTGCGAGAGCAACTTCGCACGCGCAGCGAGAACGTGCGCGAGAGTCAGGCGAATGCGTTGGAGATGAAATCGTCCGACGACGGACCTAAAGACAGCGTTGACATGTCGTTACTTGACGTGAATCAGGAAATCGCTTTGCGACTTGGCGAACGTGAATCGCGTATGCTCGCGGATGTTGACCAAGCCTTGCTTCGCATTGACGAAGGAAGCTATGGAACGTGCGCCCGTTGTGGAGAGGAAATTAACGAACGCCGCCTTGAAGCCCTGCCGACCGCGCGCCACTGCGCCGCCTGCCAAGAGTTCATTGAACAGAACGGCGAATTGGAAGAAATCTCAACTCTTTAGTGGATAACGGATAGTGGATAGTGAAAGGCAAGAACAGGTTTTTAACTATCCGCTATCCACTATCCGCTATCCACTATTTAAGCTTTCGGGTGTGACCTGTCATACACTTCAATCAGTTTTTCCATTGAGACATGGGTGTAGATTTGCGTCGTCGAAAGGCGTGCGTGTCCGAGCAGTTCTTGAATGTCGCGGATGTCCGCGCCGTTATCTAAAAGATGCGTGGCGAATGAATGCCGCAGGGAGTGCGGCGAGATGTCGTGGATGCCGGAGCAGATGAGAATGTATTTATCAACCATGCGCCCGACCGAGCGCGTTGTTATGCGCGTGCCTTGATAATTGAGAAACAGGGCGTCGGAACTGCGTTCGGCAAGCGGGGCGTTTTGCAGGAAAGTTTGGCGCGCCGGAAGATAAACAAGAAGTGCGGCGAGTGCCGGGTCACCGAACGGGCAGATGCGTTCCTTGCGCCGTTTGCCCATCACGCGCGCCGATTTGTTTTGAAAGTCAATGCGCTTGATGTCGAGTTTCGTGAGTTCCGAAACGCGCATCCCCGTTCCGTAAAGCATCTCTAAAATCGCGCGGTCACGTCTGCCCAAATCGGTCGAGATGTCCGGCGTTTCGATAAAGCGAATCATGTCTTCGATGGAAAGATGATTCGGCAGTTTCTTCTCCTGTCGCGGAGTCGAGACGAGCTTCGCCGGATTCTTTTCAACCACACCTTCACGCAACAGAAACTGAAAGAACGTGCGAAGCGCGGCGAGTTTGCGCGCGATGCTGCTTTTCTTTTTCTGCCCCGTGTGCAGTGACGACATCCATTCACGAATCGAGATGTGGTCAATCTGTTTGATGTCGAACTCGCGGCGCGTGTCGGTCTGCGGGTCAAGCGGCGCGAGATGATCATGAAACTGATTCAAATCAATCGTGTAATTACGCAACGTGTGTTCGCTCACATTGCGCTCATACCGCAGATGCTCGAAAAATTGTGTCAGGTAGTTTTCCATAGTAAGTAGTAGGCAGTAGGCAGAGTGCAGTAGGCAGATAAAGCCAGCAGTAGTTAAGTGGATTGATGTTTCCGATTTTTCTAACTGCCTACTGCCCTCTGCCTACTGCCTACCCCTTCGGAGCATAATAACCTTTGCGTGTGCGGACGCGGACGTTCGGGCGTGTGACGACGCGCAAGGAGATGCGGCGAAAGCGTCCGTCGGCGATTTCATTGCCCGGATAATAACTTAAAACATATTGTTGCGAGAGGTCGGCGGCGATCTGCTCGAAGGCTTGGTCGAGGTCGTTTGTGCCGCGCGGCTTATAGACCGCTCCGCCGGTTTGCGCGGTAAATTCTTGAAGGCGGCGTTCCGCCACGAGGTCGCGCAAGTTGGCACTTTCGCTTTGCCCCGTCTGCACGGCGTAGATTTGGCAATCGGCTTCCTGCGCGCTGTTTAAGGCTTGGTCAAATGTTAGGTTGCTAACAGTATCAACGCCGTCGGAAACGATGACGATGACTTTGCGCCCTTCGAGTCTTTTCAGGTACGCGGAGGCGAGAGCGATAGCCTCGAAAAGTTGCGTCGCACCGTCGGGTTTCGGAAAGCGTTCAATGGTGCGCGTCAGTCGCCCGACATCGCTTGTTAAGTGCTGTTCGATTGTGACGGTCGTGGAGACGGCGAACAGTGCCGCTTGGTCAACCGGGCGCATCACGCGCTTAAAGAAGTGGAGTGCCGCTTGCTTTTCAAGTTCGCGCGAAGCCGTCAGACTGCCGCTGTTATCAAACAACATCACCATGCGGACGGGCGTTTCGGAACGATGAAGTTCGGAGATAGGTTTCTTCTGCCCGTCAACCTGCAACTCGAAATCCGCGAGTTGTAAATCAACCATCGCGCGCCCTTGCGGGTCAATCACGGACGCGGCAACCGGAACAAGGTTGGAGCGAAAATCAATGACCTCATCGTCTTCGATAATCTCCCCGATGTTTGCGGTGTCGGTCGCCGCATCGTTCGCGGTTTGAGTCGGGGTCGTGGTCGTGTTTGCGGGCTGACGCGCGGGCGGTGGCTGTGTCGCGCGCGCACCGGAACTGTCCGGCGTCGCGGTCGGACTGGGTGAAGTGGGGCTTGCTTGCGGCTTGACGACGACGCGGCGCGCCCGCGTGGATGCGTCCGACGGTCGGGTGCGCCCGGATTGCGCGTGTACTTGAGTTGGAACGACTGACCACACAGGCGCAATCATCATCCACACGATGAGGCAGATGAGAGAACGCGCTAAGACACGCGATGTTTGTTTATACGATACCGCTTTGCATATCGCTTCACGCATTATCACGTAGCGACTATCGCGGTTTGAATCGCATTGTTGACAAGGTTTATTTCTGACCACGAATCCCATTCCTTTAATGCTAATTCGACTTGGCGGGCGTGGCGGTCGCGCTTGTGACGCAAGCCGCGTTTCTCTTCGATGCTCAAAGGTTCGAGCAGACCGAAAGTGATGTTGACGGGTTGATAGTTTTTCGTGTCCGCGCCGGAAACGTATCGGGCGAGCGCGCCGATTGCCGAACGCGGGGGAGCATAAAGCATCTCTTGTCCGCGCATCGCACGCACCGCGTTGTGTCCGGCAAGCCAACCCGTCGCCACAGATTCAACGTAGCCTTCGACGCCGCTGATTTGTCCGGCGAAAAAGATGTGCGGGTGTTCGCGCATCCTCATCGTCGCGTCAATCACACGCGGAGCGCAGATATATGTATTACGATGAATCTGCCCGTGTTGCAAGAACTCGGCGTTCTCCAGACCGGGAACGAGTCGCAACACGCGCTCCTGTTCGCCGTAACGCAAATGGTTTTGAAAGCCGACCAGCCCGTAAGCGTCAGCCATTAAATTCTCCTGCCGCAACTGCACACACGCATGTGCAATCCTGCCCGTCTTAGGGTCAGGCAAACCGACGGGCTTCATAGGTCCGAAACGCAACGTATCGCGCCCGCGTCTGGCGAGTTCTTCGAGCGGCAAGCACGCTTCAAACCAGCGTGTATCTTCAAAGCGATGAAGCGGCACGCTCCGGGCTGAAATTAGCGCGTCATAAAACGTTTGATACTCCCTTTCATCCATCGGGCAATTTACATAGTCGTCGCCGCCTTTGCCGTAACGCGCGGCGAAAAAAGCGATGTCGTAATTTATCGAATCGGCGGCGACGATAGGCGCAATCGCATCGTAAAAGTAAAGCTGGTCATCGCCCGTCAAACGGCAAACCTCTGCCGCCAAATCATCCGAGCATAAAGGTCCCGCCGCGATAATCGTCACCGCATCTTCGGGAATGCGCGTCACTTCTTCGCGCACTAAAGTAATGTTCGGGTGTCCTTCAATCGCTTCGGTTATAAACTCCGAAAACTTTTGACGGTCAACCGAGAGAGCCGCCCCCGCCGGAACGCGCGAGGCTTGCGCGGCATCCATCACGAGCGATTTGCCGCGCCGCAATTCTTCTTTCAAAAGATACGGCGCGCTTCCCGGCTCATCGGATTTAAGCGAGTTTGAACACACGATTTCCGCGAGTTTATCCGTGCGGTGCGCCGGAGTCGGTTTCACGGGTCGCATCTCGTACAAACGAACGTTTGCTCCGGCGTTTGCGGCTTGCCATGCCGCTTCCGTTCCGGCGAGTCCGCCGCCGATGACGTTGATTTCATTCATAACTTTTTTCGTGACTTAATTTCAGAAGACCTTTCGGCGTTTAAGGTTGCGCCGTCGTCGCATCGAGTTTGTCTTTATCGGCTTCGGTCGAAAACTTTTTATAATCGCTCCACTCCTGCGTGACGTTGATGTCGCCGCCGCCGAACAGAAGGACTTTATACGATGCGTTGAGTTGCGCGAAGCGCGGCAGCCACACACCGTCGGGCAAGCGCGTTTGTTCGACGACGAGAGCCGAGCCGGGTTTGATTTGCGCGAGTAAGCCGCCCGCAATTTTATACGGTTCGGCAAAGCGGGCTTCAAAGCGCATCAACTGTTTGTCGTTCGGGTCAATCCACAGGATGCCGTTGAGTTTGCCGATGATTGACTCGGTTCGATTTTGCGGTTTGAAGTTTTTACGAGCGCGGAAATCGAAAACAATCGCATCGCGGTCGCGGAAGCGTTCACGACGCGGCGCGACAAATTCACACACGCGCAAAGCGACGCTCGCCCACGTCCGCGAATCTTCGACTTCACTCGCCACCGCCGCCCCGCCGTCTTTTTCGTTTCCCTGTTTTTTCGCGGCTTCGGCAATTCGTTTAGCCTTTTTCTCTTTGGCTTTGAGCTTGTCTTTTTCGCTTTCACGCTCGGCTTTTTCCAATTCTTCCGCCGCGCGTTCGCTCTCCTTTTTCGCTTTCTCACCCGACACCGCGACGCCGTTTTCACTCACTAGCTTAAACACCGGCTCGCGTCCCAACACGGGATAGACTTCATAAACTTTAATTGTCTCTTTTTTCAGTTCGCCGCGATTGTTAAGTTCACGATTCGTCTCGCGCTGCATGAACGTGTACTGCTTCACGCGCTCGTCAACCTGAAGTTGATTGCGGGCAATCTCCGTCAACAACGCGGCGACATCAACCGTTTCGGTCACGGGCGGGTCAAATGCGGCATCGCTCAAACTGGTGTTTCGCGTGATGCTTTGAAGCGCGAAAATCTGCGGCGCGCCGTCGCGTTCCACAATTTCGAGGCGATGCGGTTCAAGCAATTCACCTTGACGACGATAATCCGCATAAGTCGTCGTTATGCCGATGGCATCGTTATATGAGCGAATTAAAAACTTGCTGGCGCGGCTGAACCCGTAACGCAGACGCGCCCCGTTCTGCGCGGTGAACTCAATGACATACGCGCTTTCGCCGCCGATATTTTCAACCCCGACCGTGCGGGCGAGAACTTTCTGTTTCTTATAATCCGCGAAACGACCGGCTTCCAAAATTGCCTGCAAACGCCGGACGTTGGCATCCGCATCCGTGAGCGTCCGCACATTGCCGTCAGTCTCGCGTGTCCACGCGGTGCGCGGCGTGACGCCGGAACTGCTTTCACCTTCGGGAGTGATGACAACGGTGCGGCGGGCGGCGGGCGATTTGATTTGCGTGCGGTTCGTGACGATTGACGCGCCGTCCACCGTGCGCCATTCATAACTCGCATCGCGCACACTCGCCACACGTCTCTTGCCGCCGACAGCGCGCAAATAATCATTGACTATCTTTTCCGGCGAAGGCAGTTTGACGTTTGAAATTCGCGTCCTGTTCGTATTTGCGACGCCTGTTTGTGCCAAAGTTTCCCTGATGCCGAACACGAAAGCGATGCCGATTAACAACAGCATCGCAAACAGTATCGGGTAATTTTTATGATATGTAGAAGGCTTGGTGTTGTTCATAAAGCTTGAGTCGTAAAAGGATTTTGCACTGACGAAGAAAACGGCAAACGAGGCGTCAAA
>JBGTMR010000077.1:0-2070 GCA_041743485.1 Pyrinomonadaceae bacterium
TGGAGATGGACGCGGGCATCGTCATCAGTGCTTCGCATAATCCTTATGAAGACAACGGCGTCAAAATCTTTACGCGCTCCGGGCGCAAACTCGACGACTCGATTGAGCGGTTCATCGAAGCGGAAATCCACGCCGCCCACGACGCGACGATTGAGACGAACGTAGATGGAGACGCGGACGCTGAAACGAATCATGCTTTACAGAAAAAATATCTTGATTACTTGTTGAGCGTCGCCGGAGATTTACGGCTCAACGGTTTATCAATCGTCGCCGATTGCGCCAACGGTGCGGCATACAACATCGCCCCCAAACTGCTCGAAAGTCTCGGCGCAGAGTGTCACATCATCAATCGCACTCCCGACGGACGCAACATCAATCACGAATGCGGCTCGCTTCACCTCGAAGTGCTTCAGCGCGCCGTGCGGGAGAAGCACGCCGATTTCGGTGTCGCCTTCGACGGCGACGCCGACCGCGCGTTGTTTGTGGATGAGCGCGGCGAAATCGTGGACGGCGACGCGACCCTGTGGATACTCGCCAAAGCTTTGCAAGAGGGTGACGCCCTCGCGCATAACATTGTCGTCGCCACCGTGATGAGCAACATCGGTTTGGAGCGCGCACTGTCTTCACGCGATATAAAACTTGTTCGCGCCGCCGTCGGTGATAAATACGTTCTCGAAGAATTGATGCGAACCGGAGCGGCACTCGGCGGCGAACAATCCGGTCACATCATAACGCCCGCCGAAAGCCTTGTCGGTGACGGCTTGCGAACGATGCTTCACGTCCTGCGCGCGATGCGTGCGAACAGGGAAACTTTGAGTTCACTTGCCAAAGAGTTTGTGCGTTACCCGCAAATTTTGGTCAACGTCCGCGTGCGCGACAAGCGACCGTTTGACGACGTTCCCGCCATCGCCCGTGCCGCACGCGAAATCGAATCCGCGCTTGGCGCGAACGGGCGTTTGCTGCTTCGTTATTCGGGAACTGAACCGCTCGCCCGTGTGATGATTGAAGGCGTGGACGTAGGGGAAATCACTGCCACCGCGCACACTTTAGCCGATGTTATTAAAGCGGAACTCAGCGCGTAAGACTCTTGACTCAATGCCCGCAAACGTCGGTTCAATGTAAGACAAGAGTGTTTATGCGAATCAAGGGTTAAGTATGCCCCTGTCTTTAGCTGCGGCAGCAGCGACAAGTCGGTAGCCCACAGTGAAGGCGAAGCCGCAACTGTGGGAAGAATGTAGATAGAGATTTCAAGCTACGGTAGTAGCGGCAGAAATCAGCAAGCGATTCTCGGTTATCTTACGCTGCTACCGCAGCTAAAAATCCTTTGTGTCGCTTAAACCCACAGTTACGCTTGCGCTTCACTGTGGGCTACCGACTTGCCGCTACTGCCGTAGCTCATGAACAAAGCAATCGAAGTCCTTTACCCTTGATTCGCATTGTTTGTATCTATGAATCAACACGAATAAAAACATCGAGAACCCCGCTTTGTTTCATATGCTTCGTGGATAAGTCTAAACCACTTTTAGCTCAAATTCACATTGCGCGAAGTAAAATCTACATCCGGCGGAATGTACTTATTACTTTCACGACAAACTCAAATTTAATAGAGGGGTTCGCAAAACAGGGCAAATCTCCGTTTTGTTGAGCAAAAAGAGAATCGCTCCAAATTGAAAGCAGTGGCACATTCATTGCTCAAGAGAGGGCGGGGCAAGAGAGACGGTTAGTCTAACTTTATCGTCTCGTGGTTGCTGGGGTGAGGACAGTGACCACACATCGAAACGGGCGTCGGCGAACATTTTCGCCCGCGCCCGTTTCATTTTTTGCGGCATGTTAAGATACGGCGCGAAACGAGTTTGAAGCATCAATCGAAATTCACGTCCCCTCCACTCTTTAGACCGCATGAACCCCGACCATTACCGCCGCGATTTGACACAATTTCATCAGCAATTGATGAATCTCCACCGGCACGAATCCACGAACCAAGACGATGAGGAATCGCGCGCGGGCGACATTCTCGCCGCGCACGCGCATCTGTCCACGCCCGACGTTATCGCAAGTTTGGCACACTCC
>JBGTMR010000078.1:0-1593 GCA_041743485.1 Pyrinomonadaceae bacterium
CGACGAATCGAAGTGAAAATCGGTGTCTCATTCGTCAGTACAGAACAGGCGCGCGCGAGTATCGAACGCGAAACCAAGCACGCCGACTTTGACGAAGTGCGTCGCCGCGCCGCGCTTGCTTGGGAACAAACCCTATCGAAAATCAAAGTCGAAGGCGGAACAAAAGATGAGCGCAACATCTTTTATACCGCGCTTTATCGTTCGCACTATATGCCGCATGACGTGACGGGTGAAAATGTCTGGTGGCAATCGGACGAGCCGCACTACGAAGATTTCTACGCGATTTGGGACACGTTTCGCACCGTTCATCCGCTCCTGACTTTGATTCAACCGACGCGCCAACGTGACATGGTGCGTTCACTGATTGACACATACAAACACACGGGTTGGCTGCCCGACGCGCGCATCGCGGGGGCGAACGGCATGGTGCAGGGCGGCTCAAACGCCGATGTCGTTATCGCCGATGCGTTCGTCAAAGGCTTAAAAGGAATTGATTACGAAACCGCGTATCAGGGCATGGTCAAGAACGCCGAAACCGATAGCCCGCGCGCCGCTTACGAAGGCAGAGAAGTCGGCGAATACAAAGAGCGCGGCTTTATCAGCATGAAGCATGAGCGTTCCGCTTCGCGCACTATGGAATATGCTTATAACGATTTTTGCCTCGCGCAGGTAGCCAAAGGTTTGGGCAAAACGGACGATGCGAAAAAGTATCTCGCGCGCTCTAAAAATTGGATGAATTTGTGGGACGCGGAAACCAAATCAATCCGCCCGCGACGCGCCGACGGCAGTTGGATGACGCCTTACGATAAGACGAAACTTTACATGCTGGATTCGCCGACGTTCACTTGGATGAGCGCGCCGTATTACGAAGGTTCGGGTTATCAATACTCGACATACATTCCGCACGATGTCGCTGGGTTAATCAACAAAACGGGCGGCGATGAATCATTCGTGAAGTGGCTTGATATGTTTTTCGGCGCAATCAAAAGCGATGAAGCGTTGCGCCCCGAAGGTCTTTACACGCAGGGTAATGAGCCGGATATTCTCGCCGCGTTTCTCTATCTTCACGCCGGACGCGCCGACCGAATGCATGAGCGTGTGCGCGGCGTTATGGCGAAAGAGTATCGAACGGGACGCGGCGGACTTCCCGGCAACGACGACGCGGGAACGATGTCGTCTTGGTACGTATGGAACGCCGTCGGTCTGTATCCGAATGCCGGACAAGATTTTTATTACATCGGCAGTCCCGTCTTTACGCGCTCCGTGATTGAGTTGGAAGGCAACCGCGCATTCACGATTGAAGCAGCGAACACAACCGCGAAGAACATGTACGTTCAAGCCGCGACGCTTGAAGGAAAACCGCTCGACAGGTTGTGGTTGACGCACGCGGAAATCTCGCGCGGCGGGAAACTCGTTTTGCAGATGAGCGACAAACCGTCGTCGTGGTCAACCGCGAAACGCCCGCCTTCGATGTCTATACAGTAAAGCTTTTACGTTCATTAGACCTCTTGCAAAAGTCGTCCCGTTAGGGACGTTTGATTTTAGCCCAGCGATTTATCGCTGGGTTACAGCACGAACAACATACCGTGTCCC
>JBGTMR010000079.1:0-8717 GCA_041743485.1 Pyrinomonadaceae bacterium
CGCAAGATTCTGTTCACCGTTTCCGATTCATCCGGCGTAGTGGCGTTTGAAAAAAGTTTGCAAACGGAAATCAATGATAACGTCGCCCGCGTGCGAACCTTTCGTGATGCCGAGCAGAATCTGGGGCAACAATTCACGCGCGCCGAAAACTATCTTTCACTCGCCGGACTCATCGTGCTGGTGCTTGGCGGCGTCGGCATCTCAAACGTCACGCGCGTCCTCATCGAACAGAAGCGGCGCAGTATCGCTATCTTAAAATGCGTCGGGGCGACGGGCGGGCGCATCACTGCCGCGTACCTTGTGCAAATCATCATCCTCGCGTTGTTGGGAAGCGGGCTTGGAATTATGCTCGCGCGCCTCGCGTTGTTCATCGTCGAGCGTCAATTCGCGGCGAGTCTGCCCGCGAATATGACTTACAATTTGCAGTGGGGAGCAATCGCGCAAGGCACACTGCTCGGCGTTCTCATCGCGCTTCTGTTTTCCGCTCTGCCTCTGCTTGGCGTGCGTCACATCAAGCCGAACATGCTCTTACGCGAAACGGAAAGCGGTTCGCGCCCGCGCCGTTTCGATTTGCTTCGCGTTTCGGTTGGAATAATCGTCAGTGCATTGCTCATCGCGGTCGCGGCGTGGCAGGCGGGTTCGTGGCGCGTCGGCGGGTTGTTTCTGTTGTCTTTAGTTTTAGCGACGGGAGCGTTATACGCGGTCGCGGCGGGATTGATTTGGACGCTCGGACGTTTCTCGCGCGCGGGCATTAAATCCTTTGCGGTGCGCCACGCGATTGGAAGCTTGGGGCGTCCCGGCAATCAAACGCGGACGGTCGTAATGGCGACGGGCTTGGGCGTGTTTCTCGTCGTCGCAGTGCAACTTTTGCAGTTCAATCTTGTGCGTGAGTTGGACATCAACGCCAACCCGAACGCTCCGAACATGTTTTTGATTGATGTGCAGCCAGACCAAGCCGAAGGCGTGCGCGCCATTACGCGCGAGTACGCGAACACGGAAGCGAATTTAGTTCCGACGGTGCGGGCGCGCATCACCGAAGTTGACGGCAATCAGAACATAGGGGCGGGCGAACAACAACGCGAACGCGGGCGCATCGGGCGCGAGTATGTCGTGACGTATCGCCCGTATCTTGAATCGAACGAAAAGATTGTCGGCGGCGAGTTTTGGGGAGATAAGCCGAACACTTCGGGCGAGGCGGAAGTCTCGATTCAGAAAGATATGGTCGGACTCGCCGGAATGAAACTCGGCAGCCTCGTGACGTTCGACGTTCTCGGTCGTGCGATACAAGCGCGTGTCACGAGTCTGCGCGAAGTGGATTGGCGCAATTCACGCACGGGTTTTATGGTCGTGTTTCGTCCCGGTACTCTCGAAGCCGCACCGCAAACTTTAATCGCCGCCATCAATGCACCGGAGGAAGCGGCGGCGCGCTCACGCTTCACGCGCCAGATTGTCAACGCTTATCCGAACATCGCCTTGATTGATGTCGGTGAGATTTTGCGAAACGTGCAGCGCGTCGTCGGCAATATCACGCTCGCCGTGTCGTTTGTCGGTGCGTTCATTTTCCTGAGCGGCGTGCTGATTCTTATCGGCTCGATTGCGATGACGAAGTTTCAACGAATTTATGAAACTGCGATTCTTCGCACGCTCGGCGCGGAACGCCGGACGCTGATTGTGATGATGCTCGTCGAGTACGGCTTGCAGGGTTTAATCGCCGGACTCGTCGGCGTGCTTGCCGCTCTCGCGTTGTCTTTCGCGGTCGCGCGATTCGTGCTTGATATTAGTTGGACGTGGACGCCCGCCGTCACCTTCGCGGGCATCTTCGGTTCGGTTCTGCTGGTGATGCTGGTCGGCATCTTCGCCAGTTTCGATGTCTTAAAACGCAAGCCGCTCTCAACTTTGCGCGGCGGCTAATGATATAAGGTTTGCAAACGTTTCCTCCGTGCTTGCTCTGTGTAGTCTCTGTGCCTCTGTGGTGAAAGATTTAAGCATTAACCACAGAGGCACAGAGACTACACAGAGCTTACACAGAGGATGTACAGTGCAAGCACAAAAAAGAAGTCTCACCGTTTCAAAAGAGGAGTTCAAAAATTATGATGAAAAAGATATTCCCGATTTTCTTGATGTTGTTCGCCTTCGCATGTGTCTCACATGTCGCACAGGCACAACTTGATTTACCGATGGCGAGTCAACGCGCGAGCGTCGAACAGCGCATCGGCTTAACCGATGTCAAAGTCACCTATCACCGTCCGCAAGTCAAAGGGCGCGTTATTTACGGCGGGCTTGAGCAGTACGGCAAAGTGTGGCGCACGGGTGCGAACAATGCGACCGTGATTTCATTCACCGACGATGTGAAAATTAACGGTCAACCGTTGCCCGCCGGAAATTACAGCCTGCACACGATTCCGACGCAAGGCGAATGGACGCTAATTTTCAACAAGGTTGCCGACCAGTGGGGCAGTTATCAGTACGACGAAAAACAGGATGCCCTGCGCGTCAAGACTCAACCCGTTGCACTCACTTCGCCGCAGGAAATTCTGACGTTCAACTTCGCGGACGTGAAAAGCGACCGTGCGACGCTTGAAATGGCGTGGAGTACGCTCCGCGTGCCGTTCACTATTGAGACGGAAGTCACACAAAAAGCACTTCGCGTTTCGCGTGATGCCGTTTCAAAAGCGAAACCTGATGATTACCGCACACCGTATCAAGCCGCCAACTATGCTTATCAAGCCAACGTCGCCACCGACGAAGCGATGACGTGGATTGATAAATCTATCGCCGCTAAAGAATTGCACCAAAACCTCGCGCTCAAAGCCCGTCTGCTCGCCCGCGCGGGACGCAAAGCCGAAGCCGTCACGATTGCGGAGAAGGCGATTAAACTCGGCAAATCCGCGCAACCCGCCGCCGATACCACCGCCACCGAAAAGTTTCTCGTCGAGTTGCGCGGCGGCGCGACGGCGGCAAAGAACTAGATTTTAGATTAAGAAGATAGAAGTAAAACGGAGGTGAACGGAGGCATAACGGAGTTGAGCGGAGGATTAAGAAATTTGAGATTTCAAATTTGAAATCTTGAATCATTCTTACCTCTGCTAACCTCCGTTATGCCTCCGTTCACCTCCGTTTTACAAATCCCCTTCGACGGTTAATTTCTAAACAGTAATTCGACTCGCAAACTATCTCTTGCCCGCCGACACCATATTTACAAACAACCTGTACGCACCCGGAACGCCCGCCGGAAGCTGGCGAAACCACGAATAGGACGTATAGATATAAGTCCCTTGCCCATAGCGTGCGACAAGCATTCCGCCCGGCTTCGCGGCTTCGTTCGGGTCGTGCGATTCGAGCGGCGTCGAATAACGCGCGTCCCATTCACTCGCGTAATAAAGTCCGCGCTCTTGAACCCAGCCGTCGAAGTCACGCGCGGTGATGCGGTTCGGTGTGTTTAGTAAAGCATCGTTGGGATTGATTATGGTGACGGGCGCGTCTTCAAACGTGACGCGCTCACGCGAAATTTTGAACGGATAGACGCCGAGATTTGCCGGAAGGTCTGCGTCCGCCGTGTTGTATTGAACGACGAGCGTGCCGCCGCGTTCGACGTAGGAAAGCAAGCGCGATTGATGACGCGAGAGCGCGGGGCGCGTGTTATAGGCGCGTATGCCGACGACGATGGCGTCGTACTTGGCGAAGTCGGCTTCGGATAAATCGCGGTCTGTGAGTTCGGTGACGGTGTAGCCGACTTGCGCGAGAGTCTGCGGGATGTCATCGCCCGAACCCATGACGTAACCGATGTTCGAGCCGCGACGGGAAAGCGAAAGATGAACCAGTTTGACCGCCGCGACGGGCTGCAAGGTTTGCGCGGGGATGTGCGGGTAGTCAATCGTGACGAGGTTGTTGATGAAGCGAGAATCCTTTGAAACGAACTCGGCAATCGCTTCGACGGATTGCGAATCGGTTGATGACGTGTTTGTCGAAACGGCTGAAGATTGATTTGAAGTTTTATTTGAAACGGCGACGGTTGAATTGAATTTCACCTCAAACTCGACTTCGCGTTCTTCGTCAACTGCTTTGAGCGTGACGGGAATGCTCATCGGCGTCGCGCTCCAACCGGCAGGCAAACGCAAACGCACTTCACCGGATGTTTCGCCCGTCGCATTTGAACGCACGCGCACTTTGACACGCTTAGTTTCAGCATTCGGCAAAACATAAACAGCTTCATCGAACGCGAGTGAGATGCGCGGCACAATCGCAAACGGGCGGAAAAGTTCGCCGCGCACAGGGTCAACGCTGCGGGACAGAACCGGCAAATCGTAAGTCAAAGTTTGTCCGGCGATTTTTATATCAACGCGCACGGTCAAAGCGGGTAAGCTTTCCGCCCTGCCGATGAGTTCGAGCGGAACGGTGTTTGGCGTGGGAGAGGTTTTAAGTGCGTCGCTTTCATTGTTTGAGAGCGACGCGAGCCAGTAAGGATTCGTGAGCGGGGTGTTCGCGGGAATCATAAGTTTTAATTCGCGCGTGACGTTTTGATTAAGCGGCAAGTTCGTCTCAATCGCTTCGTCGAATCCAGCTTGCGGAACACGCACGCGATTGACGGAAACAACTGCGGGCGAACGATTGTTGAGCGTGAGATTTACGATTGCCGCGCTGCCGGGTGATGCCGCGTTCGTCGGGCTGACGGCTTCCATAGATAATCCGGCGCACGATTGAATTATTTGAAGCAGGTCACGCTTTTTGGCTTCGATGGTTTGCGTCGAACTCAGGCGTTCGAGTTCCGCATAAGCCGCCGTCAGTTGGGGCAAAATCAGATGCGGCGCAATCGGGCTGAAAGCATCACGCGCCGCCGCGAGTTTGTCGCCAATCGCTTTGCCTCCCTCGATGCGCGACCAGCTTAAATCTATGTCGTCGAAAACGTCTTTGCGCGCGGGGATTCCGGCGAGTTGACGAAACGTGTTCGGCGTCGTGCCGCGACGTTCAGCCGAGCCGAAACCTTGACTCCGGTGTTGGCTGCGACTCGTCGCCGCGATTTCATTGTACGAGCGTCCGAGCAAGGTGTTGTAAGTTCCGACATCCAAAGTTAAATCCGGCGCGATGCCCTGACCTTTCGCGTTGGCGAACGCATTCCACAACAAACGCTTCGTCTGCCAGACGGAAACAAACTTCAGTTGTTCGGGATACGCGCGTGAATCGGCGGCAAGCTTAAAAGCTTCTCCGGCTAAAATCGCGGACGCGGTGTGATGCCCGTGTCCGCCTTCGCCCGTCGTCGGAAAGCGCGTGATGATAACGTCGGGACGAAAGCGGCGAATCACCCAAACGATGTCGCCCAAGACTTCTTCACGATTCCATGTACGCAAAGTCTCATCGGGGTTTTTCGAGAAACCGAAATCCTCCGCGCGGGTGAAGAATTGTTCCGCACCGTCAATGCGCCGTGCGGCGAGAAGTTCCTGCGTGCGAATTAAGCCGAGTTGCGCTCCGCGTTCGTTGCCGATGAGGTTCTGTCCGCCGCCGCCGCGCGTCAGTGAAAGATACGCGGTGCGAAGTTTCCGTTCGTTGGCGAGATAAGCGAGAAGCGCGGTGTTTTCATCATCGGGGTGTGCGGCGACGAACAATACGCCGCCGACGACGTTGATTTTCTCAAGAGCCAGACGCAGTTCGGCGGCATTGAGAACGCGCGGCGGGCGGGCGTTTGAAGCGGCGTTATAGGCGGGATTGGAAGTCGTACCGGAAGTGGTTTGCGCGTGGAAGGGAAGCGCGTTTAGCGTTATTAAAAGTAACGCTGAAAAGAGTGTGAGGAATCTTGATTGTGTCATTACCCGATGAAATCTTACTGTGTTAGGGCTTTCTCGAATCAAAGATTTCAAATTTGAAATTTCAAATTAAGGAAAGATAAGACCGAAGAAAAAATAAGAATGAGAAAGTTCTATGCGTGTTTAAGCAGGTTCGGCGACAAGGATTTTACCGGCGATGCGGCGCGAAATGTTGAGCGTCGTATCGTCGAGCATGATAGTCAAATCGCCGCCGAAAGGCTCACGATTGACGACGCGCAACAATGCGCCGGGAAGCAAAGCGTGACTTTGCATAAAGCGTAAATGCTCGGCATCGTCGGTCGTTAACTGTTTGATGTGAAGCGGTGTATCGGCAACGGCGTCGGAAAGCGGCTGCCCGTGAACGTGATTAATGTGTCCGTCAACGGTCGGAATCGGACTTCCATGCGGGCAATCGTGCGGATGATTCAAGTGCGCGTCAATCCGGCGAATAAATTCATCGGAAACGTGATGCTCCAAGCGTTCGGCTTCGTCATGCACTTCATCGAGGGCATAACCCAAAGCCTCGACGAGATAGCGTTCGAGCAGACGGTGACGGCGCACGATGCGAAGCGCGATGCGTCGCCCCTGCGCGGTCAGACGCACGCCGTGATAAGGCGTGTGCGTGACGAGTCGTTGCGTCTGAAGTTGTTTGAGCATCTTTGAAATCGCGGGCGGCGAAACACCCAGAGCCGCCGCGAGGTCGCCGGTGTTGGCTTCGTTCGCAAGGCGTTCTTCGGAAAACGCGAAGATCGCTTTCAAGTAATCTTCGACCGAGCGCGTCACGGCTTGTGTCGTAGTGCGTGTCATAGTTTTTGCCGCAGTTGAAGCCACTGATTTTACCTCACAAGTTAAAGAACAGACGCGCGACGGTCGCGGTCGTCAAACACACGAGGATGCCGATAACGACGGGCAACAGGGTTGAAACCATTGTCCATTTCACGCTTCTTGTTTCCTTCCAAATCGTCCAGATAGTCGTGCTGCACGGATTGTGAAGCAGGCTAAACAGCATCAGGTTTAAGCCTGTCAAAACCGTCCACCCGCCGAGTCCGGTTAAGACTTGCGAGGTCTGCGCGGCTTCGTCGAATTCAATCATCACGCCGTTCTGCGCGAGCGTCGAACGGGCGGCGTTTAAGGTCAACATCAAGACGGTCGGGACGACGATTTCATTCGCCGGAATCGCCAAAACATAAGCCAGCAAAATCACGCCGTTCAAGCCTAACAACCAGCCGATAGGCTCAAGCAAATTGATGACGTGAACCGCGATGGATGCATCGCCGATGTAAATGTTGCTGATAAGCCACACCGCCGCACCCGCCGGAGCAGCCATATAAATCGCCCGCTTTAAGACGATAAACGTGCGGTCAATCAGCGACGTGTAAATCGTTTGCCAGATGCGCGGCGGGCGGTACGGCGGAAGTTCCAGAGAGAAACTCGAAGCTTCGCCGCGCAGCATCGTGCGTGATAGAAAAGCCGAAACAAGCAACGTGAAAATGATGCCCAAGACCGCGACCGCCGCCACACTCGTCGCCGCGATGAAGCTGGCGAAGGCGGGCGGGGCGAGGGCGGCGATGAAGATGGTGCTGATTAAAATCATCGTTCCCCATCGCCCGTTGCAAATCGAAAAGTTGTTCGTGATGATGGCAATTAGACGCTCGCGCGGGCTGTCAATAATCCGCGTGGCGACGACTCCGGCGGCGTTGCATCCAAAGCCCATCATCATCGTCAAAGCCTGTTTGCCGTGCGAACCCGCGCGCTTGAAAAGGCGGTCGAGATTAAACGCGACGCGCGGCAGATAACCGAAATCTTCGAGCAGCGTCCACAGCGGAAAGAAAATCGCCATCGGCGGCAACATCACGCTGATAACCCATGCGGTCGCAAGGTACACGCCGTCAATCAAGAATCCGCTCAACCACAAAGGCGCGCTCAACGCGCGCGCTCCCGCGTGAAGCCAGTCATAAACATTGCCGCGCAAGAAATCGCCGAGCATCGCCGAAGGCACGTTCGCTCCCGCAATCGTCAGCCACAGCACGACGGTCAACATCAATATCATCACAGGGAAACCGAACAGGCGACTTGTCAATAATCTGTCAAGCATGGTATCGAAACGCACGCGCGATTGAACGCCGCCGCGCTCGACGGATGAGTCAGCGATGGTCGTCGCTTCCGCGTAAATCGCCGCCGTCAAACGGTCGTGCAAATCGCCGCCGATTTCGCCGCGCAGTTTGGAAGCCTGTTTAATTAGTTCATTGGCACTGCTTGCCATTTGTTTAACTCATTCCTTTAGACGGAAGGTGAAACTGATGCTCCGCCGCGTGAGATTTGAACGAGTGGCGACGGCAACGACGAAGTAAAGTCGGTCGGCGTTTCCGCCGGAGCAATCTCACCGAGCGTGCCGTCTTCAATCGCGCGGATTACGCTCGCATCGTCTTCGAGAAGACGCAAGGCGACCCATCGCGCGTTCGGCAAACGCGGAAAAGCGCGTTCGATTTGAGTCACTAAAACTTCCACCGCCGATTGAAGCTGCGCGTCCGCGTAAGCCGCGCGACGCGCCCGCAACGGGTACGAACCCGAAGCGACATCCGCGATTGCCTGTGATAATTGTGGTACACCTAAACCCGTTCGCGCCGCCATCAAAACCACCGGAACGCCCATCTCACGCGCCAATGCGCGCTCGTCAACCGTGACGCCGTGACGCTTCGCTTCGTCAATTAAATTCACCGCTAAAACCACGCGGTCGGTTATCTCCGTGACCTGCAAAGCAAGGTGAAGATTGCGTTCGAGACGGTTCGCATCAAGCACCACGACGGTCACATCGGGACGCGCGAACAAAATAAAATCACGCGCGATTTCTTCATCAACGCTCGTCGAAAGCATGGAATATGTGCCGGGCAAGTCAACGACTTTATAACGATGTTCGCC
>JBGTMR010000080.1:0-9953 GCA_041743485.1 Pyrinomonadaceae bacterium
GTGATTATCGCCGCTCCCGACGGCAAAGTTTTCATCAATCCGTTCGGCAATCCCGCGACGGGGACGGCTGGCACGGGCGACACTTTAGCCGGAATCATCACAGGCTTTCTCGCGCAAGAATTCGCCCGCGATGAACACAAAGATAAATCGAACGACGCCGAATTTCGCATCGAAGCCGCCGTCCAAGCGACCGTCGCCGCCGTTTATGTGGCGAGTCTCGCCGCCGATTTCGCCGCCCGCGAAACGGGTATGCGCGCGATGCGGGCTTCGGATATTCGCACGCAATTAAGTCAGGCGTTTCGCACGCTTGACCCCGACGGTGAATACCCATGAGCGATGTTTTGAAGCACAAGGACGCTATGAACAACGCGATGCTTGACGCACTCGCGGGCGAGTGGCACACACACGGCGAAGGGGAAACCTTTCACTTCGGTGAACGACTCGGCGCACGTCTCACGGGCGGCGAAGTCTTATTACTTCACGGCACACTCGGTGCGGGAAAAACGATTTTAGTCAAAGGCATCGCCGCCGCGCTCGGCTACGATGCGCGCGAAGTCACAAGCCCGACCTTTACACTCGTCAATAGTTACGCCGGGCGTTTGACCATTTATCATCTCGACCTTTACCGTCTCGATGACGGTTTCGCCGCCGCGCACGCCGTTGACCTTGAAGAACTTTTGAGCGATGAAAGCCGCGCCGTCGTCATCATCGAATGGGCGACGCGCATTGCGGGTTATCCGCTTCCTGCTTCGACGTGGGACGTGACGATTGAAGTGGTCGGCGATACGGAGCGCGTGATTCGCGTCGCGCCTCACGCTTCGCCGATGATGAGTTGAGCGAGAACGTGGTAAAATCCGCTCTGAAATTTCGTCCCGAACATTCAACACACACTCATATAAAGTTATCAAGGAGATCTTAAATTATGCCGTATCCAGAAATTATGATTCGCCCGATGCGCGAAGACCTTTCACGCATCGGTATCGAAGAAGCCAAGCAGCCCGAACAGGTTGACGCCGCGTTGCAAAACACCGAAGGCACAGTGATGCTCGTCGTCAATTCCGTGTGCGGGTGCGCCGCCGGAAAAGCGCGTCCCGGCATTGCGATGGCTATGCAACATGAAAACCGCCCCGACCGCGCCATCACGGTGTTTGCCGGAGCGGACATCGAAGCCACAGAGCGCGCACGTGAATACATCACGGGTTACCGCCCGTCGTCGCCTTCCGTCGCGTTGTTCAAAGACGGCAAGCTGGTTTATGTACTCGAACGCATGGGCATCGAATCGCGCTATGCCGACCAGATTGCCGAAGAACTGACTTCCGCGTTCGACCGTTTCTGTACCAAAGACGCGAACACGACGAGCGCGAACACTCAAACCGCCTAGTCCTGAATTTATCCATTGATTCTCGGAACCCATTGATTCAGTTAAAAATGAGTCAATGGGTTCCGATGTTTTAATGAATCAATTTCTATGTCTAACTTGACGCTTAACACTCCCGTCGTCGAACTCGGCAGCGTGGGCATTACGCGCTTCGCTGAAGGTTCGGCGCACAAACTCGCGCTTGCCGTGGCGATTGCTTTCGATAAACGCGATGCGCGCGAAGCGACGATTGAAGATTTATTGAACTACCTGCCGATGCGTTACGAAGACCGCTCGAATCTCGCTTCAATCACGGATTTGCGCGAGGGCGTCGAAGCTTCGCTCGAACTTTATGTGAGAGTCGCGGGCGGGTTTCAGGTCGGCAAGAATCGCGGCTCGAAAGCTCCGCCGTTATGGATTTTTGAAATCACGGCGAGCGACCCCGAACGCACCGCGAAGCCTGTTTGCATCTGGTGGTTCGTCTCCGGCAGACAGGCAAACCGCATCATCACATACAACGCGAAACGATTCGCACGCGGCACGCGCTTCGTCGCTTACGGGCAATGGGAATGGGATTCGCGCCGCAATACTTGGTCACTTCGTCTTGGCAAACCCGACGAGTTGGAAATCCTGCCGTCCGATGGAACGTGGACGCCGCCCGAACACGCCCTGCTTCGTCTCGCCGCCGATAACGAATTTGACGAAACAGGCGATGACAACGCATCGCAAAATCCGCACGCATCAACTTCATCCTCAATTTCAAACGATGATAACGCGGCGGATGACGAAGCTTCCGATGGCGCGCACGAAACCGACCCGCGACTCGCCGCGATTCACACAGGGCGGCGCGTTCCCGTGTATCGCAAACTCGGCGAGTTTCAAACCAAGCGTCTGCGCGAAATCATGCACGCCGTCTTTTCGCGTCTCGATGATGCGGCTTTCGTCGAAACCTTGCCGCCGGATTTAATCAAACGTCAAAAACTCATCGCGCGTCACGAAGCACTTCCCCGCATACACTTTCCGATTGATGATGCGCCGCTTGCCGCTTACGAAGCGTCACGAAGCCCCGCGCATTTGCGGCTTATTTTTGAAGAGTTTTTCTGGGTCGCGCTGGCGATTGCCGTGCGTCGTGATGAGCGCGTGCGCGAACCGAAAGGCACAATCATCGAAATCACGGAGCGCGTTCAGGACGCGATGCGCGAAGTTTTGCCGTTTGAATTAACGAGCGCGCAATCACGTTCACTCGCCCGCATACTCGACGATATGCAATCCGATGAACCTATGAACCGCCTTCTGCAAGGCGATGTCGGTTCGGGTAAAACGGCGGTCGCGCTCTCCGCGATGATGGCGGCGATGGAGAACGGGTATCAAACCGTGTTGATGGCTCCGACGGAAATCCTCGCCGAACAACACGCGCGCAACGTCAAGAAGATGCTCGCCCGCACGCCGCACCGCGTCGAACTTCTCACCGGAAGTTTGCGCGCCAGTGAGAAGCGACGCCTTCACGCGGACATGGCGACGGGCGAGATTCACGCCGCTATCGGCACGCACGCTTTGATTCAGGATGCCGTGCAGTTTGCGAAACTCGGCTTAGTCGTGATTGATGAACAGCATCGTTTCGGCGTGCTTCAACGCGCCGCTTTGCGCGAACGCGGCTTCAATCCCGATGTTCTCGTGATGACCGCGACGCCGATTCCGCGTTCACTCGCTATGACGGTCTATGGTGATTTGGATGTCTCGGTGATTGATGAATTGCCGCCCGGACGCACACCTATAAAAACCGTCGTTTGCGGTGAAGACCAACGCGGCGGCGTGTATAAAGGCGTCGAACGCGAAGTGCTTTCAGGGCGTCAGGCATACATCGTTTATCCGCTTGTCGAAGAATCCGCGAAGATGGATTTGAAAGACGCGACGCGCATGTACGAACACTTACGCGAGCGCGTATTTCCCAATTTTTCAATCGGCTTGCTTCACGGCAAGATGAAGTCGTCGGAGAAAGAGGACGTGATGCGCCGCTTTGTTTCAGGAGAAACAAGCATCCTCGTGGCGACGACGGTGGTTGAGGTCGGCGTTGACGTGCCGAACGCGAGTGTGATGGTGATTGAACACGCCGAACGCTTCGGGCTGTCACAACTTCATCAACTGCGCGGGCGCGTCGGACGCGGTGCGGAAAAATCGTTCTGCGTTCTACTCGCCACCGAAAAACAAACTTCGGTCGCGCGCGAACGTCTCGGCATCATGGAAGAAACATCGGACGGCTTTCGCATCGCGGAAAAAGATTTGGAGATTCGCGGTCCCGGCGAAGTCATGGGGACGCGCCAATCCGGTGTCCCGACTTTGCGCGTCGGCAATCTTGTACGCGATTTGCACATCCTCGAAGAAGCCCGCCGCGAAGCCGAACACTACCTGACCGTCAAGCGGCGCACGCTCGAAACTTCAAACCTGATTGAGCGCGTTCGTAATGATTCGCGTTTCGGTTTGGCGGCGATTGGTTAGCAAGTTTGAACCATTACTGAACTACTCTCGTCATGGCTGATTCACGGGACACACTCGATACGGCGGAATCCATTAACGGCGTAATCATTCGACTGACCTTCACGCAATGGCAACATGTTCTTGATGAACATTCAAACGACTTTTCGTTTCATGATTACGAGTTGGTGCTTGATACGGTTGCAGACCCGGAGTATGTTTTAAGAGCGCAACGCGGCGCGCTTGCCGCCGTCATTTACGAGCGTGGAGATTTCCTTCACGTCTTTTACCGTGAACTCGATAGCCGCGATGGTTTTATCATCACGACACGCTACGAATCCGATTTCGACCGCAACAAAGTTATATGGCGCAAATACGAGAACGACAATTATTAGAAGCACCGCCGGATGAAGCGACGTTATTACGACTAGCCGCCGCGCGGTTGGCTGAAGCCGGAACTCCGCTCAATCTCGATGTACCGAACTTGTGGCTGAAGTATGGAGAGGAAGTTGACTTACTGACAATCCGCTTCATCGAACATCCATGCCCGAACCGATGTACCAGTAATTTGGACGCGGGCGTGCTTTACAACTACGAAGATGAAAACTTGGTGAGCGTTGAAATTCTCGACATAACCGAACGCTATTGTTAGGCGCGATATTAATCCTCAAGACAAGGAATATTGATTATGAAACAAACGATGGCTACATTGGTTGTGGCAATTGCTTCGGTTCTATTACCCGGTTTGAGTGCTTCAGCAGATTCTTGGAGTTTGCCTGAACCAACCAAGTATTTCTCATCGAACAAGAAGTTTTACGTCGAAATCGTGCCGCGAAAACTGGAAAGCCAACTGGAGTTCTTCGATGATAAAGTCAAAGGCAAAGAACCTGCTGGCTCTCTCAAAGAAGCGAAGGATAACTTTTGTAAAGGCTTCTTCTACAAACAAGACGGAAGCGGAAAATACTCGAAGGTGTGGGAAAGCCGCTTGTCCAACGACGTTGCACCTGTTCATGCACTTGTGTCAGATAGTGGAGAGCATGTTGTAAGTTTCGACAATTGGCACTCCGTGGGCTACGGAGACAACATCGTGGCAATCTATGGTCATGGTGGAAAAATGGTAAAGAAGATGTCCTTGCCGGACATCTTTCCAGAGAGAATGATTGCCCGGTTACCGCGTTCGGTTAGCTCAATATTCTGGGGCGGCAAGCATCTTATTGACGAGGAAAATAATCTTCTTGTGCTGAGTGTTGTTTCCAAGTGGAGCGGTTCCTTTCAGGATGCCCCAGAGTACAGAGAAGTAAAAATCAATCTAATGACAGGCGAGTTGTTTGGAGAAAAACCATTTGCCGAATAGCAATTTGCGTTTCGCTGTTACACGATAAACAAGTCCTTACAGGTAACACGCAATCCGCGCGGCGATGCGCGTTTCGGTTTGGCGGCGATTGGTTGAGAGCTATACTTGCGGGACGAAAGGGGAAATGACATGTCTGTGAGATTGAGAGTGATTTATAAAGACGGCGCGTTCGTGCCTGTGACGGCGGGCGACTTGTCGGGCGTGCGTGAGAACGCGGAAGTTGAAATCACCTTGCACGATCCGTACACACTGCCGCCGACCGTCACCGACCCGGTGGAGCGCACGCAAATCATTCGTGAACTTCTTGCGCGTATGAATGCCAATCCTATTCCCGTGAACGCACCTCGTTTCACGCGCGAGGAACTGCATGAACGCCGTTGATACGAACGTGCTTATTTATGCGCGCGACACACGCGATCCTCAAAAACAACAAACGGCGCAAAGCCTTATCGCAACTCTCAATGATGGAGTTTTGCTGTGGCAGGTCGCATGTGAGTATATCGCCGCGTCACGAAAACTGACCTCATTGGGCTACGACCAACGACAGGCGTGGGCAGACCTCGCCGACCTACGAAGCATCTGGTTGCCGTTTGCTCCGTCGTGGATTGTGCTGAACAAAGCCGAAGCACTGCTTTCGCAGTATAGCCTCTCGTTCTGGGACGCGATGATTGTCGCGGTGTGCCTCGAAGCGGGTGTGGGACGTTTATATTCCGAAGACTTCGACAATTCAGCGGCGGCGACCGGCTTGGAAATCGTCAATCCATTCGCCGTTTAGTTTTATCGTTCCAACGCCGCTTCAAGCCGCAAATTCATTCAGCGTTGTGCGGTCAATCGGCACACAAATATAAAATCACATTCTAAGCGGATCGTTACCGTGAATCTTTATCAGGAGAAACAACTTTGATTACTCGCAAATTTCATTCGACCTCACACGCTAAATTAGCAATGTTTTTGGTGCTTATGTTTCCCTTCGCTTTGGTAGCTCAACAGAACCAAAACACCACGTCGTCAACAAACTCTAATGCTTTGACCGCCGCGAACGAATCAAAGAATGATGCACCAAAGGAACAGGTTTCCACAGTCAAACAGGGAACACAAAAAGCAGCGAGTGATGAGTTGAAAGCAGTAGTCCTCAACAACGTAGAGCCTTCTTACACCGATGCGGCACGCAAGCACAAAGTTAAAGGAGTGGTGACACTAAAAGTCATCCTCCGCCATAATGGTGAGATAGATATTGTTCAGGTTGTGAAGGGTTTGCGACATGGTTTGACTGAAAAAGCAATCGAAGCGGCGCGTAAAATAAAATTCATACCGGCAACCAAAAACGGTCGTCCCGTCTCGCAATATGTAGTTTTAAGATTTGTGTTTAGTGTGTACTAATGCGCGTTATCGCCGGAGAGTATCGCGGGCGAACGCTGAAAAGCCCGCCGTCGCTTGATGTGCGTCCGACATCCGACCGTTTGCGTGAGACGCTGTTTAATGTGCTTGCGCCGTGTGTGGTGGACGCGCGGTGTTTGGATTTGTGCGCCGGAACGGGGGCGATTGGAATTGAGGCTTTATCGCGCGGGGCGAGTTTCGTGACGTTTGTTGAAAGGTCGCGGAAGATGTGCGCGCTCGTTGAAGAGAATCTTGATTTGTGTCGCGTCGAAGAGGAACGCAGCGAAGTCGTGATGAGCGATGCGGCGGATTTTCTGCGGCGGGCGCGTCGTAAAACGGCGGCGGGTGAAGCGGGCGGGAGTTGGGATGTCGTGTTTTATGACCCGCCTTATGCTTCCGATTATCTTCCGGTGTTGGTTGAGTTTCGCGCGGGCGAAGATGCCGCCGTATTACTGAAGCCCGACGGCGTGCTTATCGTCGAACATCATCACAAAAAACCTTTACCTGAAACGATTGGTGATGTGCGTCGGTGGCGCGTGATAAAGCAGGGCGACGCGGCGTTGAGTTTTTATCAAGCGGCGTGAAAGCGCGTTCGGGCAATCACACGCATAAACTCAATCCACGTCGAGCGGGTTGATGAATGGTTTATCTTTTTCCGTATCGGCGCGTTTCATCGCTTCACGAAACTTTTCATCGAGGATGCGTTCGCGGTTCTTTTGCGAATTGAGTTCTTGCGCGAAAAGTTGGTCGCGTGTTTGTTCGCCGCGCTTCATGTCGCGCGCCATTTCTTCAAACGACGCGGCGGGTCTCTTTTTCTCTTCGTGCGAAATCACCGCTCCGGTCGCGCGGTCAATAATCAACGTCGCATCGCAACACGGACACAGTATCGTCCACCTTCCGTCATCGCTCATCAGGCTTTTCTCCCTGCTTAAAAATTCAAGTTGTATAAACACAAGCGGGCAATCGCCGTTATGAACGATTGCCCGCTTGAAGGAAAAGCGTGTCACTTTGGAAAGCGGCTTAGTTGATAATATCTTTAACTTTATTGCCGACTTTCTTTGTGCCTTCAACGGTCTTCTCACCGACGGTCTTCGCTCCCTCACCGACGGCTTTGGCTCCTGTTTTCGCACCCGAACCCACAGTCTTCGCTCCCGACTTCGTGCCTTCGACAACTGTGCTGCCGACATCTTTGGTTTTATCAATGACCGTGCCGCCGACATCTTTGGTTTTATCAACAACCGTCCCGCCGACTTCCGCCGTGCGTTCGATGACTCTGCCCGAAGCGTCTCTCACCGTTCCGGCGGCGTCTTTGGTTTTATCAATTCCCGTTCCGACGGCATCTTTTGTAGCATCGTAAGCGTCGCCGGTTTTGTCCGCGACGTAACCGCCCGCCGTCGCCAAGGCGTCGCCCGTATCACGAAGCGCACTTTCAACGGCATTGTCCGGCAAGTCGCGTTCGGTGTCGTCACGATAGACGACGCGCGCCGTGCTGCGTTTGTTTTTATCGGTTCTGACGACGACACGCTTAACTCTGCTGTTGGGATTATTGAACGTGCGCGTTTCAACCTTGACGCCGTTCTCTTCCGTCTCCGTCATGGTCGAATCATCCATAGACGCGGTGCTGCCGTTCTGCATCTCCATACCCGTCTGCGGAGTCATGGTCGTTGCCATCATGTTCGCGTTGTTGGCGTTCGCGGTATAGGCGTTGGTATTCGCTGTTTGCTCGTTGCACGCGATTGACGATGCCGCCAGCGCAATCGCGCATAAACCTGTTTTTATTTCGTTTTTCATAATCGTTTTTAACCTTCCTTCGTAAAACTTAAAAGTGACGCGAATCGTGCCGTCATCATATTTCAACAAGCGGGCAACGGGTCTCGAACCCGCGACCTCCGGTTTGGGAAACCGACGCTCTACCAACTGAGCTATGCCCGCGCCTGTGTTGAGAAGAAAGATACTAACACGCTTCGCCGGGTGTCAAACGTTTTAATAGAACCACATCTTCTCATTGATTTAGAGTTTTCTACGCAGTTTAGAGGATTCAAGCTTTCTGGTAGCTTCCTCAGTCACGCTAAATTGTTCCTTGCCTGAAGCGAGTAACTTTTCATCTTCAAAGTCAAGTTCCTTAACGGAGTCTCGCTCGCTTTTCTGGAGATGAGTAACCTGTCTGTTCTGCCACCAAAACAGCCCGTATATAAGAAAACCGAATCCTAATATAACGGAGATTAGTCCTACATAATTATCATTAGCCAGCATTTGGCTTCCGGCAACGAACATCAGAAAAAAACATATCCCGATAAATATCTTCGTGATTATTGCGAGTTCGTTATTCCCGGACGCGGGGTTTTCGTCTATGCCCCCAGCTACAATTTGTTTTGCCCCGCACTTCTTGCAGTGCTTTTGTTCACTTCCAACTTTTGCTCCGCAATGGCGACAGTACATTCAGTTTCACCTCCGGCGTGAAATACGCATTTGGCTTTGGTCATGTTCAGAAGAGATTCAAAAGCGCACGAGCATCGAACGTGGAATTTAGTTTGACGATGTGGCTTGGTTCTCCTCGTTCGCGGTGGAATCTTCGGCGGTTCGTTTCGCAATCAGAGCTTTGATGATTGGCGCGAGACGACTCGTATCTTCCGGCTTGCGGAGACAGCCTTGCGCCCCCGCGCGCTTCGCTTCTTCGTGGTCAAGCAGGTCGGCGAACGCGGTGAAAAACAGAATCGGCGTGTGCGAATTGAAGCCGCGTATCTCACGGCACAATTCGAGACCGTCTTTGTCCGGCAAGCCGACATCCAGCAGAATCAAGGCGAACTCCTGTCGGCGCGCGGTGTTCGCTCCTTCTTCGGCGGTCTGCGCGGTCGTCACTTCCAAGCCTTCGTGCCGCAAACCGAACTCAACGAGGTCGCGCGTGTCGGCGGTATCTTCAACGAAAAGAATCGTGTTGTTCTCGCTCATCTCAACCTTACTTCCTCTTATTTTTCTTGGCTTACTTTCGCTTCTCTTAAAATAATCCTACTCTGTATAGCGTCGCATCAGTTCCGTCCAACGCCCTTGAGCTTTCAACAGAAATTCCACCGATTCACGCACCGCCCCGAAGCCGCCGCGCGCGTCGGTCGTCAGATGCGCGAAGGCGCGTGCTTCTTCGACGGCATCGGCAACCGCGATGCCGAGTCCCGATTGGCGTATCAAAGGAACATCAACCACATCATCACCGATGTACGCGACTTCGCGGGCTTCGACGTGCGCCAGTTTTAGAATTTCATCGTAAGCTTCGATTTTATTCAGTGAACCTTGTCGCACAAATTCGATTTTCAAATCGCGCGCCCGACGCTCAACCGCCGATGACGTATTGCCGGAGATGATGCCGGAGCGGAAACCCGCGCGATGCCACAACACCAG
>JBGTMR010000081.1:0-1617 GCA_041743485.1 Pyrinomonadaceae bacterium
GCCGCTTTGTTGGTCGCGTCTTCAAGCGTGACGTAACCGCCGATTGACGCTCCGGCGTGCATCTTGACTTCAAGGTTTTTAACATCGGCATCTTTGATTTCAAACGTCGTCAAGTCGCCGTACTGTTCGTTCGTACCTTCAAAGCCGCCCGCGAAAACCGCGTACTCATTCGCCGCTAAATTCTCAAGCCGGAACTCGCCGCGCGCATTCGTGCGTGAGCCGTTGTAGCCGTAGCCGCCCATATAACGATTATCGCCCTGCCCTTGAATTATGCCGTGACCATAAGTGATGTTGGGGACGGGTTCGTTCGTGTCGGCATCAATGATGCGCCCGGTCGCGGTGAACGCGCGTCCGGTATTCTTGAGCGTGATGTTGATGTCAACCGCTTCGCTCTCCGCCGTGACTTCAATCGCGGTGGCTTTCGTCTGGTCGCCTGTTTCGGGGTGAAAGGTGCGCGTGTAAAAACGATTGCTGCCGCCGATGCGTATCCCGCCTTCGTTGCGTCCGGCACCGACGAGATAACGTCCGGCGGGAATCCCGTAGATGCGATAAACGCCTCTGTCGTCGCTTGAAGAATAAGGCGTGTTGAAACTTGTCTGAAGCGGTTGATTCTTTTCATCAACCGGAGTCAGCGAAACGATTTCGCTGATGATGGGTGTGCCTTCTCCGTCAACGATGCGTCCGGTGATGACGCCGCCGCGCTCAAGTTCAAAATCCACGTTGTCAATGTTTTCGTTCGCATCAAGCGTCACCGCTTTGCCGCCCTCGAAACTGAACCTGCGTTCACCGACAAACGCTGGAGCGTGCGACGTGACGTTATAGGCTCCGGCGGCGACGTTCGTAAAACGAAAACGCCCGTCCGCATCGGTGCGCGTGCGGGCGAGTGGCTTTTCATTTGAGAAACGCCGCGATCCGGCTTTCTCAAGCGTCACAGTGACATTCGCGGCGGGCGCGCCGTCGTGTGTGGCACGCCCGGCGATTGTTCCGGTGTCCTTCTTCGGTGTGGTGTCGGTTGCTCCATTGGTCGCCGCAGTGCGACGCGCGGCGGGACGTTGGGCGTTGAGTGTCGCGCACGTTGCAGTGAGCAACGCGAACAAAACGAAAAACTTGAAGTGAATTGAGGTCAAGCGCATGGTTCGTTCCTCTTTATAAAAACGTCGGTCGAGTGCGACGATTTTAACAGCGAACAGTGAATGCGGGAAATAATTCGGGTAAGAAATCAAGGTGAGTCCGACGTGTGACATGAAAGAACTTATCCACGAAAGAACACGAAACGGCACGAAGTAAGAACCGCTTCGTTTCGTGTTCTTACTTCGTGCTGTTTCGTGGATAAACTTCTTACCGCCTTCGCGCGATTATTCGACGGTCACGCTTTTCGCAAGGTTGCGCGGTTGGTCAACGTCGCAGCCGCGCCGGACGGCGATGTGATAGGCGAGCAGTTGAAGCGGGATGACGGAGAGTATGGGTGCGAGTAAGTCGGATGCTTCCGGTATTTCGATGACGTGCGTTGATTCGTTCGCGCTCATCTCGTCGCCTTCGGTAACGAGGGTTAGGATGACGCCTTCGCGCGCCTTTACTTCGACGATGTTCGAGTGGGTTTTCTCGTAACGAAGTTCG
>JBGTMR010000082.1:0-23449 GCA_041743485.1 Pyrinomonadaceae bacterium
AATGTGAATCAAGAGTAGAGATTTTTCCTCAATTTACATTGTTTTCTCTGCGAACTCTGCGCCTCTGCGTGAAAATATTCTGAGTTTTTATCGAAAATGTTGAATATTTGAGCGTGTTTTTTCTCACGCAGAGGCGCAGAGTTCGCAAAGAGTTTCTACTCTTGATTCACATTAATAGTAGAAATAAAATTCTCTTGTCATTCTATTATTTTAGAAAAAATTTCACAAGCCAATGCGGAGCACAAACTAAAGAGTTTTTCCTGCATCTTAGAAAAAGTTCTGTTGAGCGTAGAAGTTGTAAAAACGAAATGTGGTTGATAATATCGTGGTTATCTGACAAATCGCTCGATTATATCAAAAAATAATTATGCCCTTTTTAAAAAATATTCGAATTTTATCTGTTTTATTATTATTGTTTTTGGCACTAAGCGTCGCCGGACAAACCAAATCGGCGGGTTTGAACGCTCTCGACGAGGGACGCTTTGAAGACGCTTTTACATTGTTGAAAAAGGATTTGGACGATGCGAAAAAAACCGGCAAGGAAGATGCCAAACTCGGCAATGCGATCAATAATTTCGGTGAACTCTACCGGAGATTAAGCCGTTTTGAACAAGCCGAATTATACTTTAAAGGCGCGGCGACGATTGCCGTAAAAATCTCCGACAAGACTTTGGAAGCCGCTGCTAAAAATAACCTAGGTCTGGTTTATTTCGCTCAGGGAAAATTTGCCGAAGCGATAAAGATTACCGAAGAAGCGTTAAAGATCAGAGAAAAACTTTTCGGCGCGGAATCTGCCGAGTATGCGACCACGCTGGATAATCTCGCGTTGGCTAATGCGGGAAACAAAAATTTTGTAAAAGCCGAAGAATTAACAAAAAAAGCGTTGGCAATTTTTGAAAAGAAAAAAGGGATCAGTGATTCCGATACGAGCATCGCAACGAATAATTTGGCTTCTTATTACAAAGCGCAGAAAAAATTTGACGAAGTAATAAAACTTTATCAACGGCAGATTTCGTTGATCGAAAAAGAATCCGGCGCGGATTCACAGAAACTTCTTAAACCCGTCCGAAATTTCGGCGATTTTTATTTGACTCGAGTTGATTACAAAAATGCCGAAATCCAATATCGCCGTTATCTTGCGCTTCTGGAAAAAAACAAGATCGCGCCTTATCCGCAAAAGGTCTACGCGCTTTCGATTCTCGGTTTTACGATGACGAAACTGAACAAGAACTTTCAAGGTGAAGATTTTTTCAAGCGGGCAATAGATGAGATAGATGTCGAAGCAGCGAAAAAAGCACCGGAAGTTACGAATATCGCCGTTACAATGTATGTTAATTTTCTGAACGAGAACAATCGTAAAGACGAAGCCGTCGAGTTGGAAGCAAAGATCAGAAAACTGTTTGCTCCGGCAAAGTAAGTAGCGTTGCGGAAATGAATGTAGTAAGAGTTGAAACAATCGTCTTTATAAACTGCAACCCGTTTTAAATTAAAAATTGATGTAATCATTAAAAGCGTTTTCGGCGATCTCCTCCCAAGTTCCTTCTAAAACAAGTGTCTCCATAATTTTATTTCCTCTCGACAGGTTGATTATAACGCAAAATTCACTTCTGCAAAAGAAAAAGGCTTCGCTCAAACCTGAACGAAGCCTTTTTGAATTTGGAAAAATCCAAAATCCGAAATCTAAAATCCGAAATCGGACTACATTCCCATTCCCATACCGCCCATACCGCCGCCCATACCGCCCATGCCGGCATCGCCGTCTTTGTCGGGCATATCGGCGATCATTGCTTCGGTGGTGAGCATTAAGCCCGCGATTGAAGCCGCGTTTTGCAGAGCTGTGCGCGTAACTTTTGCGGGGTCAATGACACCTTGCTCAACCAAGTCGCCGAATTCTTCGGTCGCCGCGTTGAAGCCGTAGTTGGCTTGGTCGTTATCGCGGATTTTGCCGACGATGACCGCGCCTTCTTGTCCGGCGTTTTGCACGATTTGGCGAAGCGGTTCTTCGAGAGCGCGGCGGATGATTTTTACACCGACTTGCTCGTCCATATCGTGTTCGTTAGCGACGAAATCATCGAGAATTTTACCGGCGCGAACAAGAGAAACTCCGCCGCCCGGCACGATTCCTTCTTCGACTGCCGCGCGTGTGGCGTGCATCGCATCTTCGACGCGGGCTTTCTTTTCTTTCAGTTCGGTTTCCGTCGCCGCACCGACTTTAATCACCGCGACGCCGCCGACGAGTTTCGCCAGACGCTCTTGCAATTTCTCGCGGTCATAGTCGGACGATGTGTCTTCGACCTGCGCGCGTAAGGTTTTAACGCGACCTTCAACATCCGCCTGATTGCCAGCACCGTCAATGATAGTGGTGTTGTCTTTATCAATCGTGATGCGTTTGGCACGTCCTAAATCTTCAATCTTGACGCTTTCAAGCTTAATGCCTAAATCGTCGCTGATGACTTTGCCGCCCGTTAAGATGGCGATGTCTTCGAGCATCGCTTTACGACGGTCGCCGAAGCCGGGAGCTTTGACCGCCGCGACGTTCAATGTGCCGCGCAGTTTGTTGACGACGAGTGTCGCCAACGCTTCGCCTTCGACATCTTCCGCGATGATGACGAGCGGGCGACCCATCTTCGCCACCTGTTCGAGAATCGGAAGCAAGTCCTTCATCGAAGAAACTTTCTTTTCGTTGATGAGAATCATAGGGTTCTCAAGCGCGGCTTCCATGCGCTCCGGGTCGGTCACGAAGTACGGTGAAAGATAACCTCTGTCAAACTGCATACCGTCAACGACTTCAAGGTTGGTGTCCATCGTCTTGGATTCTTCGACCGTGATAACGCCGTCTTTGCCGACGTTTTCCATCGCTTTGGCAATCAGTTCACCGATGGTTTTGTCGCCGTTGGCGGAAATCGTACCGACCTGGGCAATCATGTCGCCCTTGACAGGTTTCGCCAGACGCTTGATTTCTTCGGTCGCACGAATCACGGCTTTGTCAATCCCGCGCTTAATCGCCATCGGATTGCCGCCCGCCGCGACGGTCTTAACGCCTTCTTTGAAAATCGCCTGTGCCAGCACGGTCGCGGTCGTCGTGCCGTCACCGGCAACATCGGAAGTCCGCGATGCGACTTCGCGCACCATCTGCGCCCCCATGTTTTCCAAAGGGTCTTTGAGTTCGATTTCTTTGGCGACGGTCACGCCGTCTTTGGTAATCGTCGGGCTGCCGAATTTTTTATCGAGAACGACGTTGCGACCCTTAGGACCCAAAGTGATTTTAACCGCGTCGGCGAGTTGATTGACGCCGCGCAAAATCGCGGCGCGCGATTCTTCGCCATGAATAACTTGTTTAGCCATAACTGTTTTTACTTCTCCTCGTTAAACTTCTTAAATGTTTTTGATTGCTGAAAATAAGCGAACGGCAAACAGGTCGAAACCTATTTACCGCTTTTCTTGCCGGTCGTCGTGGTTTGCGATGTGCCACCCGCCGCCGCGCCCGCGCGTTCGATGACGCCGAGAATTTCGTCTTCACGCATAATCAACAAAGTTTCATTGTCAACCGTGATTTCCGAACCGCTGTATTTACCGAACAACACGCGGTCGCCTGCTTTGACATCGAGCAGTTGACGTTCGCCGTCATTGCGGAATTTGCCTTCGCCCGCTGCGATGATTTCGCCTTCTTGCGGTTTCTCTTTCGCGCTGTCGGGGATGATGATTCCGCCGCGCGTTTGTTCGCCTTCTTCAATGCGTCGGACGATAACGCGGTCTTGCAACGGTTTGATCGTAGTAGCCATTTTTTATTTGCTCCTTACTGGGTTTTAACTGCCGGGCATGTTGCGTCGGCATTTATTGAATCGTGATTCTTAATTTCAAACATTCGCCATCTGCCGAAGTGTAACTCCAGAGAAACGCGAAAGACACGAGAGATTCGAGGCTCTCTTAATTGTTAGCACTCCCTAGCGGCGAGTGCCAAGCTTATAGAAGCGACAATCTTATTGTCAAATGTGTTGTTGAGAAGCCAGCCGAAAAAAGGGAAGCTAAAGAGTCGGCGTGAGCGACATGAACAATCAACGCGAACGCTCTGACTTGGTGTGCATAATTCGCTCTTGGGATTTATAAGCGGCGACTCTTTTGGAAAGCGTATTGCGATGGATGCCAAGCGTCGCGGCGGTGTGCGAAAGGTGGTCTTTGTTGCGAAGCAGTGCTTTTTGAATGTACAGCTTTTCAAATTCAGTCATCGCTTCGTCAAGTAAGATTTTGCCATCGAGCATTTCATCAATCAAAGCTTCCAAGCGCGCGTGTAATTGCATGAGTAACTCCGGCAAGTAAAATTTGGGCAAGTGATGTATTGATTAACACGCACAAAGATTTAAGAGCGTGTCTGAAAAATATTCTCTGGTCGCTGAAAGCGACACATTCAATAGCGTAGGGCTTTTCAGACATGCTCTAACAGAGTTAGAACGCCGCTTCGTTTTCGGTAAGCAGTTGATAAGCCTGTTTGTAGCGCGCAATGGTAGCTTGAACGATTTCAGGTGGAAGTCGCGGGGCAGGCGGTTGCTTGTTCCATGAAAGGGTTTCCAAGTAATCGCGCACGAACTGCTTATCGTAAGACGGCGGCGAAGTTCCCGCTTGATAAGTCGCCGCGTCCCAGAAGCGAGATGAATCGGGCGTAAGAACTTCATCAATCAAAATCGCGCCCCCGTCCGTGTCCATGCCGAACTCAAACTTGGTATCGGCGATGATGATGCCGCAAGCTTCCGCGTGTTCACAGGCGCGAGCGTAAAGGTCGAGACTTGTTTCGCGCAAATGTTTCGTCGCCACAACACCGATGACGTTTTCCATTTCGCGTTCGGAAATGTTTTCGTCATGACCCGTCTCGGCTTTCGTCGCGGGGGTGAAAATCGTTTCGGGCAGTCGGTCGGCTTCGCGCAAATTCGCGGGCAGTGTGTGAGCGCAAACCGCGCCCGTGCTTTGATAATCTTTCCAACCCGAACCCGCGAGATAACCGCGCACGACGCATTCGACGGGGAAAACTTTTGTGCGACGGACAAGCATCGAACGGTGGCGCAAGCGGTCGGCGTGGCGGCGCACAGCTTCCGGCATCTCATCAACATCCGTCGTGACGAGATGATGCGGCGTGATGTTTTTCAGGCGGTCAAACCAGAACTTTGAAAGCTTGGTCAAGATTGCGCCTTTGCCCGTAATGCGCGTCGGCAAGACGCAATCAAACGCCGAGATGCGGTCGGAGGCGACGAGCAACAAATACTCCTCATCAACCGTATAGACATCACGCACTTTCCCCTGACAGCGCAACGTCAATCCGTCAAGCGGCGTGTCCGATTCGTGCATCGTCGTGGTAGTCATTACAAGGTACTGTCGCGGTTTGTTTGAATTCTTGGAAACGGACGTTTGAATGTGCAGTTTAACGACGCGGGATTTTGTGCGTCGCCCGAAACTTTGTCAAGCATCAAGTCGTCATTCGTCGTTCACGAACGACGCGCGGGCGATGCACAGACGAAGCGGAATGTGCCACAATGCGATTAAATCGAAAGCTACCTTAAAGCCGCGCGCGAGTCATGCTTTCCCCTTGTCAAGAGTTCGGTAAAGTTCAGAGTCAATAAAATTAAATAATGATTTGAGTGAAAGGTTATGAAGTCTCCATGCGCCTTAGTATTTTTTCGTCTTCAAAAAACAATATGAACGAAGTCATCAAGCGACGTGTAGCCCGTCAATTGACGAGCCTTGTGTGTCTCGCCTTGCTTCTCGTCTCCAATTATAACGTCGCGTTCGCTCAAGCCGTCACGACGCCCGCACCCGCGCGCGTCGCGGAGCGAAAGCCTTTGCCGCCGCGTCAATTCATCCCGCCGCGCAACTACGACACGCGCCATATCAAACTCGACTTGCGTTTCGATTGGCAGAAAGAACAGGCTTTGGGAACGGCGACGATTACTTTCGCGCCGCTTCTCAAAGACACGCGCGAAGTCGAATTCGATGCGACGAACATGACGATTCAAACCGTCAAACTCGCTTCCGGTCAGACGCTCAACTTCGCACCCGATGCCAAAGCCGGAAAACTTCGCGTCGTGCTTGACCGCGTTTATCAACCTTCGGACGAACTGACGGTGGCGATTACTTACAACACAGTCGGCGTCATCAACGACAAAGGCATACTCGGTTTCGGTCAAGGATTGACGTTCATCAAGCCGACGGCGGATGACCCGAAACGTCCGATGCAGATTTGGTCGCAAGGCGAAAGCGAATACAACTCGACGTGGTTTCCGCACTTCGACCATCCGAACGATTTCACGACGACGGAATTGATTGCGACGGTTGACCCGAAGTACACCGTGATTTCAAACGGCAAACTGCTTGAGAAGAAAGACAACGCCGACGGCACGCGGACTTGGCACTGGAAGATGGAACAACCGCACGCGAGTTATCTCGTCTCGCTTATCGTCGGCGAGTATGTGCCGATTACGTCGAACTACGACGGCATTCCGGTCACGACTTATACATACCCCAACATGGTCGAAGAAGGACGTGTCACGGGTGCGCGCGTCGCGGAGATGGTCAAGTTTTTCTCCGAACGCACGGGCGTCAAATATCCATATCCTAAGTACGACCAGACTTTTGTGCGCGACTTCGGCGGCGGGATGGAGAACATCACGGCGACGACTTTAACCGACACGTCCATCGTTGACGCGCGCACCGCACTCGACGACACGAGCGATTCGCTTATCTCGCACGAACTCGCGCATCAGTGGTTCGGTGATTATGTGACGACCCGGACATGGGCGCACATCTGGCTTAACGAATCTTTTGCGACTTACTTTCAAGCGTTGTGGCGGCAACATAATCTCGGCGAAGACACGTTTATCTATGCCGACGTGCGAGAAAATCAAGACCAGTATTTGCAAGCTTGGGCGCAAGGCAATCGCCGCCCGATTGTGACGAACAACTACGCCGATGCCGACGCCCTGTTTGATTCTTATGCTTATCCGCGCGGCGGTGCGGTCTTGCATATGCTTCGCAAGACGCTCGGCGATGATGCGTTTTTTCGCTCCATCACGCACTACCTGAAGAAGCACGCGCATCAACCCGTCGTCACCGAAAACTTCCGCATCGCCATTGAGGAAACGACGGGTCAGCCGATGGATTGGTTCTTTGACCAGTGGCTTTACAAAATGGGTCATCCGATTCTAAACGTCACGAAAACCTACGACGCCGCGAAGAAACAATTGACGATGACGGTCAAGCAAGAACAGAAGATTGACCCGACGAACGCTTACCCGCAGGTCGAATTTTTCCGCCTGCCGCTCGATGTCGAAATCGGTATGACGACGGGTGCGCGTACCGAACGCATCACCATCGAACCGCAAGCCGAACAGACTTTCACCTTTAACAACGTCGAAGCCGCCCCGCAGTTCGTCAATTTTGATAAAGGCAGCGTCACGATCAAGCAATTGAACTTCGAGCGTCCGACGACGGAACTCGCGTATCAACTACAAAACGGGACTGACACCGCCGGACGACTCGAAGCCGTCGAACTGCTTTCACAACGTCTCACTTTGCCGACCACGACGGAAGCCGAACGCGCTCAAATTGCGAACGCGATGAGCGCGGCGATGACGAAAGATGCTTTCTGGGGCGTGCGTCTGCAAGCCGCGAAAATTCCGCCGCCGCTCTTTGCCACGCCGCTCGGCGAAACATTCCGTCCGGCTCTCGTCGCGTTGACGAAAGATTCAAAATCGCTTGTCCGCGCGCAAGCCATCACTTCGCTTGCCGCGACGAAAGACGCGAAATACGCCGACGTGTACAAAGCCGCGCTTGCCGACGAAAGTTATAGCGTCGTCCGCGCGGCGGCGACGGCTTACGGCGACACGAAAGACAAAGCCGCTTATGACGCCCTCACGAAACTGACGGCTGTGGATTCGTTTCGTGACCAAGTGCGCGGAGCGGGACTCGCGGGACTTGCGCGACTCGGTGATGCGCGTGCATTCGACTTAGGCTTGCGCTATGCCGCAAAAGGGAATACGAGTGCGGTGCGTGCCGGAGCGGTGACGATTCTCGGAGCGGCGGGCAAGAAAGATGCACGCGCGTTTCCTCTTGTCTCCGACGCTTTCACGCAAAGTGTCGCAAAGCAGGATTTCCAAGTCGCGGTCGCCGCCGCCGAAGCACTCATCGCGCTTGGCGATGCGCGCGGCATTCAGTTGTTCCGCGACGCGCGCGAAAAGACCGGCATCCCGCAGGCAAAACAGTTTCTCGAATTTTTCGAGAAGCGTTTGCAAACCATCGTCAATACCAACAACACGACTCCCGCAACCAATACAACCGGACAGGCAACAGGCACAACGCGGCAATTTTAACTGTCCTTAGGACTTACGCAAAAAAAAGGGATTAATCACGGATGAACACAGATATACACAGATTGAAATTGAAGCAGACGGCAGAGAGAAATCCGTGTTTATCTGTGGTTAGTTTTGGATTTTGCGTAAGACCTAATCTATTGAGACGCTCACATCGGCAAGCATCTTTTCGAGGATGGTGACAAGTTTCTGTCAATTTGATTTTCCGGTGGTAATGAATCGAAACATTCGCTTATGTCGTTCCCGCAAGTTCACGCGCCGGTTCTTTTAGTCCGCGCATGAGTTCCTCGAAGCCGTGAAGGTCAAGCGACTGCTGACCGTCGGAGAGGGCGCGTTCCGGGCAGGGATGCACTTCGATTATCAACCCGTCTGCGCCCGCGCCGATTGCCGCGCGTGACATGATGGGGATGAGGCTGCTGCGGCGACCCGTTCCGTGACTTGGGTCGGCGATGACGGGTAGGTGTGACAACTCGCGTGCGAGGGCAACGGCGGAAAGATCAAACGTGTTGCGTAGTTCATTAAGTACCGGATGAAAGCTGTCGGCTGTAGCCTCAATTTTATCCGTTTCAGCTTGGCTAAAATGGATGAAGTCAAACTTGAAGTCCAGCATTACGCCGCTTTGTTCGCCCGCGTCCAATACCAGTAAACAGGCAAGCCGAGTGCGATAAGGGCGAGTCCGGTCAAGGCTTGGCGCGGCGTGGTGAGCAGAGTGGTAATTAGAAGCGCGGCGGTGACGAGTAAGAAAAGAATGGGGACGACCGGGTAGCCCCAAGTTTTGTATGGGCGCGCGGCATCCGGCATCCGGCGACGAAAGATGAAGACGGATGCGGTCGCCAGTCCGTAGAAAATCCACGAGCCGAAGATGACGTAATTCGTGAGTGTGTCATAAGAGCCGGAGAGGGCGAGGATGCCAGCCCACACGCCTTGCAAGATGAGCGCGCCGACGGGGACGCGGGCGCGCTTCGAGAGACGCGCGAGACTCTGGAAGAATAAGCCGTCGCGCGACATCGCGTAAGGGACTCGTGCGCCGGTTAAGATTGAGGTGTGAAGCGTGCCGAAGGTCGAGGCGAGAAGCGCGGCTGCCATGAATGCGACGGCGGTTGCACCTAAGAAGCGTGCGGCGACTTGAGTAGCGACGGATGAAGCAGCAGGTATGTTTGTGATTTCTTCGGGCGTGAGAACGTAAAAGTATGCGACATTGGCGAGGATGTAGAGACACCCGACGGTTGCCATGCCAGAGATGAGGGCAATGGGAATGTTGCGTTGCGGTTCTTTCACTTCGCCCGCGACAAGCGTTAAATTGTTCCACCCGTCATAAGCCCACAACGCGCCGAGCATCGCCGCCCCGAAACCCGCGAAGCCGGTGCGTGCCGCCGCATCCACGCCTTCACAGACACCGCCCGCGCCGCTTGAAGCGAAGTGCGCGAAAGTTCCATCAGCGAACACGAACGCACCGATGACGATAAGCAGGACAAGCGCGATTTTAACGGCGGTGAGAACGGCGGCGACGTTCCCGCTAAGACTGACGGCAAGGCAATTGATAAGCGTCACGATGACGATGGCAGAGAGGGCGACGACTTGCATCGCCCCGAAACTGAACGTGAAAGTCGAGATTTGGAATCTGAAAAACTCTTGACTAAGCGCGCCGCCGAGAAGTTGGTTTAAGAAGATGGCGAAGCCGACCGCGAGGGCGGCTTGGCTGCCCGTCTTGGCGATAAAGAATTGCATCCAGCCGTAAAGAAACCCCGTGCATCGCCCGTAAGCTTCGCGCACAAAGACGTATTCGCCCCCTGCTTTCGGCATCATCGCGGCGAGTTCGGCATACGTCAAAGCACCCGCGAGACTCAACAATCCGGCGGCAATCCACACGAAAATCACAATCGAAGGCTCACCTACGTTGCACGTCATAACGCGCGTTTTGAGGAATATGCCCTGCCCGATGACGTTGCCGACGACGATGGAGAATGCCGCCGCGAGTCCGAGTCCGCGAATCAGCGAGGCTTGCGTGTTGATGGTTGATGACATGATGAATTGAGTGAGACGGACGTGATAACCGATGCGGTGTCGAAGTTGTGAGAGGTCGCGGCGAAGATAGCTTTTGAGCGTTAAGCCGGTCAAGGTTAAGATGAGTTAAGGGAAACAAATATGATTGATATGACAACCAAAGTTGATTGGCAAAGTGTGCGCGTCGGGTTTCCGATTACGTCGCGCGCGGCTTATTTGAAAAGCGCGGCGACTGCTCCGCCCGCGCCCGGAGTCGCGGAAACGGTCGCGCAGTTTTATCGTGAAATGACCGAAGGCGGTGACACGCATTGGGAAGCGTGGGCGAAGCGGCGTGAGAGTGCGCGTGAAGCCCTTGCGCGGTTCATCAATGCCGAACCGGATGAGGTCGCATTCGTGCCGAACACTTCGACGGGTATGAACATCATTATTGACGCGCTTGAAAGTAGCGGGGAAGTCATTTCGAGCGAACTTGAATTTCCGTCTTCGACCTTGCCTTGGCTTCATCGCGGCATCGCGGTCAATACGCTTCCGGGGCGCGACGGCATCATCGAAGCCGACGACATAGCGCGTGCGATGAACAATCGAACCGGAGTCATCTGTTTGAGTCACGTTCAATTCTCGAACGGCTTTCGTGCTGACCTCGAAGCAATCGGGGCGGCGAAAGGCAGACACGCTTTCGTCGTCAATGCTTCACAATCGGCGGGCGTCTTACCGATTGACGTGAAGCGCATGAAGATTGACGCGATGTGCGCGACGGGTCACAAGTGGCTGCTCGGCGGATTCGGTGCGGGATTTTTATACATGAGCCGCGAGATGCAAGCGCGCCACCCGCCGCGCCGCATCGGTTGGATGAGTGTCGAAGAACCGTTCGCGTTTCGCAATCGTGAATACACATTGATTGAAACGGCGGCGGCGCGTGCGGAAACGGGGACGCCCGCACTACCCGCGATGCACGCTCTCGGCGCAAGCATCGCGTACCTGACGCGACTCGGCAAATATCAAATCGAACGACGCGCGTTAAAGATAAATCGTTATCTAACATCACGCTTGATTGAAGAAAACTTTCGCGTGCTTTCACCGTTGAAAGACGAACGCTCACGTTCGGCGGAAACCCTTGTCGCGTTCGACAATCCGGCGCACACCGTCGCGCATCTTGCCGCGCACGATGTTCACGTCTCACTCAAGCCCGAAGGCATACGCATCGCCACGCACTTTTTCAACGACGAATCGGATGTCGAGCGGTTAATAAAAGCGGTAGGCTGTAGGCAGTAGGCAGAGTGAAGGAAGTTGACAGTGGATTGTGAATGCGAATCAAGGGTAAGTATGCCCCTGTCTTTGGCTGCGGCAGCAGCGACAAGTCGGTAGCCCACAGTGAAGGCGAAGCCGCAACTGTGGGAATGAATCAGAGAGAGGTTTCAAGCTACGGTAGTAGCGACAGAAATCAACAAGCGATTCTCATCCGTTTATCTTACGCTGCTTCCGCAGCTGGAAATCTTGGTATCGCTTAAACCCACAGTTACGCTATCGCTTCACTGTGGGCTACCGACTTGCCGCTACTGCCGTAGCTCATGAACACAGCAATCGAAGTCCTTACCCTTGATTCGCATTGTGAATAGCAAAAGCCACAGCCCCATTCATTCACTATTTACCACTTCATTATTCTGCCTACCGCCTACTGCCTACTGCTTTTGTGGCACGGGTTTCGCCGTTCACAATGCAAACGAAACATTTTGTTCTGAAAGGCGACACTACAATTATGGATTGGATGAATCAATTGAGCGGCTTGCTCAATCAATATCAAGGCGGACAAAATCAACAACAACCAAATAACAATATTGACAATGACTTTGACCAGTTTTCGCGCACCGCACCGAACTCGGCGGTTGCCGAAGGACTTTCGGCGGCGTTCCGCTCAAACAGTACGCCTCCGTTCGGTAATATGGTGAGTCAGCTTTTCGCCAACTCATCGGGAACTCAACGCGCAAGCTTGATGAATACTTTGCTGGCGGCGGCGGGTCCGATGGTTTTGCAACAAGTCATGTCGCGCATGAGCGGCGGTGCTGCTCAATCGAATACGGGCGGCGGTTTGGCGGGCTTGCTTGGTAGTTTCACGGGTGGCGGCGGTCAACCGCAAATCACGCCGGAAATGGCTGACCAGATTCCACAGGAGGCAATCGAACAAATTGCGGCGGAAGCCGAAAAGCAAGACCCTTCGATTATTGATAGGGTGAGCGGTTATTACGCAGAAAACCCGGAAGTCGTCAAAGGCTTGGGAGCGGTCGCGTTGACCGTCGCATTGGCGCATCTTGCGAATCAGCATTTGAATAAATAGCCGATTGTAAAAACTTGAGAGCCGGACGGGATAAGTTGATTCATAACTTATCCCGTCCGGCTTTAGTATGTTTGTCTTGAAGTGAGAGCCTTAATCCTTTTGCGCGAGGATGGCGTTTTTCGTCCACCCTATCGGGTCGAGCGGCGGAAAGTCGTGACGGTCGAGAATGTTGAAACGGCGCAGGGTCGCGGCTTCGATTGATGAAGGCGTATGCAATCGGAAGCGGAATATCATCTCGAACGCGGTGCTGATAATCGTCGGGCGAATCGGTAGGTGAAGCAGGTAGCCGCCTGACGCGGTGACGCGGGCGAGTTCGGTTATGCCTTCTTCGATGGGAACGTACTCCAAAGCTCCACAGGTGACGACGAAATCGAAACTCTCATCGGCGAACGGAAGTTTCAAGACGTTTGCCTGCGCGAACGTGACTGGATGTTTAATGCGGGCGGTTGAGTGTTCTTTGGCGACGGCGGTTTCGGCGATGACGAGTGATGATGCGGCGAGGTCAATCGCGGTGATGCGCGCGGGACGGCGAAGGGCATCATGAAGCGCGAGCGTCAATAATCCCGTGCCGCATCCGGCATCGAGTATGCGCGGATTGACGGGAAGTGAAAGCGGATTGGCGGCAATGTATTCTTCGATAGATTGACGATAGCGATTGAACTTGAATGTCCAATCATAGAAGCGCGCGATGCGGTCGTAGAACGAACCGGCTTCCTCAACTCTGCTGATAGTCATCGAAGGTTGCTTTCTCCCGTGTTGATAATTATTGCTTGTGTGTCGCGGGATGATAGCCCAAAGCGATGCGGGATGACCAATGTTCAGACCGGATTAAGTTCTTCGAGTTCGCAGCGCAAAAGTTCCGCGACGCTCCAAGCTTGCGCGATGCAGCCGCGCGGGGTGTGCGGTGCGTCGCCGTCGAAGATTTCCGATATGTGTCCGAGTCCGGTATCGGCAAGGTGCGCGCGTAAGCCGTGCGTCGCTTCGCGGATGTGAGCGAGAGTTTTCGGCGTGCGCCCGTACACATTCAGATAAGCCGAGATGAAACCGCCGGTAAGCCACGCCCAAACCGTGCCTTGATGATACGACGTGTCGCGCCCCCACGAATCGCCTTGATAGATTCCGCGATATTGTGCATCGGCGGGCGAGAGCGAACGCAAGCCGTAAGGCGTGAGCAGTTCGCGTGTCACGGTATCAATCACGGAGCGTGCTTTCGTGTCGTCGGTCAGAATCGGATACGGCAGACTTAGGGCAAAGATTTGGTTCGGGCGCACCGAAGCATCCGGCGTGTCGTCGTCCGCGATGCAATCGTAAAGGCAGTTTTTAGAGTCGTTCCAAAACAGTCGGTTAAAAGATTCTTCGGCGCGCGTCGCAAGTTCATCACAACGCCGGACTGTATCCGGGTCATCAACGCGGGCGGCTAAATGTCCGACGGTGCGAAGGGCGTTGAACCAAAGAGCCTGAATTTCAACCGCGCGACCGGAGCGCGGCGTGACGACGTAATCACCGATTTTCGCGTCCATCCATGTCAGTTGAACGTGAGCATCGCCCGCGCGGACGAGTCCGTCAACGTCAATGCGCGTGTGGTTGTGTGTGCCGCGAATGTGCCACTTGATGACTTCGACGAGGCGCGGGAACAGCGTGCGTAAAGTCGCATCATCTCCGGTATGACGCACATATTCGCCGACGGCATGAACAAACCAGAGCGTCGCATCAACGGTGTTATATGAAGGCGCGTCGCCCAAATCGGGAAAGTTGTTCGGTATCAAACCTTTGTCGAGATAAGCGGCGAAGGCGAGCAGAATTTCGCGCGCGCTGTCATAGCGTTTTGTGGCGAGCGTCAAACCGGGCAGGGAAATCATCGTATCGCGTCCCCAATCGGCGAACCAGTGATAACCCGCGATGACGGTTTGAAGTTGAGTATCAGTGGCGAGGTTCTGTGTCTTCGAGTTGATGGCGTCAACGTCGCGGCGCACAAGATAATCGGTTGATGCAGACCACAAAGCTTGAACGTGAGCGTCGGTTGACGGGCAACGCTTCAGTTCATCTGTGCGACGTGTGCGTTCACGTTGTTCAATCTCGGCTGCTTGGTGCGCGTCACGCGGTTCGGTGGAGGCGATGAGGCTGACGGTTTCGCCGGGTTGAAGTTGAAATTCGAGAACGCACGGGTTGAACAAATCTTCGTGGAAATCGAAGCCGCGCAGTTGTTCTTCGGTGTACGCAAAATCTTTGTACCATGAGCCGCTGACGGTGACGTTCGCGCCTGTGTGCGCGATGAATAAGCGCGCCGCATCGTCATCGGATGAAAGGCTGATTAGATTTTCATGGATGATGAATGACGGTTGAGAGGTGTGGTCGGCGCGAAGCAGACTATGATAATCGCGCATCGCCACCAAAGGGCGCAGTTCGAGTGTCACGCTTCGCGCGGACGATTTATCGAGATGATAGCGGACGACGACGGTGTTTTCGCCGTGCGGCATGAACACGGTTTTTTCGATGTTTGTACGGTCAATCGTGAAAGTCGAAACGGGGAACGGGTCGAGGCGAAAGCCGTTTTGAAGTTCAAAGCCGCGCGGGTGTGTGACACCGGGAGCGAAAAGATTGGTGGCAAGTTCGGTGCGCGCGCCACCGATGATGACGGCTTCTTCAAGCTTTGAGAGAAGCACGAGGCGATGCGTCGGCGGGCGCAGGGAAGCGATGAGCAAGCCGTGATAGCGGCGCGTGTTCTGTCCGCACAAAGTGGATGAAGCGAAGCCGCCGATGCCGTTGGTTTCAAGCCATTCGCGGCGCGTGTTTTCGTTTAAGTCGCGGCAGACTTCGTGGTCAAAACTGAAGTTCATAGTGATTGGCTTTCTTTTAGGATTGCTTCCGGCGTGTTTAATTCAACGAGGTGTTGATTGAACAAGGGGTTTAGCTTAAAGCCAACATTATGCGAAGTGTGAAAAGATTTGCGAAACTTCTCACTCCGGCTCGTTCGCCTTCACGCGCCGTTTGTGCTGTTGCCGCGCGCCGCGATGTACCGTTCGACGACAACCGTCAATCGGTTCAAGCCTTCCGTCACCTCAACAAGTTGTTCATCGTGACTGACAAGCAAATTGGAGATAACGACATACGAACGCTCAAACCGCGCGATGCGCTCGCTTGCTTCATCATCGCGCCGTTCAGTTTGTCTGATGCGTTCGGTTAATTCGTCGTCGCGCCGCTTTGTTTCCTCGATGTGTTGCGCCTGCATTTCCGCTGTACGCTCAACCGTCACGGTCAGTCGGGCGAGTGTTTCAACAATGAAATCCATCTGTCGCTGCCTTTTTTCGTCATCTTCGTCGCTCATGTCGTCTCTCCTATAAATAATCGCTGAACTCAAAAATCAGCTTTCAGCATCAATTTTGCGGGCGTAAATTGTTCGTGTAGAGCGTGCGATAAACGCGGTAATTCGCCATGACCTTGAGGACGTAATCTTTCGTTTCCGCGAAGCCGACTTCACTCGCAAAAACTCCGGCATCGTCGTGAGTCGCGCGACGCTGCCAGCGTATGGCGTTGTCTTCGCCGCCGTTGTATGAAGCGGCGACGGCTTCCGGTAGGTTGTCGAACATCTTGCCGAGTTGCGCGAGATATTCGGCGGCGAGAAGTAAGTTGGTTGCCGGACGATATAGAACATCTTCGGTCACGGCTTCGACTCCGACGGCGGGAGCGTACTTCGTCGCCGTATCAATCGTCAGTTGCATCAGTCCACGCGCGGCGGCGGGCGATTTCAGATTCGGACGAAAGCCGCTCTCCTGTCGCATCACCGCGAGCATCAGGCGCGGGTCAACCGCACGTCCACGCACCGAGCGCAAAATCTCATCACGAAACGCCGTCGGATACTGTCCCGTCGCGTTCATCGCCGCGAGACGCACGCGAGTCTGACGCGCATCCGAAAGCTTGCGTCCCGTGTCGCCAAGCTTGTCGAGTCGCTCGGTCGCAAGTCCGCCGTAATAAGAATTTAGGTCGTCGGGAACGGCGGCGTAGGCTTGTACGGCGGCATCTTTCTTGCCGTCTTTCTCAAGGCTAAAGGCGCGCAAGTAAAAAATCTCGTTGCGCGTTGTGGAGACTTCTTTCGATAGATTGGAGCGCAAAAGTTCGTCGCAAGTGAGGACGGCGGGCGTCCATTTCCCCTGTGAAATTTCGAGCCGAAGGCGTGCGAAAAGCGCGTTGGTCGCGGTCGCCGTATTGCGAAAGCGTTCGCGTGTGCGTGTGATGACGCGGGCGGCGTTGTCCGGTTTATCGGCTTCGCGCCATGTATCAATCGCGTTCAAGTATGCGCTTTCGACGCGCTCCCCTTGCGGGAATTTCTCGGCGTACTGCTCGTAACCACGCGCCGCTTCGGAAGCTTTATTCAGGCGGAGCAGCGTCGGTGCGAGATAGTAAAAACAATCGCGCCCTTCTTTCGTCGTGAGGTAAGCGGGTTGTGCGCCGCGTTCAAAAAACGTCAGAGCCTGCGTGAATTGACGCTCTTGGTAAAAGGTGCGCCCGATGCCGAACAGCGCGGCGGAAGCGTTCGGATGATTCGGGTATTTGTCGAGAAACGCCAGCCAGTACTCGCGTGCTTCCGGGAAAAGCCTGTTGGCGGCGAAGACACTCGCGCGGCGCGTGAGTTCATCGGCGGGCAAGGCGACGAGTTTGCCGTCCGCCGTGCGACTCGCGCGGTCACTACGGCGAATCGCGGCAAGCGTCGCATCGCCCGTCTGGTCATTCTCCATAATCTCGAATGACGCGAAGGGTGCAACCGCCGAAGCCGCGACGGTTTCAGTCGCTCCGGGTGCGGTAGTGGCAGAACAGGCGGACGCGAAGCACAACGCCCAGACGCAAGAAACGCGAATCAGTGAAAGCATCAGAAAAATTTGCGGACGGTTAAGAAGATATGAATGCGGGCGGTGTATTGACGCGGGCAAAACGAAGGTTGTGTTTACAGATTTTACCGTGTGGATGCGCCGCCCGGAATATGGAAGAGAGAAGTTTCGGTCAACCACGCCCGGTGAACTTTATCGGATAAATTCCATAAAGTTCACCGGACGCAATCAGAAGGAAAGCCGCGTCAGTGTTTGTTATGGTTCACTGACGCGGCTTTCTTTTGGACGCGCACTAGCGGCACGCGGGATGTCCACATCCGCAACCGATTTCGACGGTATCCTTCGCGCCTTCGCAGTATGCACTACAGTATTTTGCGTTGTCGGTGACGGTGCAATCGCAACTTGGATGCGCGCACTTCTTCGCGTTGTCGGCTTGGTTGGTTGAATTGTCAGCCATGATTGTAAGTCTCCTTTTTACTGTTAAGTTGTAGAGTCCACAGGGGCGGATGGGCGTATGTTAGCACACGTTACACGCGGGATACAGATTATTGCACGGCTGTTGTTATGTTCCGGGATGAAAGAAACGCGGGTGACAATCGCTTTATCACATCTGTTGCACGGTATTTGCTTGAGTGAGGTTGGGTGTCAACCAAAACTCTTACCGATGCTCTCGCATTTCGCTGACTAACTGTTGAAATGCAAGGTCTTGAAGGAATTAAGCGGTCTTTGCCAAGTTTTCGGCAGGTGCGTAATTCGACCGGATGGTATAGAAACGCGACGCCTCTCGACGTTATCAAACCGCTTTGCCGGTGTGGGCGCATTGAGAGGATAAAAGCAAAGTTTGCGAGTTTTGGATTTTACCTCCCCGTTACGGGCAGCAAACGTGAATTGACAAAGTTTGTTGCGAGATTTCAAAAAGTCAAAGCAACGTATGTTTGCTGCAACAGAAATTCGGCTTACACGCCGGATTATTTCAGGAGAGAAAAGATGAATAAGAATAAATTTACTGCACTAGGAATGCTTTTATTGTTGGTGACATTGGTGAGCGGCAACGCCTTCGCCCAACGCCCTTACCGTATTTCCGACGCTCAAGTCGAAGCCAACATACGCCGCCTTGAACAGGCTTCCGACCGTTATAAGCAATCGCTCGATGCCGCGCTTGACCGCTCGCGTTTCGACGATACGCAACAGGAAGACAACATCAATCAGTCGGTGAAAGACTTTGAAGACGCGACAGACCAACTGCGTCGCAACTTCGATGACCGCCGCACGGTCGCTTCGGATGTGCAAGAAGTCTTCAATCGCGCCATATTGATTGACACTTTCATGCAAAATAATTTGCGTCGGCGAAACCGCGCGCATGTCGCCGCTCAAACTAATTGGACGGCGGTTCGCACTGAACTGACGCAACTCGGACGCGCATACAACGTCGCGTATCGAAGCAACTCGAACACGTTTCCGGGTGACAACCGTTTTCCGACTAACGCGGGCGATAACCGCTTTCCAAACAACAGCAGCGTTAGACCGTTCAACGGCTTGACCGGAACTTATGAAATCGTCACGCAAAGCAGCGACGACCCGCGCGTTGCCGCCGAACGCGCGACACGCACCTTGCCCTTCGCGCAACGCCAACGCATCACAGATAACCTCGTGACGCGCCTCGAATCGCCCGACTTGCTTGCTTTAGACCGTCGCGGCAATCAGGTGACAATCGTTTCGTCGCGTGCGCCGCAAGTCATCATCAACGCCGACAACCGCGAAACCTTCGAGCAGTATCCGAACGGTCGTTCATCGCGCGTTCGTTCGCAGATTCTCAACGAGCGTTTGACCATTAGCTCAACCGGCGACCGTGCTAATGACTTTACCGTCTTGTTTGAGCCGGTCGGAACGAATCAACTTCGTGTCACGCGCACAATTTACAATGACCGCTTGCCGCAACCCGTGACGGTACGAAGTCTGTACACGCGCACCTCAAACGTCGCCAGCCTTGACCTGTATCGCGGCGATGTTTCCAACACGAACAACCCGAACTTTCCTAACGACACGGACAATCGTCCGAACGGCACAGTCGGTGATTTCGTGATTCCCGACGGCACGATTTTGAGAGCGGTGCTTAACAACAACGTCTCGACCCAAGACTCGCGCGAAGGCGACCGCTTTACGATGACCGTCCGCGACAATTCACGCTATGAAGGCGCGGTCATTGAAGGCACGATTTCAGACCTTAGCCGTTCGGGACGCATTTCGGGACGCTCCGGTGTGACGTTCAAATTCGACAGCATACGTCTTCGTGACGGGCGTTCGTATCGCTTCGCCGGATTCGTTGACAGTGTGCGAACCGCGAACGGTGAAGAAGTAAAAATTGATAACGAAGGTACGGTGCGCGAAGGCGACAGCCAGACGCAGCGCACGGTTCAGCGTGCTGCCATCGGTACGGCGGTCGGCGCGATTATCGGCGCGATTGCGGGCGGCGGCAAAGGTGCTGCCATCGGTGCGGTAGTCGGTGCGGGTACGGGCGCGGGTTCGGTTTATGTTCAAGGTCGTGATGATTTGGATTTGACGACCGGAACGGAATTGACGATTCGCGCCAGCGCGCCTCGCTAAAAAATGTCGAACATTTGACCATCTCATGCCTGATAAGCGTGGTATGGTTTGAAGCAGTCAAGACACAAGACTTGTTGCCTTCAAAAACGGACGGCGGAAGAACTCAAAAGTTTTTCCGCCGTCTTTGTTTTATTCGTAGTTGCTTCGCATCCGGTTTAACCTGATGCGGGACAGTGGGACAAGGAAGTTTTTTTATCCACGAAACGCACGAATCAACACAAAGTAACAAGCCGAAAGAAACGCTTTGGTTTCGTGCTGTTTCGTGTTGATTCGTGGATAAACTCCTTACCGCTTCTTATATCGAACTCCCGTTACTTTATGATTTGGCAGTGATGTTACAATGCCCGCAAACCCCAACTGTGTTTGATTGCTTCACACGAAAGGCGAAGAAGCCATGATAAGGATTGCCGATTTATTCCCGACTCAATTACCCGCGTCGCACCTGTTCAATCTACGGTGTTCGAGCGCGCCGAAACTTGTTTTATGCCTGTGGCTAATGTGCGTGCTTTCAAGTTCAAGTACCGCGCAACGCCGTAATGTTCCTTTGCGTGGTGAAGGCGTCGCCAACCGCAACGTCCGCACGGTCACGATTCCGGTAACGCTGCGCGGCATCGCCGAAGGAGCGGTAATCGAACCCGATGATTTGATTGTCAAAGAAGACGGCAACCCGCAACAAATTCTTTCGATACGCAACACGAACCGTTCGCCTTTGAGCATCGCGGTGTTGATTCAAGACGACCTCGTTTCTTCCATCGGCAACGAAATTGCAGGTCTCAAAAAATTCATCCGTTCACTACCGGAAGGCTCGCGCGTCCTCGTCGGCTACATTGGTTCAGGGTCTTTGCGCGTGCGCCAACGCTTTACCACGAGTGCTTCGCGCGCCGCCGATGCGTTGCGTATCCCGCTCGGCTCATCATCCGCCTCGCCCTATAACCCTTACGTTCAGGTCGTCGAAGCTCTTAAATTGTTTGAATCCCAGCCCGCCGGACGGCGCGCGATTCTCGTCGTCACCGACGGCTTGGACACCTCGCGCGGCATTGATAGTGCTTCGCCCACACAGAGCATTGATTTAGACCGCGCCATCACCGAAGCTCAACGGCGGGGCGTCGCCATCTATGGTTTCTATGCGCCGACCGTCGGCGGCGGCAATTCGTTGCTGGTAAATTTCGGACAAGGTTCGCTGCAAAAACTCGCCGACGAAACAGGAGGCGAAGCCTACTTTCAAGGAACGGGCGCACCCGTCAGCTTTGATCCTTTCCTGCGACGCTTAACCGCCGCGCTCCGGCAGCAATACGCCCTGACCTATCTTTCGACAAGCGACAAAAAAGGCTTTCGCAAAATCGAGATACGACCCGAAATCAGCGGTGTCGAAATCGAATACCCGGCTGGATATACACGCTGAGAAAAAGGAAAAGGCACTCAACAGAGTGCCTTTTCTCACGAGCTAAATTTTAAGGGGCGGCTGGAGGGAATTGAACCCTCGACATTCGGTACCACAAACCGACGTTCTAACCACTGAACTACAGCCGCCGTAAAACTTCAAAAACGAAGCGTGCGCTATACTAACGAAACACACGTTTGACTGACAAGTACCCCCGGCTGGACTCGAACCAGCGACCCTCTGCTTAGAAGGCAGATGCTCTATCCACTGAGCTACGGGAGCTTGAATTAACAAACGGATGTTAGCACGCCGCGCGTCGTCTTCGTCAATATCCGCGCGTCTTGAAAGGCAGAAAACGATATGGACAGATTCAACGCACGCTGGCTTGCCCTGATTGCGGTGACGGCGGCGGCACTCTATTTATGCTGGAACATCATTCTCCCGTTCGTGGATGTTCTGGCGTGGGCGACCGTGTTGGTCATCGTCTTTTATCCGGTTCACCGAAAGATTCTGGAGCGGGTCAAAAGCCCAAGCTGGAGCGCAGTGATTTCGTGTGTGCTGGTTATCGTTACGATTCTTTTGCCTCTCACTTTATTGACGCTCGCGGTCGTCAATGAAGCGGGCAAGTTCGCGCAGAAATTTCAGGAAAGCGGCGGGAATTTGTTGAACATAAATTCACCAACCGTCAACCGAATTTACGAATGGCTCGGTCAATATGTTGATGTCAGTCAGATGCGCTCACAAGAGTTTATCGTCGAACGTGTGCGTGGGATGAGCGGCGCAATCGCCAACCGCACGCTCGGACTCGTCGGCGGCGTCGCCGGAGCAATCGTGCAGGTTTTCTTCATCATTTTCACGATGTACTATTTTTTCCGCGACGGCGACAACATACGACACAGACTTTACGGAATGGTTCCGCTTGACCGACAACAAACGCGCGACATCTTCGCCCGCACGCGCGACGTTATCAGCGCGAGTCTTTACGGCGTCGTCGTTATCGCTGTCATTCAAGGGGCGATGGGCGGCATCGCATTCTGGTTGTTGGGCATCCCGTCGCCCTTGCTGTGGTGCGTCGTGATGATGTTTTTATGTCTGATACCGATGCTCGGCGCGTTTGTGGTGTGGGTTCCGGCAGCGATTTACCTTGCCGCCAACGGGAGTTACGTTCAAGCCGCGATTCTGGTGTTTATCGGTGCGGTTCCGATTGGCATGATTGATAACTTCCTGCGTCCCAAACTCGTCGGCGAGAAAACGCGGCTGCATGAATTGTTAATCTTCTTTTCGGTGCTTGGCGGCTTGCAGGTGTTCGGCGTACTCGGCATCGTGATGGGTCCCGTCGTCGTCGTCATCACACTGACGCTGATAGATATTCTGCGTCACTCCGAAAACCAGCAGGCGCAAAGCGAACCGACCTTGCTCGAACAGCAAGAGGATGTGCGTAACGTGAAAGAAGAATCGAACGACGCGACGACTATCAATAATCAGACCGGAGCGACGGTCATCAGCTAAGCAATCTGACAACATCATGCACGATGATAAAGATGACGGCGACAGCGATGACACCAACCCTTGGCAAACGCTTTCGAGCAAACCGATTTACGACAACGCATGGATTGCGGTGCGAGAAGACGGGGTAATCAGACCGGACGGCGAGCAGGGCATTTACGGTGTCGTCCATTTCAAGAACATCGCGGTCGGTGTTCTCGCCGTCGAAGACGAACACTTGTATCTCGTCGGGCAGTTTCGTTATACGCTTAATCAGTATTCTTGGGAGATTCCCGAAGGCGGTTGTCCCGCCGGTGAAGAACCGCTCATCGCCGCGCAAAGGGAATTGCTTGAGGAGACGGGTTTGAGGGCGGGCGTGTGGCGCAAGTTGGGCGAGGCACACCTGTCAAATTCCGTGTCGGATGAATTGGCGATATGGTTTCTGGCGAGTGAATTGACTCGCGGC
>JBGTMR010000083.1:0-14699 GCA_041743485.1 Pyrinomonadaceae bacterium
TCCTCACTCGCGCGCGGCGAACTCCGCATCATCGGCGCGACGACCACCACTGAATACAAGGAATACATCGGAGAAGATGAAGCCCTCGCGCGCCGCTTCCGCACGGTGAAAGTTGACGAGCCTTCAATCAGTGAGACACGCGAAATCCTTTTCGGTTTGCGCCCGCGTCTCGAACGTAATTACTCGGTCACAATTTCCGACGCGGCGATTAACACCGCTCTGGAAATGGCTCCGAAGTACATTCGTTCGCTTCACTTGCCCGACAAGGCAATCGGCTGGCTCGATACGGCGGCGGTCAAAGTCGAGATTAACGAACCGCAGGCTGTTGTCGAACCCAAGCATATTATCGAAGTCATTTCACAGGAATCGCGCATCCCGCGTGACATGATTTTCCGCGACACCAACGACCGTTTCGCCAACATGGAAGTTGATTTAGGCAAGCGTGTCATCGGACAGAAGGAAGCCGTGCAGTCCGTCGCGCATCGCCTTCGTCTTAATAAGGGTCCCTTAAAGGACAATCATTACAAGCCGGACGGCGTGCTTCTGTTCTTGGGTCCGACGGGCGTCGGTAAAACCGAACTCGCCAAAGCGGTCGCTGAATTTATGTTCGGCGACGAAGAAAAGATGGTGCGCGTTGACCTCTCGGAATACGGCGACGGCGTGGTCGGTATCGAAAAACTCATCGGTATGCCGCGCGGTATAGTCGGCAGTGAACGCGGCGGGATTCTTACCGAACAACTGCGCGAGAATCCTTACACCGTGCTGCTTCTCGATGAAGTCGAAAAAGCTTCGCCTTATTTGATGAATCTTTTCCTGCAAGCTTTCGATGAAGGTTGGCTGACGGACGGGCGCGGCAAGAAAGTTTATCTCTCCGATGCCATCATCATCATGACCTCGAACTTGGGCAGCGAGAATTTCAAGAAGTACGAAAAGCCGCTTGGCTTCGGCAAGAAAACACTCGGCGATATGCGCGAAATCAAAGGTCAGGTGATGAAGTCCGCCGAAACGAGATTCTCACCGGAGTTCCGCAATCGCATTGATCAAATCGTTATCTTCTCGCCGCTGACGATGGATGAAGTGCGAAGCATCGCGCAGATTTACTTGTCTCGTTTAAGCCGTCAAATGGAAGGGCAAGGCAAGTCGGTCGAAGTCACCGAAGCCGCGCTTGACCTCTTAACCTTAAAAGGTTTCAGCCCGGCTTACGGCGCGCGCTTCCTTAAACGCCACATTGATGAGCAAGTCAAACTGCCATTAACGACGATGTGGAAAACCGGCACGCACTTCAAAGTTGACGCGACGGACGGTGAAATCAACATCACCAACATGGACGTTGTGGTCGTCTAGTTTGCGCTTGATGATGTTTCAATAAACGAAAGGCTTTAAGTGTCAATGACACTTAAAGCCTTTCGCCTTTGTAATGAACAATCATCTTTAGGTAAAGTTAATGTCAGGCGCGACATAAGGAAAGAACTAATAAGACTTAGCCGCGAAATCACACGAAACAACGCGAATAAAGGCAAATGAAGATTAAAGATTCGGTTTGTTTAGTGTTCGGTTCGTGGTGTTTCGTGGCTAAAACTCTTATATCATAGGACTTTCTCATTTTCGTTTTCCTCTTTGGTCGTATCCTTTCTTAATTTGAAATTTCAAATTTGAAATCTTGAATTTGAGAAAGTCCTATATCGAACTGACGTTAAAGTCATCGCTCCAACTCACACTCCGAATTTTGCATCTCTAAAAACTATGCGACGTTTTAACCTCACAAAACCCCTCATACTTTTTTGCGTCACAATCGCTTTTCTCTTTAACATTCATACGACATCGGCGCACGCTCAATCTTCCGCCGCACGCATCCCCGTACCGCTTCCGACTCCTCAACCGACGCCGACACCGGAAGCGGCAAAAACCGCCGCGCCTTCATCCGACGCCGCGCCGACGCCGGAAAACACCGCGCAGGCTGAAGCCGTACTCGCCAAAGTTTTACAGACCGTCGGCGGTCAAACGTATCTTCAAGCCCGAACGCAAACGGGTCGCGGTCGCTTCTCGGTGTTTGTTGATGCGGTCGCCGGTTTGCCCGCCGTGTTCGATGACACGGTTGTTTATCCCGACCGTCAACGCACGGAGTTTCGCGGCAGTTCGGTTCGTTTAATTCAAGTCAACACGGGCGACGGCGGTTGGGTGTTCGATGCCGCGACGCGCACGATTAAAGATTTGACCGCCGCTCAAGTGACAGACTTTCGCACCGCGCTTCGCGCCAGCCTCGACAATCTTTTGCGCGGCGAATGGCGACGCGGCACAGACAAAGCGACGCTCTCATACATCGGACGCCGTGAAGCCGGAATCGGACGCCGCAACGAAGCTTTGCGCCTGACATACCCGGAAGGATTTGCGGTCGAATTCGAGTTCGGTGCGAAAGACAATCTGCCCGCGAAGATTCTGTATCGCCGCTCGATGAAGAAAGACGATGCGGGCGACGACCCCGAAGCGATGAAAATCGTGCTTGAAGAAGACCGCTTCGCGCAGTTTATCAATGTCGGCGGCATACTCTCGCCGTTCGTCGTTGACCACTTCCGCGACGGCAAACAAACCAGCCGCGTCAATTATGAAACGCTCGAATACAACCGTCCCGTCGCGGATAGTGTGTTTGCCCGTCCCACGAATCTTAAAAACTTAATGAAGTAACTACGTGGGTACACACAGATGTTTCCTAAAAGGACGAGAGAAGACAGCCAAAGGCAAGCAATGACTTATAATTATCGCTTTGACCGCACATCTTTGATTTGAGGTTTCTCTGTGGTGTAGAAAATCATCTCGCGTTCTTCTGTATGCACAACGTACATCATCTTATCCGGTTCGGAGTGTTCATCTAATCCAATCAGAGAGTCAGTGATTTCCCCCTCGGCATTTTCTTCTGCGTCTTCATCCCAATTTGGCTTGTCCGAAAAACTTTCAACCTTCGAGAAGGTCAGGATTCTTGTAATTGGTGAAAATTCTTCGGGAGGTTTAATGAATTCAATGATGAGGTTTCTTTCAGTAAAGTCATAGTCAATACTGCGAATACAATAGAAGTTTCCTTCAGTTACTCTCTTTTCGAGATTCATAACGTTCCCTCTAAACTTCCGGTAACACACCGCGAAAGCTGCGACGATGAAGAGGACACGCCCCGTGTTCACGAAGCGCGGCGAGGTGCGCCCGCGTGCCGTAACCGACGTGTGAAGCGAAGCCGTAGTTCGGATAAAGCGCGTCGTATTCGCGCATCAGATTGTCACGATAAACCTTGGCGATAACCGATGCCGCCGCGATGGAAGCCGAAACCGCGTCGCCGCCGATGATGCTCTTCTGCGTGGTGTTAATGTTAAGTTTGACCGCATCAAGCAAGAGATAATCGGCGGGCGTGTCAAGCTTTTCGAGAGCGGACAGCATCGCTTGATACGTCGCCTGTAAAATGTTGATGCGGTCAATCTCATCCGCTTCGGTGACGCCGACGGAGTATGCGGTCACAGTGTTTATAAGTTCCGCGTTGATGCGTTCACGCGCGGTGCGGCTTAATTTTTTCGAGTCGTTCAAGCCTTCCGGCAAAGGCGCGTCGGGATTCAAAATACACGCGGCGGCGACCACCGCTCCGGCGAGTGCGCCGCGCCCGACTTCATCCACTCCGGCGACGCGGCGAAACCCTTGTTTCCATGCTTCCGTTTCAAAATTGAGGTCAATAAGGGAACGGGCGGCGGGCTTTCTTTTCGTCATGACTCTTCACATCCATATTTGTTTAGAGGCGGACTATGCCCGCCGCCCGCTCATTACGGACGGCGGGCATAGCCCGCCTATAAACATTGCCTAGGTTATACCGGAAGTTTAACCGTTCTTGCCCCCGCCACCGGCAGTCGCACCCTTCGCGGTGTTCGTGCCTTTTTGGATGCGCGTGTCCTTCTCACGAATGCGCGCCGCTTTGCCGCGCAACTCACGAAGGTAATAGAGTTTCGCCCTCCGCACACGTCCCTGACGAACAAGGTCAATGTGGTCAACGATGGTCGCGTGAAGCGGAAAAATGCGCTCAACGCCGATTCCGAAACTCACCTTACGTACGGTGATAGTTTCACGTATGCCACCGCCTTTGCGGGCAATCACGACGCCTTCAAAAACCTGAAGCCGTTCCTTAGTTGCCGACTCCTTGATGCGAACGTGAACGCGCACCGAATCCCCCGGTTGAAAGGCGGGAATGTTGTCGCGCATCTGCGCCTTTTCGATTGTGTCTAAGCGATTCATAATTAAACTCCGTATCTTAAATTTCAAATCTTAATCTTCAGCCAGCCACGCCTTTTCCTCTTCGGTTAAAGCCGCGCCGTTTATCAAGTCGGGACGATTGCGTTTCGTTTTAAGCAATGCCGCGCGTCGTCGCCAAGTTGCGATTGCGGCATGATGACCTTCAAGCAATACATCCGGCACAGGCATCTCACGAAACTGCGGCGGGCGCGTGTAATGCGGAAAATCGAGCGTGCCGTCGGAAAACGATTCATTGACCGCACTCGTTTCACTACCTAATGCACCGGGAACAAGCCGCGTCACGGCATCAATCAACACGACGGCGGCAGGTTCGCCGCCCGATAAAACATAATCACCAATCGAGATTTCATCCGTCGCCAAATGCCTTGCGACGCGCTCATCAACGCCTTCGTATCGCCCGCAAATCAACACGATTTGTTTCGCGTTCATCGCCAAATCTGCGGCGATGCTTTGCGTCAAACTTTTTCCTTGCGGCGAAAGCAAGACGACGCGCTTTTGTGAATTTGAAGCTTCGCCGTTCGGATTTTCATTGCGAATTAAATCTTCCACCGCCGCGAAAATCGGCTCCGGTTTCATCACCATTCCGTCGCCGCCGCCAAACGGACGGTCATCCGTCATGCGATGCTTGTCCGTCGTCCACAATCGCAAATCGTGCGCGTGAATTTCGACGAGAGCGGCGGCGCGTGCGCGGCGCACAATGCCGTAATCAAAGACCGCACCGAAAAACTCCGGGAAAATCGTCAGAACATCAAAACGAAGCACAACGCGAATCCCCAAACTTCCCCGCTCAAAACCCTGCAAACGGCGATTTACAAATCGAGCAAATTATCCGGCGGGTCAACGCGAATCAACTTGTTCGCCACATCAATCTCAACGCATATCTCACGCGCCATCGGAACGAGATGCTCGCGCTTCTGTTCATCAAAGATGATGAGAACCGGAACGCCGCCCGTGTGCAAAACTTCCGCGACGTGACCTATCTTTTGCCCGTCAACCGTCTCCGCCGCGCACCCCACGAGTTGCCATTCGTAAAACTCATCTTCTTCGAGAGCGACGCATTCAGATTCCGGGATTGCCAAATCCGCCGGAGCTAAATGCTCGACCGCTTCGATTGAATCATGATTTTTGAACTTCAAGATGACACGGTTTTTTTGAAACCAATGGTTCTCAAGTTCAAGCGTCCCGCGCGCGCGCCCTTCGGCGTCAAGCAAAGTCAGTTCGCGTGTGTCGTCGAAGCGTTCGGGAAAGTCTGTCAGAATCTCCGCCACCACTTCACCGCGCAAACCGCGCGGGCGAAGAATCCGCGCGACGACGACATAATCACCCGCGACTTCACTCAAGATTCAACCGCCTCACACTAAGCCGTCGCCGCAACTTCACCCGTCGCGTCCGGCGTCGAGCCTTGCGCGGCGTCAAGGGTTCTGACGTGCTTTTTAATCAACTGGCGCACGGTGTCCGACGGTTGCGCTCCATGATCCATCCAATACTGAACGCGCTCCATGTTCAACTTAACTTCCGCAGGATTGCGCGTAGGGTTATAAGTCCCCACATTTTCGAGATACCCACCATCGCGCTTCGTCAACTTTTCTTTAACGACGATGCGGTATGCCGGACGCTTCTTCGCGCCCATTCTCATAAGTCTGATTGCTAACAAATCTTTCACCTCCGGTGAAGGTGACAAGTGACAAGTGACGAGTGACAAGAAAGAATGTTTTCCATCTTGTCACTCGTCACTTGTCACTTGTCACCGTTTCTTCTTATGCCGTTGTTTCTTTTTCGAGCGTGTACGATTCCCGCCCGTCGGAGCGGCGGGTAAGCCGTTCGCCCCTTGCATCGTGCGACCGATTAAGTCGTCCATGCCGCCGCCCGCTTCCATGTCGCCGTTTCCCATCATGCCACTTAAATCCGGCATCCCCATCGCCCCCGCCATGCGGCGCATCATGCGACCTTTCATGCCGCCGCCACCGCTTCCACCGCCGCCGAATAAGCCCGAACCGGAGAACTGCTTCATCATCTGACGCATCTCCGTGTATTGCTTAATAAGCGCGTTGACATCGGCGACCGTCGAACCGCTTCCGCGCGCGATGCGGCGGCGACGGTTGGCATTGAGAAGCTTGTAATTATTGCGCTCTCCCACGGTCATCGAATCAATAATCGCACCCGTGCGGCGCATCTCGACCTCCATCTGCGCGCTCTGTTCTTCAGATAAATCCGGCATTCCCATTCCGCCCAAAAGTTGGTCGGGCAAGAGTTTCATAATCTTCGAGAACGAGCCGAGTTTCTTAACCTGACGAAGTTGATTGCGAAAATCTTCGAGCGTGAACTCGTTTTTCTGAAGCTTCTTGAGTTGTTCTTCGGCTTCCGATTGGTCAACCTTCGATTGAACTTCTTCGATAAGCGAAAGCACATCGCCCATGCCCAAGATGCGTTGCGCGATGCGTTCGGGATAAAACTGTTCAATCGCATCGTACTTCTCACCGACGCCGACGAACTTCACGGGCTGCCCCGTCACCTGCTTGATTGACAGAGCCGCACCGCCGCGCGCATCGCCGTCCATCTTCGTCAAAACGACGCCGGTAATGCCGATGCGTTTGTGAAATTCTTCCGCCGAACGCACCGCGTCCTGCCCCGTCATCGCATCGGCGACGAACAGGATTTCGACCGGGCGCGTTTCAGCTTTGATGCGGACGAGTTCATCCATCAACGAATCGTCAATGTGAAGGCGTCCGGCTGTATCAATTAAAAGCGTATCGTATCCGGTGTCTTTGGCGTGCTGAAACGCGGCGCGCGTTAAGGTGAGCGGGTCATTGCTTTCCGGCATCTCGAAGATTGATTGGTTTATCTGTTTCGAGATGACCTTGAGTTGTTCACGCGCGGCGGGACGATAAACGTCTGTGGAAAGCAGAAGCGGTTTGCGCTCTTGATTCTTCGCCAGCCACGCCGCGATTTTCCCCGTCGAAGTCGTCTTGCCCGAACCCTGAAGCCCGACAATCATCACGACATTCGGACTCGTCTTGGTAAAAACCAGCCTCGACGATTGACCGCCGAGCATGTTCACCAATTCGTCATAAACGATTTTAACGACCTGCTCCGAAGGCTTGAGTTCCTGCCAGACCTGTTGCCCCTCGGCTTTCTCTTTGACCGCCCCGATAAAATCTTTGGCGACCTTAAAATTAACGTCGGCTTCCAGTAACGCAAGACGAATTTCACGCAACGCGACATCAACGTGCGCGGGCGTCAAAACTCCCTCGCCACGCAAATTCTTGAGCGTGCGCTTTAGCTTGTCGGAAAGTGACTCGAACATACTACTTACGGTGAACTACCAGAGGTCTGACCGAAACGATAGATGATACGGACGCAATGCAATGGTGTCAAGGAATCGGGTTATCTGGAGAGCATGTTTGAGAAGTCCCGTCAGGGACATTTTGTTAATAGCCCAGCGATTCATCGCTGGGGATAACACGCATCAAGGGCGAAGTCCCGTCAGGGACGACTGAAAGCGACGACGGAAGCATCAGTCGTCCCTGACGGGACTGCTTCAGCTTTTCCCTTGTCCCCCAGCGATGAATCGCTGGGCTATTTTCAGGTTGTCCCTTGCGGGACACGGATTTTCAGAGACACTCTGAGCGACAGCACTTGTGCATCAAGGCGTGCTTCGCCAAACTTAATTTACTTGAATGAAGCAAAGCGTAATAAGAGTGAATTTCAAGGACTTGTTCGGCTTACCCCATGAGCGACTTTTTCAACTCGCCAATGCTCAAAAGTGACTTCTTCCGATGAATTATTCTATGGCAGTTAGAGCATACGATAGCTAAATCCTCAAGCTTCGTTGTAGTTTCTTCCTTAACTTTTGAGAGCGGAATTTTATGATGAACTTCGCAAAACCCTTTACCCAATTCGCCATACCTCACTCTAAAATCAAAGCTACAAACTTCGCATTCAAGTTTTCCTTCCGCCTGTAAAACTTGGGCTTTCTTCTTTCTTACAATCGTCTGATCTCTTTCAATCTTGTAATGCACGACCAACTTCCGATTACCTTCGATGACTGAAATATCTATTTCATCTACATCTGGGAAAGACCTTGTGGTCTTATCATCTGGATTATCAAGAAGCCCTTCAAGCCTTAAAACAAATTCATCCGGCACACGGGTACTCTTGATAGGAGTTTTCCAATACCCCCACTGCGGAATACTGTCCCGAATCATGCTGAGGTGAACCGGCGTTTTGAGCATTACGAGATTGTGAATGTCGCACCCGAAATATCCGTACCAATCGCTCCTCGAATCATTATTACGTTCCGCATCACTGACCGTGACTCCCTTTGCAATAATCGCGGAAATCGGAGCTTTCAAATAGAACAAAGCAAAGTCCCCTGCTTTTGCTTTCGAGTTTATAGTCCATCCAACCTCGCCCGTAGAAGAAGCACTATCTTCAAGTGGTTCAAGATGAAATTCAGGTGTGCCGAGACAGATATGATAGGTACTTTTTTTGCTCATTTCATTCAACGCGAATTAAGCTGAAGGCTAAGTGACCGCCACGACTTGACGTGCGAGCAGTACGGCTTCCCTTTCCGGTGTCGCATCGGCTGCTAATGAATCGTCGAAACCGAGACGTTCGCGCACGATGTATGTCGCTTTCCCTTGAGCTTCGTAGTATGAGCGCATCAACATTTCGGCGATGAGTCCGAGCGCGATGAACAACGCGCCGAAGCCGATGCCGAGACACGCGACGATGAACAGTGTCGCGGCGAGAAGTGTGCTTCCGGCGAGATATGAAATCAGCGAAACCAATAAGCTAATCGCAGTGACGGCGAATGCGACGAGTCCGGCGAAGCCGATAAGGTGCATCGGCTTCGTGCGGTAATTCTCCATAAAGCGAATCGTCATCAAATCAAGCACGACCTCGAAGGTGCGCGAGAGTTTGCCGAACTTCGAGACGCCGAGCGTGCGCGGGTGATGCTGCACGGGCAGTTCCGCGATTTTCGCGCCGTTTAAGTGGGCGCAGTAAATCGGGATGAAGCGGTGCATCTCGCCGTAAAAACCAATTCCGTCAAGTGCTTCGCGGCGGTAGGCTTTAAGGCAACAACCGTAATCGTGAAGGCTGACGCCGCTCACGTTCGAGATGAGTTTGTTCGCCAGCATTGAAGGAAACTTGCGCGTCCAATACTTATCCTGCCGCTTAAAACGCCAACCCGAAACCACGTCGAAACCTTCATCCAACTTCAACAACAGGCGCGCGATGTCCGCCGGGTCGTTCTGCATATCGGCATCCATCGAAACGAGTACGGGAGCGCGCGCGACATCAATCGCCGCGACCATCGCCGCCATTTTGCCGTAGTTTCGACGAAACGAAATCACACGCACACGCGGGTCACGCCGCTCTATTTCACGCAAAACGTCAATCGTTTTATCCGTCGAACCGTCGTCAACATAGATGACTTCCGCCGTGCGCTTGAGCGTGGCGAGTGCCGCGTCAATCTTGATGTGAAGCGGCGTCAAGCTTTCTTCTTCGTTATAAACCGGCAGGAAAATCGAAACTTGCGGCGCATCCTGTGTGTCATGCGAAGGCGCGTGCGAATTTGCGTCCGGCGCGGCAACGGCGGCAACGGTTATCGTCGGGTTCGGAGTCGCACGCGGCGGAAGCGGGCGGCTGATGATTGTTTCTTCTTCGTCGTAAGTCTTCATAAAATTGGTGTGACGGCGCGAGAGGCGACACCCGCTCGATTTGGTGCGCGCGGGCATCGGTTATCAATCGCATCTTGCGTCAAAGTCTGTAAGACTAACCCGTGCGCGACGGCAAAATCAAACAGGAGTGTTTCACCATTTGATGCGTTCGCGGCTAGACAGTCGCGCAAGCTTCCAAGTATTTTCGTTCGCTTCCGGGTCACAAGCAAAATTCACATCACGAAAGTTAAGCGCACCAAGTTTTGTCTTCATCAATCACCTCACGCAAAGCAATCAACGCCGCTCCGGTCACGACCGCGAGCATCGCCCCTGAAAAATTCGCTGACCCGATTTTCGCCGCTCATCGTCCGGTCAATTCCCACGTCGTGTTCGTTCTGTTGGCGTGCTTTATCATCTCCGGCTTCGCTTTGCGGGCTTACGATTTGAGTGCCGAAGGTTTGAGCGAAGACGAATTAAACAAGTTGCAGGCGGTCGCCGATTATCGTCAATTCGGTTTGAGTTCCGCGAACGCCGAACACCCGATGTTGATGAAAGCCATTCAAACGGCAAGCGTCGTGCTGTGTGAAAAGTGGAATGAAGCCGTCACCGGACAAGATGACAACTTGAGTTTGTCGCCCGTCGCCGCGATGCAGGAAACCGCGCAACGCCGCCGCGAAAATACAAGTCAGGAAAATTTAAGCCCCGATGTTCAGCCTCTGAATCAAGACACGATGAACACCGGAAGCACCTTTCGCATCGCACCCGAAACCGCGCTTCGTCTGCCCGGCACGTTGTTCGGCGCGCTCACGGCATTACTCATCTTCCTGTTCACACGCGAACTGTTCGGCACGCCCGTCGCGCTTCTCGCCGCCGCGATGTGGGCGTTCGACCCGACCGCCATCGGGCTTAACCGCATCGCCAAAGAAGACACGTTTTTCATCTTCTTCTTTATCCTCGCCAGCTTCTTTTTCACACGCGCCCAAACCCGCGCCGAACGCGACGGTGCGCCGTTTGACCGTTGGCTATACTTAACCGCCGCCGCTTTCGGGACGATGATTGCCGCGAAATACTACCCGCATTTCATGGGCATCATCGGTGCTTATTACTACATGTTTTTGGGCTTGCCGACCACGCGCCTTCATGTCGGAAAACAACGCTGGCTGATGTTCTTCGTCGTTATCGGCATCGCGTTCGTGTTGTGCAATTTGACGATTTTACTGCCCGCGACGTGGCGTGAAATGGCGGCGTTCGCGTCCGAAAAACGCATCGCCCACGATTCGACCGAATACATCGGTGCGCTTTATTCAAACCGCATGAGCCTCTGGTTGCGCGGCGTTCCGGTGTCGTTTTTTTACGTCTTTCTTTTGACCAAAACCGCGCTTCCGATGCTCGCCGCGTTCTTCGCCGGACTCACTCAAGTCGTGCGAAAACAGGCGGGCGACGGACGCTTGTTTCTACTTTTCTGGCTGCTAATAGGCTTTCTGCCGTTCACCGTGTTAGGCGGCAAATTCACACGCTACTACACACTCGTCCTGCCGCTCGTTCACATCGTCGCCGCCATTGGCGCGCGTTGGTTCGGCGCGCTCCTCACACGCGGCATCACATCTTTTTTTGCATCATCAAACCTCGCGCCCCGCGTCGCTCACGGCATCATCGCCCTCATCATCACTACTTCACTGACCGTCACATCGTTTGCCGTGATGCCGTACTACCGTCTTTATAACAACACGCTCGGCGGCGGCATGGCACGCGCCGGAAACCTCTTCCCGCACGACGATTTTTACGACGCGAGTATGCGCGACGCGACCTACACCATCGCCCGCGACGCCGCCCCGAACGCCCGCATCGCGTCCGAATCGCCGCGCCTTTTCCTCCATTACGCCGCCCTCGCCGGACGCCCCGACCTGCAAGCCGTCTCACTCTCCGACCCGAACGCTCTCGCCGCTTTACAACCCGACGATTACGTCATCATCGCACGCGGACGACGTTACCGCAGCAACGACTTCATCACGCAAACCCTACCAGCCCAATCACAACCCGCGTTCCGTTTATCACTCGCCGCGACTCCCTCAATCCAAATCTTCAAACTCGATGCCGCATCCCTCGCCATCATCCGCCAATAAAAACAGGCACAAAGATTTCAAAACCTCTGTGCCTCACTCCACTTCTTCTCTGTGCCTCTGTGGTTAATTCTTACGTCTTATTTTCCCGCCTCACCTTTTACTCAAAAACTTCTCAACCCCCCTCCGACAATCCGCCGTGAATCGCGCCACCGCATTCGTATCCACCCCGACGCGCACACTCTCATCAAAGCTCATCCCGTCAATCCCGTACAACAAACGCTTCGTCAACATCACCGCCGAACGGCTCACGTTTTGAAATCCCGCGACATACTTTTCAACTTCCGTCTCAAAACTTTCATCATCAAAAACACGATTGATTAGACCTATACGCTCCGCTTCCACCGCGTCAATCTCACCGCCCAAAATCAACAACTCGAACGCCCGCTTCTCTGAAACATTCCTTCGCACAATCGCCGCCACCATCGCCGGAACAAATCCGATTTTCGTTTCAGGGAAACCGAACCGCCCCGACTTCGCCGCCAACACGACATCGCACGCCGTCGCCAATCCGCACCCGCCCGCCAACGCCCGCCCCCTCACACACGCCACCACAGGCACACGCACACCTCTTATCATCTGAAACAATTCGCCCAGACTTCGCGCGTCTTCCAAGTTTTCTATGATGTCGCCTTCCGCGATTTTACGAAGCGCGGACAAATCCGCTCCCGAACAAAAATCCTTCCCCGCCCCCGTCAAAACGCACACCCGCACACTCACGTCTTCGTCAACCCGCCGCAAAGCATCCTTCAAATTCACGACGACTTCATCATTCAAAGCGTTGCGTTTTTCGGGACGGTTCAACGTGACGCGCCCGATGCCGTCTTTCACTTCACACAACACGACTTGATTTTCGCTCATAAATCAATCCTGCTTTACTTCTCGCTTCATCATCTGCCCTCGTTGTGCTTGATGCTTGATTTCAATCGTCACAGACACAGAACGCCTCACCGCGATTTACGAATCAACGAAACTCAACAACGCTTCATTGACTTCGCGTGGGGCTTCCTGCTGCACCCAATGTCCGGCGGTGGCGATGCGAAGTTCCTTGTACGGCGCGTCAATCACGCTGCCCACGTCGCGCACGGTTTCCGGCGCAATCGCAAAATCGCGTTCCCCGTAAATGAATAAAGTCGGAACACGTATGCGAGTTTGATTCGTCGCGTCGCCGTTTGAACCCAGCAACGATTTCAGATTCGCGCGGTAGTAATTTATCGCCCCCGTCATCGCACCTTCGTGCCGGAAAGCGTTTTTGTAAAATTCTATATCGTGGTCACTAATCGCCTCGCGCCGCCAAGCCGTGCGCTTGTACATCCGTTCGAGTTCCGCAAAATCAGAGCGTCCCAACCACCATTCAGGCACGCGCGGAAGTTGAAAGAAAAGCATGTACCAGCTTTTCAAAGCCTGCTCGAAACTCATGTTTTTCCGCCACACACTCAAAGGTGGAACTTGCATCGCCACTAGCCTTTCGACATACGCCGGATACTTCGCCGCCAGCCCCCACGCGATAGCCGCGCCCCAATCATGCCCGACGACAACGGCTTTATCTTTGTTGAAATGATGAACCAGCCCCGTCACGTCATCAATCAAATTATCAATCTTATAAGCATCAACTTCTTTCGGCTTATCGCTCAAGTTGTACCCGCGAAGGTCAGGCGCGACGACGGTAAAGTCATCACCGAAAATCCCTAGTTGATGCCGCCACGAATACCAGCATTCGGGAAAACCGTGCAGCAAAATGATGAGCCGCTCACCCGTTCCATGTTGCGCGTAATGAAGCCGCACCGCTCCCACCTGCGCGTAATCGAAACGTATCGAAGCATCGAGTTGATTGGTCATTTCAATCTATTACGCCCTTTCCCTCTTCGTCGCTCAACTCGATCTCCATCCGTAAAAGCGCGGTTGAAAAAGTCTTCCCCTGCGCGTCGGTCATCAGACTAAGCGTGCCGCCGCCGCCGAGAGATTCGTGAAGCAGGAAATTCAGCGCGTGCAAATTCGGCAGTTCAAAGCGTTCGACTGCGCCTTTGACCATCGCACCGAAGTGAGTTTTGACGCGCTCCGCCGTGACTTCGCGTTTGATGATTTCGTAAATCTCCGGCGTGAACGCGAGCAAGCCGACGTTCGCCGTATCGCCTTTGTCGCCACTTCGCGCGTGCGCGAGTTTTGTTAATTGAATACGCATGGTTTTCAGTCTCAAATCTTCAAATCAAACTCTTTCGCGTTCGTATAAATCAAACAGATGAAACGCGACGACGACCAGCGCGTGAGTGATAATACCTTCACGAATCAACCCGCCAACATCACTCAAAGGCACAAGCCGCGCCGTTGTGTGTTCCGTGCTGTCTTGATTTTGATAAACCTTGTCTACGTCGCTTAATCGCACATCGCGCACCAGAAAAGTGTGAATCGAATTGTTTTGAATTGCCGGATTCGGATGCGTGCTTCCCAAGTTGACAACATCATCGCCCGCGTAGTTCGTCTCTTCCCACAACTCGCGCAACGCCGCTTCGCGCGGGTTTTCGCCCGCATCAACCATCCCGCCCGGAATCTCCAACGTCACACGTTCAATGCCGTGACGGTACTGTTCAATCATCACAACTTCGTTATTCACTGTTAAGGGAATCACGTTTATCCA
>JBGTMR010000084.1:0-19539 GCA_041743485.1 Pyrinomonadaceae bacterium
TTTGATGAATCGCAATGACGTGTTCGACTCCATCCTGCGCGATGACCGCGATGCGAGTGGGCGCGACTTCGACGATTTTCGCTCCGCTGATGCGCGTATCGGAATCTTGGGCGGTCGCACTGCCGTTTTGAGCCGATGCGATTGATGCGGTTGAAAAAGCTAAAAGCGCGGCGAACATCGTTGATGCAAAAAAGCGTTTCATGGTTTTCATCTCCGTTAATCTGTTTTGACCGTTATCAGCAGGAGAGCCAAGTATTTTAGCTTTAAGGCAATCATTGTTCCAACAGCCGTGTTCACTTCCGTGACTTGCAAATTATAGCCGGAAACACAGGCTTTTTTGAGTTAGGTTTCTTATCTGCGCGAGTGTAAAAGGGGAAAACCAAAGCACTCATTCAATTCCTTAAATGTATCACTTCAAAACATAATGAGCGAAAGCCGTTTCCTGAATCGGGGAACGGCTTTCGGATTTGAAACTATGTTGAAAGGCTTAGGCGAAAATACTGCGAACCTTGTCCATCAAGCCTTCTTCTTCGACTTCACTGCCTTCAAATTCCGCGAGTTGTTCAAGCACGCGACGTTGTTCGCGCGTCAGGTTTTTCGGCGTGATGACATTGACGGCGGCAAATAAATCGCCGCGTCCTCTATCGCCGAGCAAAGGCATCCCTTTTCCCTTCAAACGAAAAATCGTGCCGGTCTGCGTTCCCGCCGGAATCTTCATGTTGTCTTCGCCCGTCAAAGTTGGAACGGAGATTTCCGCACCCAACGCGGCTTGTGAAAATGTCAAAGGCACACTCGTATAAAGATTGCCGCCCTGCCGCTCAAAGCGTTCGTGTTCACGCACGCCGATGACGACGTATAAATCTCCGCTCGAACCGCCGTTCAGACCGCCTTCGCCTTCGCCTGTAATACGAAGCCGCGAACCCGTTTCGACGCCCGCCGGAATCCGCACGTCCAATGTTTTCTCGCTTTCAATGCGCCCCGCGCCGTGACAATTATCGCACGGACTTTTCACCGTCCGCCCCGAACCCTGACATGTCGAACAGGTGCGCGCGACGGCGAAGAATCCTTGTTGATAACGAACCTGTCCCGCCCCGCCGCAAGTCGTGCAGGTTTCGGGTTGCGTTCCGGCTTTCGCACCCGAACCTTTGCACACATCACAGGATTCGAGGCGCGGAATACGAAGCGGCGCGCTGACGCCCTCCGCCGCTTCTTCTAAAGATATTTCGAGGTCATAACGTAAATCAGACCCGCGTTGCGCGGCATTCGCGCGCCGCGCCGCGCCGCCGTTTGCCCCGCGCGTGAACACATCGCCGAACCCGAACAGGTCGCCGAGAATGTCTTCGATGCCGCCACCGAAACCGCTTGCGCCGCCCCAGTTGCCCGCCGCGCCGCTCACGCCGTCGTGACCGAAGCGGTCGTAACGCGCACGCTGTTCTTTGTCGGAAAGAATCGAATACGCTTCGGCGGCTTCCTTGAAGCTGTTTTCGGCTTCATGGTCGCCGGGATTTTTGTCGGGGTGAAATTTGACGGCTAATTTGCGGTAAGAGGTTTTGAGTTCTTGGTCGGTGGCGGTGCGTTTAACGCTTAAAATTTCGTAGTAATCTCGTTTGGACATAAAAGAAGTGACAAGTGACAAGTGATAAGAAAAAGGATTTAGATGACTTACTTCACCGGAAAGTTTATCTCGTCACTTGTCACTTGTCACTTGTCACCGCCTTTATGCCGCACTGCTTAACATCGCCATCGTGAGATGCTCGGCTAATCTTTCGACCACAGCGAGGGCGTGACGCACTTCATCAGGGTCTTCGGACTGCACGGCGTTCATACCTTCCTGCAAAGACCGTTTGCCGTCTTCGCGTTCGTCCGGTGAAAGCATGTCGCCATATTCGCTATAAGTGCGTTGCGTGTTGCGGACAAGACTCTCCAAGCGGTTACGCAACGCAATCATCTCTTTCATGCGGCGGTCAGTCTCGGCAGAGAGCGTCGCTTCGGTCATCAAGCGGTCAATCTCATCAGAGGATAAGCCGCTTGACGGCGTGATTTTCATTTGCTGTTGGACACCGGAATTTTTATCTTGCGCGGCGACGTTCAACATCCCGTTGGCATCAACCTCAAATGTCAATTCGATTTGCGGCGCGCCACGCGGAGCGGGCGGAATGCCGACCATCTCGAACTTGCCGAGGCTGCGATTGCCGGACGCGACTTCCCGTTCGCCCTGCAAGATATGAACCTCGACAGAAGCTTGATTGTCTATTACCGTCGTGAACGTCAAACTATTGCGAAGCGGAATCGTCGAATTACGGTCAATCAATTTCGTGAACAGCCCACCGCGCGTTTCGACTCCCAAAGACAACGGAAGCACGTCCAACAGCACGATGTCCTTCACGTCGCCCGTCATCACACCGCCCTGAATCGCCGCCCCCATCGCCACGACTTCATCGGGGTTGATTTCCGACGACGGCTCTTTACCGAAAATTTCTTTGACCGTGCGCGCGATAATCGGTGAGCGTGTTTGCCCGCCGACGAGTAGAATTTTCGATATGTTCGACGGCTGAAGCTTCGCGTCCCACAAAGCTTTCTGGCACGGCTCGATGGTTTGCTCCACAAGGTCGGAGATGAGCGACTCGAAATGTTCGCGCGTCAAAGTGCGTATAAAGTGTTTAGGTCCGGTTTCGTCCGCCGCGATGAACGGCAGATTGACGTTCGCTTCCGTGAGTGACGAAAGCTCGCACTTAATGCGTTCGGCGGCTTCTTTCAAGCGTTGCATCGCAAGCCTATCGCCGCGCAAATCAATACTCGTTTCGGTCTGAAATTCTTCCGCCATCCAGCGCACAATTCGTTCGTCGAAATCTTCGCCGCCCAGAAACGTATTGCCGGAAGTGGAAAGAACTTCAAACACGCCGTCGTTGATTTCCAAAATTGATACGTCGAACGTGCCGCCGCCCAGATCATAAACGGCGATGCATTCCGAACCGCTTTTATCCAAACCATAAGCGAGAGCGGCGGCGGTCGGTTCGTTGATGATGCGTTCGATGGTCAAGCCTGCGATTTTTCCGGCGTCCTTCGTGGCTTGGCGTTGCGTGTCGTCGAAGTAGGCGGGAACAGTGACGATGGCTTCGGTCACTGGTTCGCCTAAGAAATCTTCGGCGGCGGCTTTTAGGCGTTGAAGCACGATGCCGGAAATCTCCGGCGGCGAATAGACGCGCCCCTGCACGCGAAGCCGCGCATCGCCGTTTGACGAGTCAACAATCTCGAACGCGGAGTTTTCAAGCGCGCGTTGAACTTCGGGCGAATTGAATTTCCGTCCGAGCAGACGCTTGACGGCGTACACGGTATTGGCGGCGTTGGTGACAGCCTGTCGCTTGGCGATTTGCCCGACGAGCCGTTCGCCTTTGTCCGTGAAGCCGACGACCGAAGGCGTCGTTCGTCCGCCCTCTTTGTTCGGAGCGATTTGCACCGTGCCGCCTTCGAGGACGGCGACGCAACAATTAGTAGTTCCCAAGTCTATGCCGATGACTTTTCCCATAGCTGATATTTTCTGATGAGGCTGAATAACGAAGTGAAGGTTTAGTGAGCCGTTCGGCGGAAAGGAAAGACCTGAATGGCTGTCGGCGGGTGAGCGGTTAGGATTACCGCCCGACTACATTAACAAGTCGCGGCATAAAACTTCAACTACTATTTGATTTTGCGTTCGTTTGCATCGCATAAAAATCGAGATTCAATATCTCGTTTTGCTTTAGAGTGATAATTATTTGGCGACTTTGACCATTGCGGGACGCAGTAATTTACCGCCGAGAGTGTAGCCGCGCACGACTTCGGCAATCACCGTGTTCGAGTCGAACTCGTCAGAATCTTCAATCGCAATCGCTTCATGCACGTTCGGGTCAAAGGTCGCGCCGACGGTGGGAATCGCGGCAACACCGTAGATTTTAAGCGTGTCGCTCAACTGTTTGTGAATCAATTCGACGCCCTGCGTGAATTGCACCAACTCCGGTGAACTATTTGCTCCCACTAATTCCGCCGTATCGAGTGCGCGCCGCAAATTGTCTGCGATGGGAAGCAGTTTGCCGACGACTTCACCGACGATTTGCCCGTAAGTTTCGGTGCGTGCGCGTTCGGCGCGACGCCGGAAATTATCGAAGTCGGCTTTCAGACGCGCTTGCTGGTCAAGCATCTCTTTCCGTTCGGCGTCAATTCCTTTCGCGTCTTCTGCACGCTGTTCCAACTCGCCTTCGACGCGCCGCAGTTCGGCGCGCGTCGCAATCAATTCAATCATCAAAGGACCCGCCCCGTCGCTTCCCAACGAGGTCGGTTCTTTCGCGTCAATCGGTTTAGAGTCTATCGGGTTGGCATTAGGAGAGTCGTGCATCGCGGCGGGTTGCTCCTCTGCGCGCGCTTCCGTCGTATCGGCAATGGCGGCGGCGGCAAAGCTTTCCAAGTCAAACATCGCATCGGCATCCGTGACTTCATAGACCTCGGTGTCGCGCTCCGCCGCACCGTCTTGAGTCTCGCCGCCGTCGTGACGCGGGAAATTTGTGGCATCGTCCAAGTCAGCACCTATCCGTTCTCAACCGAATTTGAAGATAACAAAAGCGTCACCCATCATCACATCATACATCGTCACATAACGAGCGTTCGATTGAGCGCGCGAGATGACTGACGAGTGCCATCGTCCGCCCGTACTCGATTCGCATCGAACCGACAATGGCGAGTGTGCCGCAACTTCCGCCCGTGCCGATGCGATACGACGCGGTGACGAGCGTGCAGGATTGCATTGACGGTGCGGCGTTCTCGCGCCCGATGGCGACGCGCACATCGCCCCACGCTCCGCCCGGCACGCCGCTACGGTTGATACACTCATTGAGAATCGCAATCAACCGCGATTTCTCTTCGAGCATCCGCAGTAGTTCACCGGCGCGGCTCATATCATTGAAATCCGGCTTCGTCAGAATATTTGAAGCCCCGTCTATATAAACGTCTTCCGTCGTTTCTTCCGCGACTTCCAGACTGCGTTCACAAAGCATCATCGCGGTGCGGGCGAGTTGATCGTAAAGCCGCTTCTCCTCGCGCATCGAATGTAAAATCTCGGCGCGAATCTGAAGCAGACTCTTGCCGCTGTATTCGGCGTTCAGGTAGCGCGCCGTGCGTTCGAGTTCCGCCTGCGTCAAAGGTTCATCAAGCCGTATCACGCGGTTCTGCACGATGTTCGGCACGAACACCAGCACGACCAGCACGCGATTGTCCGACAACTGCACGAACTCTATATGCTGTAAAGCGTTGCCCGCGAGTGGCGGGGCAATGACGATGCCGACGCTATCGGAGAGTTGGCTTAACAGATGCGAAACGCGCCCCATCAACTTCCCCGATTCGCCTCTCGCTTCCGCCGCGCCCAGCACGCGCTTGACGGCGGCGACATCACTGCGCGACAAACCCTTCTCACGCGCGACGAGATGGTCAACGAAAAAGCGATAACCTTTATCCGTCGGCACGCGCCCCGCGCTCGTGTGCGGCTGCTCGACGAGGTTCGCATCTTCGAGTTCCGCCATCGTGTTGCGAATCGTCGCCGGACTCCAACCGCCCGTCGCCGCGCACAATTCCGCGACGGTGCGCGACCCGACGGGTTCGCCCGTGACGAGATGTTCTTTGATAATCCACGCCAGAACGGTTTGCGCGCGGGCGTCGGGCTGCCATTCGGCAGGATGTGAAGACGATATTGCCATCTTTGAAATTTAATAAAACTGTTGTGTGTGGGATGCCAAAACGCCTTTCATGCGTTCGCGTCAGTATAACGGAGCAGGAGAAAATCCCGCAATCCGATTTCGCGCGCCCGAATTAGCGTTTATCACAAGCCATTTAAGCGGTTGACATCACCGCTTCAGGCGGCGCACGATTATCACTTTCGCGCTGTATATCCGCTCATCTTTGTCATTTTAAGGTGCTTTTATGCCGACCTCATCCGAATCGCAACCGCAACTCGCGCTGCTCTACCGTGAAGCCCTACACACACTCGCCCCGACGCGACTCGCACCCGAAATAGATGTGCGCTTCTATCCTTACGCCGGAATCCATCACACGATTCGTCTGCGTCAGGGACGCATTTACGTTCGCATCTCCGATATTTTCCGCGATGCTCCGACCGTCATTCATCATGCCCTCGCCTTTATCCTCACCGCCAAACTGCTTCGCAAAAAAGTTTCCGACGCGCACAATCTTACTTATCGTGATTACGCCTGTACGCCCGAATCCTTGCGCGCGTCAGACCTCGCGCGCCGCCGTCGTGGACGCAAAATCATCACGAGTGCCAAAGGTCTCACCTATAATCTCGACACGATGTTCACCCGCGTCAACCGCGATATGTTCGACGGCGCGATTGAGAAACCGACGCTCTCATGGTCACGCACACGCACGCGCCGCATACTCGGTCATCACGACGCCGCTTATGAAACCATCGTTATCTCCAAAACCCTAGACTCGCCCGATGTTCCCCGCTGGTTCGTCGAATACATTCTGTTTCACGAAATGCTCCACATTAAACACCCCGCCCGCATCGTCGGCGGCAGACGGCTTTACCACACGCGCACCTTCCGCAATGAAGAAGCCCGCCACCCGCGCTACAAGGAAGCCCAAGACTGGCTCGAACACGTCGCCCGCACCCGCCGCACACAAAAAGCACGCGCGGCATGATAAAGCGGCTAGACACAAACCCGCGCCTCTCGTTAGACTGACGCGCATTCAATACAAACTACTTACCGCAATCTTGGAGGCGTTGATAGAGAACCCTTTCGCCCGTCGGTAATAATTTCAACGGAGAGTAAAAATTTCTAATGGCAATTTCCGCAACCCAAATCCGGCGCGGCATGGTCATCGTCTTTGAAGGCGCGCCGTGCAAAATCATGGAGTTTCGTCACCACACGCCCGGCAACCTGCGCGCGATGGTGCAGGCGAAGCTTCGCAACATTCGCACCGGCGCATCGTTTGAACACCGCTTTCGCTCCAACGATACAATCGAGAAAGCCGTACTCGAACAACACGAAATGGAGTTTCTCTATGCCGACGGTTCGCAGTATCACTTTATGAACATGGAGAGCTACGAGCAGACCGCCTTAACCGAAGAAGATTTGGGCGACACCGCGCAGTGGCTGACGCCCGGCATTCACATTCAAGCCGAATTTTACGAAGGCGCGCCCATCGGCATTGACCTTCCGCCGTCGCTCGAATTCACCGTGACGCGCACCGACCCGACCTTAAAAGGCGCGACCGTCTCGAACGTCAATAAGCCCGCGCTTTTAGAAAACGGCGTCACGGTTTCTGTCCCGCCGTTCGTCAACGAAGGCGACCGCATCCGCGTTGACCCGATTGAAGGCAAATATCTCGAAAGAGCGAAATAGCAGTGGTCAGTGGTCAGTGGTCAGAAGTCAGTGAATACAAAGCGCATACTTTGCCTTCCGCCTTTACTGACCACTGACCACTGCTCACTGACCACTGATGTACTTCCTTTACAGCCTTCTCCTCACCCTCGCTTTTCTGATTCTGCTTCCGCGCTTTGTGTTTGACGCCTTCCGGCATGGCAAGTATGCGGCGGGCTTTTGGCAACGCGCGGGCGCAGTTCCGCGTGTCGCGTTCGACGCCGCGCGTCCCGTCGCGTGGATTCACTGTGTTTCGGTTGGTGAGACGATGGCGGCGCGTCCCGTCATCGCCGAACTTCGTGCGCGTCATCCGCACTTTCGCATCGTCGTCTCGACCACAACGCTGACCGGACAACGCACCGCGCGCGCGCAGTTCGGTAAAGCTGCGACGCAGGTTATTTACTTTCCGTTTGATTGGGCGTGGAGCGTGCGGCGCACCCTTCGCCGCGTCAACCCAAGCGTCGTGCTTATCATGGAAACGGAATTGTGGGCGAACTTTTTGCGCGAATGCCGCAGACGCGCAATTCCCGTCGCGCTCGTCAACGGGCGTTTGTCGGAAGGTTCGATGGGCGGATACGGACGCATCAAGTTTTTCATGCGTCGTGTCGTCAATGATTTATCAATCGCCGTGATGCAATCCGAAACGGACGCACAACGCATCGCTTCGCTCGGACTGAATGCCTCGCGCATCGTCGTCGCGGGCAACGTCAAATTCGATGTCGCGGAAAGTGTGGGCGACGCGCGCGACTTGTGCGAACGCTTTCGACTCGATGATGCGCGCCCGCTCATCGTCGCCGCCAGCACGCATCACACGGAAGAACAAATCACGCTCGCGGCTTTCAGTTCGCTTCTCAACGATTCACCGCTCACACCGACCACGCGCCCGCGTTTGATTATCGCCCCGCGCCATCCCGAACGCTTCGCGGAAGTCGCGGCGTTAATTCAAAAGCACACTCCGTCATACTCGCGCCGCAGTGCCGCGCCTTCATCAACCGATGCGACAAGCGACATCATCCTGCTCGACTCAATCGGTGAACTCGCGCAGATTTATTATCACGCCGCAATCGTCTTTGTCGGCGGCAGCATCGCCCCGCACGGCGGTCACAACATTCTCGAACCCGCCGCCGCCGGAGCGTGCATCATCACGGGCGCGCACACCGCCAACTTCGCACACATCACAAGAGAGTTTCTTGAAGCAGACGCTTTCATACAACTTCCCGCGTCATCCGAAGTTGACCCGACACAATCACTCGCAGACGCGATGCGCGACTTACTTAACGACGAACCGCGCCGCGCACAACTCACGTCAAACGCCCGTCAAGTCATCACACGCAATCGCGGCGCAACCACACGCACACTAGACTTCCTCGCGCCGATATTGAAGGCGAAAATCGAAAGGCGAAAATCGAAAGGATGAATAAAAACAGATTGTCTTCACTTTCAACTTTCGCCTTTCGATTTTCGCCTTTCTCCCCGCTTGCCTCGCTTTACGGCTTGGGCATGTCTTTGCGCGCACGGCTTTATCGTCGCGGAACTTTGCACAGCCATACCCTGCCCGCGCCCGTTATCAGCGTCGGTAACATCACGACGGGCGGCACGGGCAAGACGCCTTTAGTGCGGTGGCTTGCCGAAAATCTCGCACCGCATTTCAAGTCACACGACTTTACGCCGCACGATGCCGACATCAACATCGCTCATCAAAACAACGCAATACCGATTTGCATTCTCTCGCGCGGTTACGGGCGCAAGCCTTCTTTACCCGGCGGCAAGCTTGAGCGCGTCATCGTCTCCGATGGTCATCACATATTCGCCGGTGCGGAGCATAGCGGCGACGAACCGCGATTGCTCGCGGAACAACTACTCGGCATCGCCGCCGTCATCAGTGATGCCGACCGGGTTGCCGCCGCACGTCAGGCACACAAAGATTTCAATCCGCATCTGTTTATTCTCGATGACGGATTTCAGCACCTTCGCGTCCGCCGCGACTTCGACATCGTGACGATTGATGCGACCAATCCTTTCGGTGGGCAGCATCTTCTGCCGCGCGGACGTTTGCGCGAACCTCTGTCCGCCCTGCGCCGCGCCGATGCCGTCGTCCTGACGCGCACCGAACAAGTCGCGGACACATCCGGCATCATCGCCAGACTCAATATCGAAAGCGACGCGCGCCCGGTCTTTATCGCACGCACACGAACGCGCCGCGTGCTTTCGCTCGCGGATGCCTTATCGGAAAACGATGTGCGTGACTTGATGCGGCAACCCGTCGCCGCCCTGTGCGCGATTGGCAATCCTGCCAACTTCGTCAATCATTTGCGCGGTGATGGCTGGCAAGTGTCTGACACGTCCGTGTTTCCCGACCATCATCATTACACGCCCGACGACATCACGAAGATTGAACGCCAAGCGCGCAAACACGGCGCGCAAGCGATACTGACGACCGCTAAAGACGCAGTTAAACTGCGCGGCTTGCCTTTCACCCTGCCGTGTTTAATCGTTGATGTCGAATTTGCGATTGATGAAGCGGAGCGATTGGTTCGGATGATAAACGATAAGGTGAACGCGCCCCGAACATGATTCGGCACGCATTTATTTTGTCACATTCTCAACGCGGTTCGGGCGTCGGCTTGGGTTCACTCGTAATCGTCGCAGACAAACGCGGCGTCGGGCGCGGTGAGGCGGACGGCGAAGGCGTCGGGCGTGGCGTGGTGATAACGGGAACGCTCGGCACGGTGCGCGGTGTGTCGGTATTAGGATTGGCATTGCGGTTGGCAGGGGTTGATGTGGGTTCAACGGCGGCTTCGTCGTCATTGTTCGCGTTTTGATTGCGAATAATGGTTGCTTCGCCGTTGGTGTTGGTGTCGCGTCCTTCGGTGTTGAGTGTATCCTCAATCGCGGGTGATTCCTCAACGGCGTTGGCGTTGCTTGTTGTCGAAGTCTCGCCTGACGTAGAGCTTTCGGGAGTCGGCGGCGCGACGGGACGCACGTTTATATCGCGCTCGCTTTCGCCGGAAGCGGTCGCGGTTGAAGGCGTCACGGGTTGGCTTTGCGGGTCAGCCTTGAGCGGTGCGGTGGTGGCGGGCGAAGTCGTGTTTGCGTTGCCACCCGAAGGTAAATTTCCCGTCGCGTACAAGCCGACGGCAACGAGAATAATCAGCGAAACGGGAACGATAAACCGCCATGGGACGCCGCTTGTCGCGCGCACCGCTTGCTCGCTCGCAGCGGCGTTGGCATAAGCAGCGGCGACTTTTTCAGCAGGCGTGACTATCGGCTCGACCGGAGCGGGTTGCTGTAAAAGCGTCGCGTCGTCATCGTCGTTTATTTGGGCGGTCGTGCGCGGCAGGAGGTTTGCGTCGGTCGGCGTCGCGGGTTCATTATTGACACTCGCCGCTACGCCCGCCCCGATGACGGCGGCTTGGGCATCGTCGCGTTCGGTTTCGACAATCTCCGCGACCGTGACCGCGAAAGCTTCCGCCAACTTGCCTGCACTCTCGAAGCGGTCTTCGGGCTGTTTGGCAAGAGCGCGTTCAATGATTTTACCGATGGCGGGCGGCAACTCCGGGCGTTCGTTCAAGACGGGTGGGACGGCATTTTGCAAATGTTGCATCATCACCGCCGTTGCCGAATCACCCGTGAACGGAACGTGTCCGGTCAACATTTCAAACAGGATAATGCCGAAAGAATAGATGTCTGTGCGGTAATCAATCGCCGCCGATTGCGCGCACTGTTCGGGCGACATGTAGTGCGGCGTGCCGATGACGATGTTCGGGGCGGTCAGGTTCGCGTCCGGCGTGCCGAGCGGTTCTTGAATTTTAGCGATACCGAAATCCAAGACCTTGACCCAATCGTGAAACGTCCCGACTTCGCCGAGCATGATGTTGTCGCTTTTCAAATCACGATGCACGACTCCTTCGGCGTGCGCCGCATCGAGGGCATCGCAAACTTGGCGCGTGATTTCCGAGATGCGTGTCAGGGCGAGCGGCGATTCTTCGTTGATAACCTGTTTGAGCGTGCGCCCGTCCAAGTATTCCATTACGAGGAACACGACGCCGTTGTCGCTTTCGCCGAAGTCTGTGACGTTTAAGACGTGCGGGTGCGTAATACGCGACGCGGCTTTCGCTTCGCGTGTGAAGCGCGAGACGACCGTATCGTCAGCGGCGAGATTCGCGTGAAGAATTTTGACCGCGACGCGCTTGTCCATCAAAACGTGCGTCGCGCGATACACCGAAGCCATGCCGCCCGCGTTGATGTATTCATCAATGTGATATTTTCCGGCGAGCGTCTGCCCTAAAAGTTCATCCGTCGAACGCTCCAATACCGTGCCGTCAACCGGACACAAAGTGTTCGTCGTTTCGTATTCTCGATTGCACTTAGGGCATTTCTTCATCGTTGTTTATTCCGCATTCGTTCCGCGAGGTTAAAGGAAATTAAATCGGGGCAAGTTCGATAATAAAGAACTTGCCCCGATGCTTTAAACTGTGACCACCCGAAACCCGCGTTTAGCCTTGCGCGTTGACAATGGCGAACATGATAACGAGCGTGAAAATCACGAGCGATTCGATAAACACCAAACCGAGAATCATGATTGTTTGAATACGACCCGCCGCGCCCGGATTGCGCGCCGCGCCTTCGACCGCCGCCGCACCGATGCGTCCCTGACCAATCGCGCCGAGACCCGCCGCCAAAGCGAAACCGATACCGGCGGCGAGGGCGACGTACTTGCTGACGCTAAAAGCGTTGTCGGCACTGACTCCGCCGCCAGCCGCTTCCAGACCTTGCGCCGTTGCGACACTCGCCCATGCGAGAACGCCGACAAGCGCGAAAAATACTTTGCGTAAAGTGTTCATAATTTTCTCCGTGTGTTTAAGGCTTGCCCGGATGCATACCGCGTGTTGAGCATAAGTGACATAAAAATCGAAAGGTCGCACCGCGTATTATTTCGCCGTCCATCCGGTATTCGCCGTTGACTCATCTATGGAGAACGGCGCGCCTGCAACGGCAGCTTATACTCTTAGGACTTTTTCATTTTCGTTTTTCTCTTTGATCTTTTCTTTTCCTAATTTGAAATATCAAATTTGAAATCTTAGATTTGAGAAAATCCTAACTCTAAAAATCGCGTCCTTTACTCATCACGTCACAAAATGCTTTCGCGCACGCTTTTCCTGCCAAGCCTTGTGATTTCAAGTTGCGCGTTTCAACGTGCGTCGCCCGGTGGCATCGTCGCTCGAAACGCTTTTTTGTTTGTGAACAAACTTAAACCGGCGCGGTCAACCGCGCGCCGTCCGGCGCGTCATCGGTTTCCTTCGCTTGATGTCCGGCGTCATGCGCGTGGTCTGCGTGCGGCTCATGCGAAACTTCGGCGACGTATAAGACCGAGAGAAACACGAACACAAATGTCTGCATAAACGCGACGAACAAGCCGAGCGGCATCACGAATACGGGCAAAACCCAGTTCGTGTACGGCGGATAAAGATTCGCAATCGTCGCCGCGACCTGTTCGTCCGCGAAGATGTTGCCGAACAGACGTATGCCGAGCGACACGGGACGCACGAAGTTCGAGATGAGTTCGATGACGAACAACATCGGAGCGATAAACAGCACCGGACCCATAAAGTGCTTGAGGTGTCCGAACAAGCCGTTCTCTTTAATACCGATGTAGTTGTAATAAATAAACGATGTAATGCCGAGCGCGAAAGTTACATTAACGCTTGCCGTCGGCGGCAGCAGTCCGGGTATGAACGCGAGGACGTTCGACACGAAAATCAACACGCCGAAGGTCGCCACGACGGGCAGATACTTCATGCCGTGCGGTCCCACAATGTCACGCAAGAGATTACGAAACTTCTCCATCACGACTTCTAAAAACTGTTGTCCGTTGTCCGGTTCGTCCGTCAACTTGCCTTTCAAAACCCAGATCAACGTCAAGCTGATGACGCACGCCAGCACGAACATCACAGTCCACCACGGCACGGCGGTTTCGGGTGTATAAGGTCCGAACAAAGTTTCGGCATTCGTATTCACACCGAGTGCGTCGAACAACCGATTCCACAAAGGCACGGTGTATGTCATCTGAAAATGATGCACGGGTTCGCCTATGTAGTGATTAACAAATTCGACGAGCGCGGGCGTACCGTGACCGCCGCCTTCAGCCAGCATTGCAAACATCAAAATCACACTTCCCTTCGTTTAATAAACATGAAATAAATTTGCGTTAAAGCTTCGATAAATCCCGCGACCACAAACGAACACAAACCGACGAGCGTCGCGGGCAATGAAATCAAATCCAACGTATAAACCGCACCGACCACAATCACAATCACGAAGTATCGCCACACATAACCCGCGAGTCTAAGCTTCGGGCGCACGCCCTTCGCTTCCGTATCCGCGAACATCTGCTTTACCGACGCACTCAACCACTTATGATTTAAGAGCGACAACACGCCGCCGAGTAATAACCCCGTCGTCACGCGCCACGACGCGAAACACGCACTGACCGCGACGACGACAATCACCGTCCACAACGCCGAACGCCGCATACGCCCTTCCATCCGCGCCGCTTCCCCGTCATCCGGCACGAACACTATATGGTCAGCATCACTGTCAAATTCCGTGACTTTCAAAACAGGAGATAGTACCCGCCCGCATAGTCAACTGTCGAGTGTCACAACTGCGTTTCACCCTAAAGGCTTCAGTTCATCGCGCGATGTGTGAAGCACTGAAAGTATTTCGATTTGTTCATCTTTTATCAGGTAGATAATCCGGTACGCGCTTTCGATGATTTGACGAACATCATCGAGTTCATACTCCGGCACTACTCGCCCTGAAAACGGGAAAGCGGATATTTGCTGTGAGCGTCTCGTCAGTTTGTCAACCACTCGTTGCGCGTAGGCGGGCGAGGTTTGCGCCATGTATTCATGTATTGCTTGCAGATGCCCGACAGCGACTTCCGTCCATACGACTTTCATGGCTGCAAACCAAACTTGGCGCGCACTTCTCTCACATCCATCACGCGCCCCGCTTCACTATCAGCCAAGCCCGCTTCAATCGCTTGACGCACATAAATCTCGCGCATCAAATCGTCCCATGTAATGCCTTCGGGCAACTTTTCGATTAACCGCTTTGCTTCTTCCTTCACGTTCACCATGCTCATAACTATTTGCTCCACTATTTGCTTTACCGCCCAAAATCAATTAACCCGCGACATCAATCGTATAAATTGATAAAACCCGGCAACCGCACCAATCAAAATCCCCGCGACGACGAGATAAGGACTCGTCTCGAAGTATTTATCAAGCAGCCACCCGACGAGCAGACACGACAACACAGAGAACACGAGCGACATCACCGCCCCGTAAATCAGACCGCTTTTGCGCGTGGTGTCCTGTGTGTTTTCTTCGCCCTGCTTTTTCATAAATCAATCTTTGGTCGTGCGTCAATCAAACTTTTGCCTGTAGCTCCTCAGCCGCGTTCACGCGGCTTTCCGCGAGAGCGGCAGATAGACCAGCCGTTTGACGGCTGGGGACGGTTGCCAAACAATTTCCTAAGCCCGTTTCTAACGGGCTTTTGCTGGAGGCTTGAGCCATTCGGGTCTGGTGGCTCAAGCCGGAAGAGAAGGACGTTAAAACGCCCTCCTTAATTCTTTGCCGCTTTCACCCAGCCGTCAAACGGCTGGTCTATGCGCCCTTCGGGGAAGCCGTCTGAAGACGGCTGGGGAGTTACTTTGCCTTGTTCAATCTTTGACGATAATCGTTTCGTGCGGCGAAGCCAGATTGTACACGATGCCGCGCCAAACGATGCGGCGCGAGATGAGGGCGGCGAGGGCGTTATGGACATAAAGAATTGATGAAAGCGTCCACAGAGTTGTGTGTGCCAAGAGTGTCAAAGGGCAACACGGGACGGCTTTGAGTGTCACATCGTTTGCCCACGCCGCGCGCAATGCGAGCAGACGCAGATAAGCTTTGCCCGCTCCGAGCGCGAACATCACGACGACAAAGATTAGAGGCACGGGTAGCCGCGCGCCTTCTGCGAGTTGTGTCACTGAAAGCGCGAGTGCTGTGTAAAAAACCCCGACGAACAGCACGCCGGAAATCAACACCGCGCGCCACAAGTGAGGAGCATAAACGCGCGTGATTTTCATTTGCCGGGTCGTAAATTCAAGCAGTTCGGTGAAACTACAATCCTCGAAACATGCGGTCAGACATTGCGGCACAAAACGGATTGAACGTCCTTCGCGTTGCAGTGTGCGCGTAATGGCGAAGTCGTCGGAGAGCGCGCCGCGCCACGCCGCGCGGATGTCCACCGCTTCAAACGTCCGGCGGCGCATCGCGGTCGCTCCGCCCCAACAAAAATTGCTTCGCGTGTTCGCTCCCAAAGCCGAAGCAATCGAAGCGTTCCACACCGAACGCAAATGTGACGCGAAGTTACCGCGTACCGGCACAAACCAACGGTATCCGGTCGTCGCTCCCACACGTTTATCTTTCAAAGGCGCGACGAGTGCGCGCAGCCACGCGGGAGACGGGCGCGCATCACTATCTACGAACGCAAACACTTCGCACCGCGCATCAACTTCATCAATCGCCCTAAGTAAGTTGTGAACTTTCTGCCCACACCCGTCCGCAATTCCAGCGATGATGACGCGCGAATCGCATTCATCACGAACTTCGTTTATCGCTTCTGTTATTACTTTCAACGCCGCATCGTTTTCATTGTCAACCACGAACACGAGTTCATAAGCCGGATAATTTTGAATGAACAATACGCGCAGGTTCACTATTAAATTTTGGTCAAGCCCGCGACACGGCACGATGACGGAAACGAACGGCTGATAAGTTTCATCTTCCGCGCGCTTCATTTCGCCGCGCACATAACTTAAAAACCGGAAGCCGCCGCGCAGTGAAAAGATGCCTTGCAAGACGACGAGCGCGGCGAAGAAATAGAAGACGGTCATGTGTTATGAAACAGCTTCCAGCGAAAGCTCGAAACGCGCGTTGTCATGATGCGCGAAATCGTAAATTTCGTAATCGTCTTCGAGCGTTCCGGCGCGGTCAACCACCGTGTATGACGCCCATTCATCAAGGGCGAACGGCGGCGTGTGCCACGTTCCGCGATGAAGCGCGTAAGGTAGTTTGCCGTCCATTAAAAACGCGGTCACGGTTTCAAGACGCGGCGCGTCACGCTTATCAAACTGACTCGGAGCGGCGACGGCGACGATGGTGCGCGTTCCGGTGAGCGGCGAAAACATTTGCATCGTGCGAAGATGCCGCGCGAGGTGCGAGAAGCGAAACGGGCGATGCTCCGAAGTCGCGCCGGTCATCGCGGGCGTACCGCCGTCCACGTCAATCTCGATTGTGCCGCGTCGCTCAAGCAGTACGCCGTAAGGAGCGAACGCCGCGCGGGTCACAGGTTGCACCGGAATTGTTATTACTTGCATCTAAATTTTCGTTCCAATTCGAGTAGTATGTTGAGTGAAAAGTTTGGATTTGAATGAAAGAGTTTGTGCCGCGTCGGTTGTCGTAAAGCCTCGCGGCTTGACGCTCCGGCAACGGAAAAGTACCATGCTCCGTTCGATTTTAACCCGAATTTCCACCTGTGTCGTCTCCGAGTAATTAAGGAAGGTTTTTAATAAAATGAAACAAGACATTCACCCCGAATATCACCAAATCAATGTCACATGCGCGTGCGGCAATACATTCCAAACAGGCTCGACGCGCAAGAACGATTTGCAGGTCGAAATCTGCTCGGCGTGCCACCCGTTCTTTACCGGCAAACAGAAACTCGTTGACACCGCCGGACGTGTTGACCGCTTCAACAAACGCTACGCCAAGAAAGCCGAAACCGCGACGGCGGAAGCGAGGGCGTAAGTTTTACGATTCGAGTTTGTATGTTCCATCGTACACAACACTAGCGACTCACAATTAAAAGAAACGCCGACGTGAACAGACGCGCGCGGCGAAAGCATCATCATTAGCTTTCGCCAGCCACGCTTCCAAAAACGTCGGCGTTTCTGTATCCGTTTTCAAAGATTACTCTGCATTTCCTTTTGCGTCCTCCGCGTCTCTGCGGTTAATCAAACTCACTCAACATTGACGAAACATCATGCTTGAAAAACTCGAACAAATCGAAGCCCGTTACGAAAGCCTGACCGCCGAGCTTTCAGCCCCCGAACTTTTAAGCGACCAAACCGCTTATACGAAAACCGTGCGCCACCATCGCTCGTTAGGCGAGATAGTCGCCAAGTATCGTGAACTGAAATCCGTGACCGCCGAACTCGAAGGCGCGCGCGAAATCGTTGATTTGAGTGACGATGCCGAGATGAGCGAACTCGCGCGCCTCGAAGTTGACGACTTGCAAACGCGCCTCGATAAGACCAACGAAGACCTTCGCATCCTACTTTTGCCGCGCGACCCGAACGATGAAAAGAACTGCATCGTCGAAATTCGCGCCGGTACGGGCGGCGACGAAGCATCGCTTTTCGCCGCCGAAGTCTTGCGTATGTACTCGCGTTTCGCGGAACGACAAAAGTGGAAGTTCGAGATTTTGGACGTTGCCGAATCCGGCATCGGCGGCATTAAGGAAGCCGTCGTCATCATCGAAGGCGACAATGTTTATTCCAAGATGCGCTATGAATCCGGCGTGCATCGCGTCCAACGTGTCCCGCAAACCGAAACGCAAGGGCGCATCCACACGTCCGCGATAACCGTCGCGGTCTTGCCGGAAGCCGAAGAGGTGGACGTTAAAATCGAGCAGAAAGATTTACGCATAGATACGTTCTGTTCATCGGGTCCCGGCGGGCAGAGCGTCAACACGACATACTCCGCCGTCCGCCTGACTCACATCCCGACGGGCGTCGTCGTTTCGATGCAGGATGAAAAATCGCAAATCAAAAACCGCGAAAAAGCGATGCGCGTCCTGCGCGCGCGCCTTCAAGAACTCGAAGAAAACAAACAACACGAAGCCCAAGCTTCGGAGCGTCGCTCACAAGTCGGTTCGGGCGACAGAAGCGAAAAGATTCGCACTTACAACTTCAAAGAGAACCGCGTTTCAGACCACCGCATCGGCTTGACGATTCACCAACTCGCCCTCTTTATGGACGGCGATTTAGAGGAAACCGTCAATGCCCTCGTCACGCATTATCAAACCGAAAAGCTGAACGCCGAACTCGTCGCGGTCGCATAATTTTTAATGTCAATGTCAATTTCTACCCGCGTTCTTCTCATCCGTCACGGGCAATCGCAAGGCAACGCCGAAGGGCGTTTCGGCGGACACACGGCGACGCCGCTTTCCACGCGCGGTCACGCCCAAGCCGAAGCGACCGCGCAGGCTCTCAAATCGGAAGGTGTCACCGCAATTTATTCATCCGACTTACCGCGCGCCGTTGACACCGCCGCGCCGCTCGCACGTCTCACCGGATTAAAGATAAACGAGCGTGCGGCTTTTCGTGAACGCGGCGTCGGTGTGATGGAAGGTTTGACTTTTGATGAAGCGGCGTCGGTACACCCGGATGAGTATGCCGCGCTTCTGCGCCGTGATTTTGAACACGTCATGCCGGGCGGTGAAAGTTATCGTCAAATGCTTGACCGTGCCGCCCTTGAACTCGACCGCGCGATTGATGACCACGCGGGCGGCACACTCGCCGTCTTTTCCCATACCGGAACAATCTGCATCCTCGCCCTGCATCTAATGGGCGCGCTTGATGCCGCGACCTTGCGCCCCGTGTGGATTGCGACCGCGAATTGCGGCATCGCCCGCTTTCACTTGCGCGACGACGGTTATGTGCGCGTCGTAAGTCTAAACGACACACGGCACTTGATAAATCTTTAATCGGTTTCAAACACCAGAACATCTCAATTCCGCACATCAGGCGGCGGATGAAGTTTTGCGGCTGTGCCGCCTGATGTGCGGAAAGGCTGTGCCTTTCCGACTCGCCCTCAAAGATTTATGGCGGCTGCGCCGACCGCGTTCGAGGCGTAGCCTCAAAGAAGCTGGGTGTCTCTCTCTCGGTGAGGCAAAGCCCCACCGCACATCAGGCGGCACAGCCGCAAAACACTTCAACCGCATATAGATGAGTTGATTATTGACGAAGCAATGACTGCATGGCATGGTCATTGCTCCGCAGAGGTGCGTGCGGCTTTCGCCG
>JBGTMR010000085.1:0-7353 GCA_041743485.1 Pyrinomonadaceae bacterium
TGCGCCTGACGCTCGAAGGCGTCGCCGTGAAGATATTCTTCGACGCGGCGCGGAAGGGTTGAATTAACGAGTTCGTCAACTTCGTGGTTGATGCGTTCGCGCGAGACGAAGATTTTTTTGATGAACGAAAGCTGGTTGTAATAATCGTCAACTTCGCGTTTGATGAGCGCGCCGATTTGCGTGCGCGTGCGCTCGCTCGTCGCAATCTCGGCGAGTTGATGAACGATAGGCGGAACTTCGCGGTCAATGCGTTCCTTAATAAGGCGGACGGCTTCATCGGTGACGATGGCGGCGAGCGTCGTTTGACTCGCGGCGAGTTCGTCAACGCGGGCGGCGACGAAATTTTGTATGCGCCGCTCAAAGTCGTGCGCGGTGGTGACGCTGCGTAAGCCTTCTTCGAGCATCGCTATCGCTTGATTGAATACTTGCGCGTCGAACGAATCTTTGAGACGCACGGAAAGAAGCTTGTCTAAGCGACGGTCAACAAAGGCTTCGACGCTTGAGCGCATCGCATCGCTTTTTAGCACGCCTTCGATGTGTTCCGCGATGTTGAGTTGCAAGGCACTGACCGAATCAAGCACGGGAGCGCGCACGGCGGAAGGCAAGGCGTCGAGCAGCGAAGGGTAGTTCGTCATCAACAGTTCATCGGTGTATGACTTGACGATCTGGTCAACCTTGCGCTCGAAGAAGTCGGTTTCAAAAAGCGCGTCGGTGATGGTTTCCTGTGAGACGAGTTCCGTGCCGACGGCTTTGCCGATGGTCTCCGCAAGTTTCGCGCGGTGGCGCGGAATCATGCCTTGCGGAAACACCGTGATGCCTAAAAACCTGACCGGATGGCGCGGTCGAAACAGCATACGCACCGCGAGCCACGCCGCGACGTAACCGTGCGCGGTCGCAAAGACGATGATGAAAATGAGTTCGAGCGTCGAGAGCGTAGGGGAAGCGGATGCGGCTTGGAGTGCGAACATAGTTTCAGAAGAAGTCTGCCGTTGAAGTGAAAGCTGTTTCGGACGGGCGATGATTTTCGGGCGATGACGATTGAAATGCTAAACGTAGGTTGCGAGGCGCGTCAATCATAATTCACGATTTACGATTGATGATTTTCGACGAATGATGTTTCGCTTGTGTGAAACAGGATTGCGAGTCTGTCGCGGGCGGTGCTAACCTTGCGCCGTCAACAGTGACACATCAATCTAAATTCGGAAACAAGTTCGGTTAAGTAAGGAGATTCTAAAATATGCGACGTTTTATTTTGCCGGTGTGTGCCGCGTTTGCGCTTGCCGCGTGCAGCCAAGCAAGCACTGAACGGCAATCAAATTCCAACGGCAACCGCAACGCCAGCGCGCCGACACACAGCACGACTTCGGCGGGTGAAACAGCCGATGCCAACCACACCAACCATACTAATATGACAAACACGACTCAAACTACGGCGGCTTCGACCGCGCAACCGGGACGCATCACGGTTGAAGAAGCCCGCGACCTCGTGGCGCAGAACAAAGCCGTCATCGTTGACGTGCGCGGCGACAGTCCATACAACACTTCGCACATCAAAGGTTCAATCAGCATTCCGGGCGGCGACATCGCGGCGCGCGCCAAGGAATTACCTAAAGACAAGAAGATCATCACTTATTGTTCTTGACCGGCTGAACAATCAAGCGCCCGTGCGGCGCAAGTCTTAGCCGAAAACAACGTCCCGAACGCCGCTGCTTTACTAGGCGGTACGCAAGCATGGGAATCCGCCGGATTGCCTATGGAAAGCGGGGCAGCCAAACCGAAATAGATTGACGATAAGTTGAAGCGAGAGCGAACGGCGCGAAACATTAAACATGTTTCGCGCCGTTCGCCTGTTCGGGCGAGATGATTTAGCGGCGACAATCAAAGCGCGTCAAAAGTTGTTGCGCCGCGTCCCGTCGGTGTGCCAAACTCCGCGCGCGTAACATCCGATTCATACCGCTATTCTTTTCAGAGTTCGACACGGCTTCGCCCAATCTCTCGCGGCGAAACTGCGTGACACATAAAACAACATGGACTACACGAAATTCTTTCGCCGTAAATCTATCGCCTTGATTCAACGCGACGCCGCGCTCGGCTACTCCGATCATGGCGACGCCGCACCCGAAGGCGGTGGCTTGCGGCGCGCTCTCGGCTTGGTTGATTTAACCGCTCTCGGCATCGCCGCGATAATCGGAGCGAGCATCTTTTCGATGATCGGCACGGCTTCTTATAATGGAGGTCCGGCGGTCGTGTTTCTGTTTATGTTCACGGCGGTTGCCTGCGCGTTCTCGGCTTTGTGTTATGCACAATTCGCGTCCGCGATACCGATTGCGGGCAGCGCGTACACTTACGCTTACGCGAGTTTCGGTGAACTCATCGCGTGGATTATCGGTTGGGATTTGTTGATTGAGTACGCTATCGGCAACATCGCGGTCGCCATTTCATGGAGCGATTACTTTACGAGTCTGCTCGAAGGCATCAAGCTTCCGGGGCTTGGGTTGCCGAACGGCATCATCATTCCGTCTTACCTGACGATGGATTTCCTGACGGCTTCGCGGGCTTTCAAAGGCATGGAAGCGGCGGCGGCGGAACAGATAAGTTCGCTTATGTCACAAGGCAACACGCTTGAAACCATTAGCCGCGTGACGGAAATAAAACGCACGACCGTTGATGCTTACGCGGCTTGGGCGAACGCGCCGCGCGTCGGCGGCTTTCCGATTATTTGCGATTTGCCCGCCCTCGTTATCGTGGTTCTTATCACGGCACTCGTCTTCATCGGGATACGCGAATCCAAGCGCGTCTCGAACGTGATGGTCGCTTTGAAGCTGGCGACTATCTTGCTCGTCATCATACTCGGCGCGTTCTATGTGCGATTGGAAAATTGGACACCGTTTGCGCCCAACGGTGTGAGCGGAGTTTTGAAAGGCGTCGCCGCCGTGTTCTTCGCCTACATAGGTTTCGACGCGCTTTCGACGACGGCGGAAGAATGTAAAAATCCGCAGCGCGATTTGCCGCGCGCGATGATGTTTTCGCTTGTGCTTTGCACGTTTCTCTATATTCTCATCGCACTCGTTTTAACCGGCATGGTCTCTTACGAACAACTGCAAGTCGGCGATCCTCTGGCTTATGTGTTCGGGGCGGAAGGCGCGAACATCCCTTGGGTCGCGGGTGTTATCGCGGTCTCGGCGGTCATCGCGCTGGCGACGGTGTTGCTCGTGTTTCAACTCGGACAACCGCGCATCTGGATGGCGATGTCGCGCGACGGACTCTTGCCGCCAATCTTCTCAAGCATTCACCCGCGATTTAGGACGCCGTGGTTTTCAACGCTCGTCACGGGCTTCTTCGTCGCCGTTCCCGCGCTGTTTATGAACCTCACGGAAGTCACGGATTTGGCGGTCATCGGAACACTGTTCGCGTTCGTGCTGGTGTGCGGCGGTGTGCTGGTGCTTGACCGCAAGAGCGAACAGGAAGGTCAACCGAAAGGTCGCTTCCGCGTGCCTTACATCAATTCGCGTTACGTCGTGCCCGCTTTAGTCGTCGTCGTCATCGGCAGTCTCTTGTACTTCCATCCGGGTGCCTTGCGTGATTTGTTCCGCACGGTTGACCCTGTTGACCCGACCATCGCCGGATGGGATTACGTTAAACATAAAATTCCGCTTTACGGTTTTATAATCCTCGTTGCGGTGATGACGTATAACTGCGCGCGTCACAGTCTGTCATTGATTCCGGTTCTCGGCTTGCTGAGTTGCGCCTACCTGATGACGGAACTTGGCATCACGAACTGGACGCGCTTTCTCATCTGGCTCGGTGTCGGGCTAATCGTCTATGTGCTTTACGGCTATCGTCACAGCAAACTCGGCAAACGAATTGATGAGACGCACGAAGTCGCATCGTAAATGAACCAACCCCACATTCTGGACACCCGTTCGCGTTGTCGGTGATAATGACGCACCCGAAAAATCAAAACCAAAAACCAAAGTAGAATAGAGGCATAAAACCTGTGAGTACCACTTTCGCTCCTTCCGGCACGCTCGGCTCGGTGATGTTCGAGTCGCGGACTTGGACACGCCAATTAGCCGTCGCCGTCGGCTTCAGTTTATTAGTCGCACTCTCGGCGCAAGTCGTCATCCCGCATCCGTTCAGCGACGTTCCAATGACCGGACAGACCTTCGCCGTGCTTCTGACCGGAGCATTGTTGGGTTCGCGTCTCGGCGCGTTCGCCCTCGCGCTATATCTGGTCGAAGGTGCATTGGGCTTGCCGTTCTTTCACGCGGGACACGGCGGCTTTCCGTATTTAATTGCGAGTTCGACCGCCGGTTATTTATGGGCGTATCCGTTCGCCGCGTTCCTAACGGGCGCACTCGCCGAACGCGGATGGGACAAGCGTTTTGTAACGGCGGCGGCGGCGATGATGCTCGGTTCAATCGTGATTCTGACGGGCGGTTGGGCGTGGCGCACGGCGTTCTTGATGACGCCCGCGCAAGCTTTTATGACGAGCGTCGTGCCTTTCTTGGCGGGCGATGTGATTAAGATTTTGGCGGCGGCGGCATTGCTTCCCGCCGGATGGAAACTCATCGGGCGTCGCCGTCATTAGCGACGGGCTGCAACCGGAAACATATAAGCGCGCTCCCCTTATGTTTAGCAACAAGCGGGCGGCGCGCTTTGCTTTTTATGCTTGTCTTTGAAAGTTTAAGGAAATCTCGCTTCCATGTTACGACACCTGTTTTTAGTGATGACCTGCGTCGTTGTCTTGGCGGCAACGAATGCGACGGCGCGACAAACTCCGGTTGCCGTGTCTGTTCGCGCCGCGTCGCCAATCATCGCGCAGCCGATTGGCGACACTGATTCTGATGATGTCGGCGGCGGTAAATTACACTGCGAAACAAATGGCGAAACGCACCGTCGGCACGGCTCCTGTTTCGATTTGCTTCCCGCCCTGCCGTTCGACTTTACGGCACACGCCGTTTCTTCCGATGATTCTTTAAGCGATGATTTACAGACAAGCAAAACAGGCGATGCGCGGTTCGACACCGATACGGGTTTCGCGTTGTTCCCGAAGAAGAATCCGATGATGTTCACACCGCCCGTTAATAATTCACTTGTTGATGATGCGGCTGATGCGGCGGCGGCTGAAGCACGCAAGGCTGCCGACACGAGTTTTCGTTGGAAGCCCGCGATTGGGCAATCGCTTCTGTTTCTCGCCGTCCAACACGGTTACGCGACGACACAACCGAAAACGCGCGCGGCATTGAAGGGTAAGTTTCTCAAAGACTATTTCCGCTCAGTGCGTTCCTTGCACGGCTGGGACGACGGCGGACGGTTCTTCACAAATTACATCGCGCATCCCATGCAGGGAGCTTTGACCGGGTACATTCAAATTCAGAATGACCCGCGCGGGATGCGTCAAAAGTTCGGCGGCGATAAAGCATATTGGATTAGCCGCGCGAAGGCGATGGCATGGTCTGCCGCGTGGAGTACGCAGTTTGAAATCGGTTTAATTAGTCAAGCTTCCATCGGCAACGTCGGCTTGCAAGGCAAACAGACATGGGAAGACATCATCGTCACGCCAACCGCCGGAACGGGTTTAATCGTTTTGGAAGATGCGATTGACCGCATAACGCGACCGTTTATCGAAAGCCGCACGAACAATAAATACATCAGAATTTTCTCGCGTATGCTGCTCAATCCGACACGCAACTTCGGCAATCTGTTGCGCTTCGAGAAGCCTTGGAAACGGGACGTGAGATACTGAATTATTGAGTCGTCGGTTCATTCAGTCATTGAATCAATAAAGAATCGGACGATAAATTTCAGAAGCTTTCAATCGTGTATGGACGAAACACTAACAACTACTTTTTCCGGTGCGGTTGGAACGCAAGCACCGGATTTCACGCTCAAAAACCAGCACGGAGAAGATTGGTCGCTATCGGCGCAAGCGGGCAAAGTCGTTATGTTGTTGTTCTATCCGGGCAACGAAACACTTGTCTGCACGAAACAATTATGCTCCGTGCGTGACCGGTGGGACGAGTATTTGAAGACGGGGGCGGAAGTCGTCGGCATCTCGCCCGGCACAAGTGAAGAACATCGTCGCTTTGCCGAAAATCACAATTTGCCGCTCACCTTACTTGCCGACCCAAACCGTAGCATTACGAAAACTTATCTTGGTGCGTGGTCATGGTTGCACTGGGCGATGCGCCTCGTCGTTGTGATTGATGCCAATGGTATCGTTCGTCATCGGCGTGTGATGGTGCGCGCCTTCCATCCTAACGATAAATGGTCACTCACCGCGATTCGCATGGCGCAGTATCAATCTTTAACCGAGCGATGAAACTAAGCGATGAATGATGAGTGATGAATAGAAATGCCGTTTCCAATTCATCACTCATCATTCATCGCTTATCACTCGCCTCCGCTACCAAGCGCGTGACCAGTTCGCGCCCTTGTGCGAGTCGTCGCGGAGGTGCGCCTCAACTCCGGCGCGCATCTCAAGCAGCCGCCCGTAAAGCCATATCAAATCCGAAAGGCGATTGACGTAAGGGGTAACAAACTCGCCCAACGCTTCACCCTGCATTTCACTCTGGGCTTCGAGGGCGACGATGAGACGTTCGGCGCGACGGCAAACGGTACGCGCGACATCAAGTGCCGCCGCCGCCGCGTGGTCGCCGGGAATCACCCAATCGGAAATGATGCCGTCCATGCTTTCGATGCGCGCGACTTCCGCCGTCAGACGTTCGACCATGCCTTCCGTCACGTCTTGCGGATTCTTCTCGCGGGCGCGTGGATTGGCAACCGAACCGCTGACCGCAAAGAGTTCGCGCTGAATCTCTTTGACGAGTTCGCGCACTTCCGCGTCATCGCAAATCGAACGCGCGAAACCCAATCCCGCGCCGAGTTCATCAAGCGTGCCATAAGCGTCCACCCGCAAATCGGCTTTCGAGATGCGCGTCCCGCCGACGAGTCCCGTCAAACCTTTATCACCCTGTTTCGTTGAAATACTCATTGTTGCTCCTTTCAGTCGCAGTAGGCAGTAGGCAGAGGGCAGTAGGCAGAGCAAAGACAAGTTGTTTTCATATTGCCTACTGCCCTCTGCCCTCTGCCTACTACTTCTCACATCTCCGCGTACTTTTGCCCGCGCCCCAGAAGCCACAGAAAAACGGGTCCTCCGGCGAGGGCGGTGATTGCGCCGACGGGCAGTTCGCTTGTGCCGAACGCCGTGCGCGCGATTGAATCGGCGAGCATCAGAAAACCCGCGCCCGCAATCATCGAAAGTGGAAGCAGTCGCCGCACGTCTTCACCGAACATGAGGCGCACGCCGTGCGGCACGACCAGCCCGACGAAGCCGATTGTGCCGCCCGT
>JBGTMR010000086.1:0-27900 GCA_041743485.1 Pyrinomonadaceae bacterium
TTCACGCTTCGTTGTGTTGCAACATGCGACGCCCTTCATCGGTCAGACCGCCGATGACCATCACCATGTCAATGCGTTCTTCGCCGGAAAGGGTGCGCGTTTGGACGAACAAACGATTGATAAGTCCGAGTCGCTCCATCTCTTGCAGCCGCGCGACCGTATCGTCAAATTCGCGCAGCTTTTCCGGTGTCCGCAGGTACGGCTCATAGATGGTGACGCCCGCATCAATTTGATGAAGAAGTTTGAGGACGGGAGATTGAATTGGTGAACTCATAGCGTGATACTTTTTTACCACTCTTTGACCGCGTAAGAAAAGACCCGAACCCGATTCTCCGTTTATCGTCGTGCATTTGCGGCGAAGCGTTGTACTAATCCGACAAGCTTTTAACACTACAGTAACGTGTCGTTAGCATCGCCTTAATGATTGCTGCATAAGCTGTTCGTTTTTAGTTCTTGTGGTGGACGGCGGAATTAACCGCCTCGCGCAAGACTTTGATTGAGCAGACAAGGAGCATTCCCCCGATGAAACATTCGTCCATCTTCGTTCGCCCACGTCTTTCGCATTTAGCGGTTCTTTTTATCATTCTCTGCATGTCGCACACGGCGCACGCGCAGTTCGACACCGCGACCATTCTCGGTACGGTCAACGACCCCGGCGGCGCACCGATTCAAAACGCGACCGTGACGCTCAAGAACACTGAAACCAACGTCGAAGCCACGCTTCAAACCGACTCGGACGGCAACTTTCAATTTACGAATGTCAAGATTGGAACTTACCGCATCGCCGCCGAAGCCATCGGTTTTTCCACCGCCGTCGCGGAAGCCGTCGAAGCGACCGTCAACGCGCGGAGGCGTGTTGACCTCGCGTTGCAGACCGGAGAAGTGACGGAAACCGTCGTCGTCACCGATGCCGCCGCCCTGCTCGAAACCGATTCGAGTGAACGCGGGCAAGTCGTCACACGCGAGCAGATCGTCAATCTTCCTCTGAACGGCAGAGCTTACGCCGACCTCGCGTTGCTCAGTCCGGGCGTGCGCCGTTCGCTTCTGAACAACAACAGTTCCGGCGGGCGCGATGCGTCGTTCAACGTCAACGGACTGCGTAGTTCCCTTAACAATTTTATTCTCGACGGCGTGGATAATAATTCTTACGGCACGAGCAATCAGGGTTTCTCGAATCAAGTCGTTCAACCTTCGCCCGACGCGGTGCAGGAATTTAAGGTTCAAACCAACAATTACAGCGCGGAGTTCGGGCGCGCGGGCGGAGCGGTCATCAACACTTCGATTCGCTCCGGTACGAATGAATATCGCGGCACGGTTTATAACTTTTTACGCAATACCGCGCTTAACGCGACGGGTTTTTTCAAACCCCGGAGCGGCGAAAAACCGACCTTGATTCAGAACCAATTCGGCGGCACGTTCGGCGGACCTATTCGTATCCCGAAGCTTTACGACGGGCGCGACCGCACCTTCTTTTTCGTTAATTACGAAGGCTTCCGCCGCATCACTAAAGAACTGAATTTCTCGATTGTGCCGACCATTGACCAACGCAACGGCATCTTCCGCGACGCACAAGGGCAAGCGATTCCGATTCGCAATCCGTACACCGGCGTCGTCTATGCCGACGGCGTTATTCCTGATGCTCAAATCACGAATTTCGCCAGTCAAGTCTTTTCTCAACTGCCCGCCCCGAACCGCGTCACAGGCACGCTCGGCATCACGGAGAACTTTGAGTTTCTGCCGCGCAGTGAATTTTTCAACGACAAAGGCGACATAAAAATTGATCACATCTTAAATTCGCGCGCCACCGTTTTCGCGCGCGGATCGCTTCGCAAAGTCAATAACTTTGAAGCTCCGGCGATTCCGCTTCCGCTCGGTTCTCCGGCGAACGCCGACGTGCGCGTCATCAACGAACAACTCGCGGGCGGCTTTACGTTCACGGTCACGCCGACCTCGATTCTCGAAGCCCGTCTCGGCATCTCGCGCACGAAAGCCGGAAAAACTCCGCCCGGAGTCGGCGGGGCTAACATCTTCGATTTGTACGGCATTTCAGGATTGCCGACCGACCCGTCGTTCGCGGGCGGCTTGAACACGCAATCCATCGGCGGCTACCGCGAACTCGGTCGTCAATCCAGCAACCCGCAATTTCAGAACCCGACGGTCATCAACCCGCGCATCAACTACTCGTTTCTCATCGGTCGCCACAGCCTTAAAACCGGCTACGAATATCAGGCAATCAACACCGACATCGAAGACTTCAACCCCAAGTACGGACAGGATACTTACGGCGGTCAACTTAGCCGACCGTCCGGCGCGACGGCGAACAATCTTTACAACGTCGCGGATTTCCTGTTCGGTGCGCGCAGTCGTTACCAACTCGCTAACCTGTTTGTCGCCGAATACCGTCAGCGTATGCACTTCGCGTACATCCAAGACGACTTCAAAGTCAGTCCTAAGTTGACGCTCAATCTCGGTCTTCGTTATGACTTTGCGACGCCGCAGTATGAAGCCCAAAATCGTTTATCGAACTTCGACCCGGCGACCAATTCATTGATTCGTGCGACTGACGGTTCGCTTGCCGACCGCGCTCTCGTCAACCCCGATAAAAACAATTTCGGTCCGCGTCTCGGCTTCGCTTATAACGTCGCTCCGCGCGTCGTGTTTCGCGGCGGCTACGGCATTTCGTATGTTCACTTCAACCGACTGGGCGGTGAAAACATTCTCGCTTTCAACGGACCGCAAATCATCGGCGCGACCATCAACCAGAACGCCGCCAACATCGCGCAAGGTATTTGCACCGGAAACAATTTTCTCAACTGCTTTCGTCCGACACCAGCCGGATACCCGACCGGACTCGTTGACCCCGCGAACTTCAGCACGCTAACCGCGCGCGTCAACTACACGCCGCGCGACACGCCGACCGCTTATGTTCAAAGCTATCACGGCTCGGTGCAATACGAATTTATACGCAACTTCCTCGTTGATGTCGCGTATGTCGGCAATCGTTCAAGCAACCTCATCGTCTTGGCTGACTTTAATCAACTCGTACCCGATGCCAACGGTCTTTATTCGACCGCCGGAACTTTGCAAGCGAGACGACCCATCACCGGATACAGCTTTATCCAAGCCTCTTTCGCGGGCGGCGAAGCGAGTTATGATTCGCTTCAAATCAAACTCGAACGTCGCTTCACGGGCGGTCTTTACCTGCTCAATTCCTTCACCTTCTCGAAAGCGATTGACAATTCATCCGGTCACTTGGAAACCGCGTTCGGTGATAACTCGCGGCTCAACATTCGCAACATCGCCGCCGATAAAGGTCTTTCGAGTTATGACCAACCCGTCAACAACACGACGAGCATCGTCTATGACGTGCCGTTTGGCAGAGGGCGACGCTTCGGGGCGGACATCCCGCGCGCACTCGATTATTTAATCGGCGGCTTCCGCTTCACACTCATCAACACCGCGACCAGCGGGCAAGTCGCCAACCTGACCTATAACCAACCCAATCCGGTTGCCGATGCACTGACATACCGCCCGAACATCATCGGTGATGTTCTCGCCGTCACGCCGGAACAAAGAGCTTTAGGCTTTTATCTCAATCGCGCTGCGATTGGTATTCCGACCGCCGCCCAACCGTTCGGCAACGCGGGACGCAACACGGTGCGCGGTCCGGCGTTCTTTCAAACCGACTTCGGCGTTATCAAATCCTTCCCGTTGTTCAACGAAACCACACGGCTTGAGTTTCGCGCCGAAGCCTTCAATCTGTTCAACCACACCAACTTCGGTGCGCCCAACACCAACGTCTCAAACTCTAACTTCGGTACGATTACAAGCGCGTTTCCGGCGCGTGAAATCCAGTTCGCTTTGAAGCTCAATTTCTAAGCGGACGCCGGAAGTATTTGCCAGATGAAAGGATTTGAACGCATGAACAACGATGAGACTTTGCAGCGCGATGACGAAAATATCAGTGACGGTGAAAGCTTGAACGACGGTTCACGTTTGATACTTCCGCGCCGAAACTTTTTGATGCGAACAGGCATCACGCTCACGACGCTCGCCGCCCCGCTTATTTCATCTGCCGCGCAACGTCAAAAGCCGGACGCCAAGTCTGCGGGCGACAAACGCTTTTTCCGTTTCGCCGTCATCGCCGATACGCACATCATTGATGATTTTTACAAAGGTCCCGAAGGCAGCCCGCTCGACACCGAAACGATTTTCAAGACCACCGCGCGTTTAGAGAAAGCCCGCGCGGTTATCAACAATCTGAATCCGGCGGTTGAGCGCGTGTTTCTCGTCGGTGATTATTTCCATGATTACCCGTCGCCCGACTACGACTTTTATTTCAAAAACCGGACGCGCATAGACAACGCCAAAGCCTTAACCGACGGCTTCAAAGTTCCCGTTCATGTCGGCTTCGGCAACCATGATTATTCCGTCCCGAAAGTCTCGCGCGAAACGACGCACGAACTGTTCAAAGAGAAGTTAGGTTTGTCGCCTTATTACTCGGTTGAGCATCGCGGTTATAAATTCGTCCACCTCAATAACTTCATCGGTGAGACGTGGAATCAAGGCAGCAAGCAATACAACAAAGGCACGGGTTCACTTGGTGAAACTCAACTCAACTGGTTTGAAGCGGAACTGAAGCAACGTCGCCCGACGTTTGTTTTCGTCCATTACCCGCTCGTCGCCGTGCGCGATGTGGAAGTCAAAGACTACGGAATCTTGCCTTTGCTCAAACGCCACAAAGACACGATTCAACTTGTCGTCTCCGGTCACTGGCACAAGTGGTTCGACTTCGCGCGCACCTTCGGCGCACAACATTATGTGATGGGTTCGACGCGCTACGATGAAGACGCATACATGATTATCGAAGTGGACACCAAGCGAGCGACGCACCGCATCATCAACCTGAATTTATTCGACTGGGCGACGCATTACAGCCAACCGTATATGCACGGTTAGATTTTGAGTGTCTCAATGTGTTGCTTAAAAAAGAAACCGCGATGCCGCCCGATTGAAGCTGTTCGCGCTTACGCCGTGTCGAACAAATCCCCGGTGCGCTTCGAGATGTCTTAGGGCGTGTACGCAGAACCGACCATCTAAAAATCGTTGACAAAGCAAAAGCGATTTGCTAACAACCAGCACTAAATTGTTAGCAAATCGCTTTTGACGTTAATGGAAACATACACCGATTGGGATTCACGTTTTGAAGCCGAATTCAACAAAATCACCGTCGAACGTCGCCGCAAACCCGGCGCATTTTTGTCGGTCGTGCCGCACGGCACGGAGTGGGAAAAGTTTTTGGATTTTGTCCGTCGTGGATGGTGTTTCGGCAGAATCACAGAATTTCCGTTTTGTCTGCTGACGCTTTATGCCGGAATTGCTTTTTACGAATACGAATCCGGCGATTTTTGGAAGCCTTTTGCCGCAGCCGTCGGTGTGAAATCAATTTCGCCGCTGCAGTACAACAAACTCAACGATTACTTCTTTTACCACGCCAAAGAAATAGGTTTAGAAACACTGGTATCTTCGCGCGGCAACGATTTTGTCGGCACGGCGATTTTTCAAATCGGTGTGCCGTTATCGTTTTGGCAGGATTTTTTGAAAATCTGCGAAAACCTTTGGTGGCGCGAAGATTGGAAAAGCTTTTCGAGCGAGGAATGGAAGGCATTTGTCACGCGCAAAGTCGGCGGACTTGCGCGCCTTAAACGCTTCCTTGTGGATAACCCGAAAACGGCGCGTCGTTTCATCGCAGAAGTTCACGATGTTCGACGCCTCGTCGCTTCGGGCGCGGATGTGGCGGAAATCGTTGAAATCAGTTTCTTGCGTCCTGAACATTTCGAGAGATCTCCCGAAACCGAACAATTTATCAGCCCGCAAAACAGTCTCGCTTTTCTCAATCGCTTTCAACTTGTCTGGAACGAAAATCAAGCGAAAATTTCAATCTACCTGCCGCCGGTCGCTGCCGCTGAATTGCCCGCCGTTTGGAAATTTGCCAACGCGGAACAACGCGCCGACAATTATCAGCAAGAACTTCTCGTCAACGGACGCGCTTTTCAATCGAAACTTTCACTGAAGTTTGAAGGGGCGTCAAAAACCGAAATAAGAAAACTCGACGGCATCGAAAATTGGGCGATTTTCGATGATGAGACAAATCGGACGGTCAATATCGAACGCGCCAGTTTGCCGCTCAAAAGCTACACGATAATTTCCGCCGCGCCGCTCGAAAACATTTTGCTAAAAGGCTTTGACGAGGAAATTACGCCGAACGAATCGTTTGTACTGCGCGACGGTTTCGGGTGTTTTGTAACGCCGCTCGTGCCGCTCGAACAAAAGGCACAAATCTCGTTTTTGTGTTCGGGCGAAAAATGCGAACTCAAATTTCGCACGAAAAACCGCGTCGAAATCTTCCTGCTCGCCGGACTTGCGTACAACGCGGCGCGGTTTCGGCTTTACGGAAATACTTTGAAAACCGATTGTCTGCCCGTGCCGTGTTTGATTTTGCCGACTGATTTATTTGACGGCGAAGAAATTAACTTGGTGGAGAAATTCAGAGTTTCGCTTGACGCGCAAACGGGCGCGGGAAGTTGGGAAGAAGCGCGTGACGAGGGCAATCAGACGTTTTATTTTTGGCGTTGGGACGAAAACACGAAAGCACGAAAGAATCTAAATCTGACGATTGAATCCGAAGGCTTGGCAATAAAGAAGGAATTCAAAATCGAGATTTTACAGCCTAAAGCTAACTTAGCCGATTGCTGGACAAATCTGCCTGACAAGTTTCTGCCGTTCGTTTTGCTCGCCCAGCCGAACTTCAAATCGGACAAAGGCACGACGTTTGATGAAATGCGCGAAATTAAAGAAATCGTGCAACCGCACAGCAGATTCGTCAATCTCGGATTCTTTCATTTTTACGAAAATCTCGGCGTTCTGAAAAGTTCGGGCAACCGATGGCAATTCGCCAAATCGAAAATTTATTTCGGCGAAAACGACGGCGGGCATTTTTTGCGTTTCTGCGGAAATCCATCGCTTTTGTGGCAAACACTGCGTTATGCGGCTGAAAAACTGCCCGACGAAAATTTCCGCAAAATAGAAGTCATTTCAAAAAAAGGCGACGTGACGCATCTGTTTCTTAATTTAACCGAACAGCAAAAAATTCTCTGCGGAAAATATGTCCGTGACAACGGCGGAAAAACCAACCTGACGAAAGTTGATGAAATTTGGGAGGAAAATCTGTGAAATCTCTCGGCGAAAGATTTGAACGGGAAGTTTTTAATCCTTACTGTGAACTGCTCAAAGCCGAATATCGCTTTAACGAAAAATTCGCGCACGCTAAACAAGTCTGGTCGGAAAAGCTGACGATGCGCGAACTCGTCAACGGCGCATTTCTCGAAAAATCGCAGATTTACCAGACGGGCGAATCAATTGAAACTTTGCCTTTGCAAGAGGAGACACGCGGCACAATCAACCGGAAATTGAGCGGCAGAAATCTCTACCGTCATCAAACCGATGCCATCAAACAGATTTTGCGCGGGGAAAATACGGTTGTCGCCACCGGCACGAGTAGCGGCAAAACTCTCTGTTATCAACTGCCGATTCTGGATGATTTGATTCGTGATTCCGCCGCCGGTTTGCGGGCGATTATCATTTATCCGCTCAACGCTTTGGTCAACGACCAACTCGAAGAATGGAGCGACATTCTGCGCCCGTTTCCAAACATTACGTTTGCCCGTTTCACCGGACAAACGCCGAACGACGACAAGGATTTCGTCAGTTTATTGACGCGCAGCATCGCGGCGAAATACGAAGACAGCCAACTTAAAAAAACAGAAAGAGATCGAGCGATTGATGAGGAATTGAAGAAACAACTCGCCAACATACCGACCAATCAACTGAAACACCGTGAAGAGATTCGAGCCACGCCGCCGAACATTTTAGTCACGAATTTTTCGATGCTCGAATATCTATTGGAGCGTCCGATTGACGATTCGATTTTTCGTGGCGCGCGGTTGAAGTTTTTGGTGTTGGACGAAGTTCACGCTTATCGCGGCGTTCAGGCGACGGAAATCGGCTTTCTGGTCAGACGTTTGAAAGACCGTTTGGGTGTTGAGGATTTAACATGCGTGGCAACTTCCGCGACGCTCGGCAAACGTGACGACGCGGAAAGCGAAGCCAAAGTCCGCCGCTTCGTCAGCCGACTTTTTGACGGCGAATTTGCTCCGCCAAATCCGATTTACGGCAGCGCCGCCACGCCCGAATTATTACACCCGTCATTTTGTCCCGCGCCGGAAAAATACATCGAAGCCGCCGAACTGCTGCGAAACGGCAACGAAAAAGAGGCTCTCGCGGTTCTCGCGCCGAATCAAAATGCCGACGACTTCGGCGAACTTTTACGCCGCGACGAAAATCTTTTCAAATTGCGAAGCGAGATTCTGGTCAGCCCGATAAAACTCGACGACGCGGCGGAGCGGCTTTGGGCAAACGAAACGAATGCCGCCGTCGGTTTGCAGTCGTTTCTGGAAATCGTCGCCCACGCCAAAGCCGACGGCGCAAACGAAGATTTGCTGCCGACTCGTCTGCATTATTTCGTCAAAGCGCAGGACGGTTTATACATCTGTTTGCACGAAAATTGTCCGGCACGGATTGACGGCAAAGCCGCTTATTTTGTTTCGCGCCACTCTGCGAATACGGAAGAAGGATTTTGTCCCGAATGCTGGCTGAAAAATCAGAAGTCAATGCTCGTCGAAGTCGTGACGTGCCGCAAATGCGGTTATCTCTACGGGGCAATGCAGGATTTGGGACCGAAAAAATGGCAGGCGATTGATGACGGCAACGCCGAAAAGCAAGCACAGTTTGACGATTTTTCGACTGAACTCGGTTGGGGCGCGGAATCTTTCTGGTCATACTTTAGTGTCGAACGCGATTTGCCGTTTCCCGATGCGGAAATTTTTGACGATGAAGACGCGGATGCGCCGACCTTCGCGCCATCGGTTTTGGATTGGTGTGTTGAGTGCGGCAAGAAACGCAGTCAAGGCGGAGAAAACAACTGTGATTGTGCGAAACCGCATCTGCGAAAAATTCAGATTTTCCATCGCCAATGCCAACACAAGAAAGACAAATTGTTGATTGAAGATTTGGCGAAATCAGAGAAAAAACTGCTTTCAGCATGTCCGAACTGCGACGCGAAAAATACTTCGGGACTCGAACCGTTGCGCCGTTTTCAGGAATCGGATGACGAAACGGGAATGGCAATGGCGATTCCTTTGTCGCATTTTCAAGTTGCGCCGAACGCTGAATTGAGTAATCAGCCGCGCAAACTTTTGTGCTTTACCGACAACCGCCAAAGAGCCGCCGCCTTTCCCGCGCTTCTGGAGGAAGAAACTTTTACTCACGATTTAGGACGCAAAATTTTGCAAATTCTCGGCGCAACCGGCGACGGACGAATTGAACTCGAAACTTTAGGCAAGGAGTTGGCGAACCGGACGAACGAAACCGACGAAAACTTCGATTCCAAATTATTTCTGCCGACTTCACGTAAGCCGGACAAAACTTTGAACCCCGATGAAATGAAAAATCTCTGGCTGTCGGAAACTTTCGCGTATTTCGGCGTACCGGATTCGGCGCGTGAATCAATCGAAGATTTGGGTTTAGCAGTTGTCGAATATGAAATCAAGAATTCGGAGCTGAACGAATTTCGGCGCATCATCGGCGAAAGCAGTTTTTCGCCGGACGAAGCAAACGCCGCCCTTCAAACGCTGTTGGCGCATTTGCGTCATCGCAAAGCGTTCACATTGCCGCCGGGCAAAGTCGCCAATGACGATTTAGCTTTCGGGCGCGTTATCGCCGATATTTATTTTGCTGAAACAAGCCAAAACAAAGCCGAAGGTTGGCTGCCGAAAAACAAAAACCGCGATAATTACATCACCGATTATCTCAAACGTTTGTGCGATTTATCGGCGGACGAAACTTATCTTCTGGCGGAGAAAATCTGGAATTTTTTGACCGAAAACTACATTCTCACCAGATCAAAGAAGAATTCGGATTTGAAAAAACTCGACCACGAAAGATTTTATTTGACCAAAGCGAAGCAAAGATTTGTTTGTAATCGCTGCGGATTCATAACGGCTTTTTCGGCGAAAAATGTTTGTCCGCGAAAATCCTGCGTTGGAGTTTTAGAAGAAAAACCTTTTGCCGCAGACAACGAAAATCTCATCGCGCGTTGGGTTTCCGGTCGTGGCGAACCGCAGTTTTACACGCTCAAATCCGAAGAACACACGGCGCAGATTGATAAAAATTACGCCAAACAAATCGAGGATGAATTTCGCGCCGAATCGGGAATCAATCTTCTGAGCAGCACGACGACGTTTGAGATGGGAATCAACATCGGCGATTTACAGAAAGTTTTGCTTCGCAACGCGCCGCCGACGAGCGCGAATTATGTTCAGCGCGTCGGACGCGCCGGACGCGGGCGTGACAAAAACGCGATTTGCGTTACGCTCTGCAAACGCACGAAATACGATGCCGACGCTTGGGAAAATCCGTCCGAAAGATTGATGACCGGCGAAATCTCGCCGCCGACCGTTTTCATCAAAAATCGTTTTATCGCCCAGAGGCATTTTAACGCCGTCATATTCGCCCGATTCTTGCGAGTAAAACTGATTGACGAAAAAGTTTTGCGCGAGATTAAACAAAAAACTCCGCTCGCGCCGTTTCTCGCGCCGGAAAAACGCGCTTCGATTCCCGCCGGTTGGCTGAAGTTTCAGCCGACTGATGCCTTTCTCGACTTTCCCGTATGGCTCGACGCGCAAACCGAAAACGGGATTTTCACGACCGATGCTAAAAAGGATTTGCTCGAAGCCGTCAGTGGTTTTGCGAACGGGAAAGCGCGAGCAAGTGAGATGTTCGGCGAACTCGTCAAAAACATCGGCGGCGAACTCGGCGCGTTGCTCGACGAAAGAAAACGTCTGCTTGATTTAGGTCATGACAGCTATACCGTAAATATTAAAAAGTCAATCGAAAATTTGCTCGAAAGCGACATCATCGCAATTTTGGCGAAGCGTGGATTTCTGCCGCGCTATGCGTTTCCGCTTGATGTCGTCAATCTGGAAACGAGTCTCAACCGTTGGTCAGGCGATTCCGACGTTACTCTAAGCCGCGACCGCGCTTTAGCGATTGCCGAATTTGCGCCCGGCTCGCAAGTTATCGCCCGCAAAAAGATTTTCACCAGCGCGGGACTCTACATCGCCGGACGCGAAGACAAACCGATTGAACTCTACTATGCGAAATGCCCGAACTGCGCCCAAATCAAAACCGCCCAACTGCCGAAGGATTTGGGAGAGGAATGCCAAGTTTGCGGAAAGCCTGTTCCGGTACAACACGTCAGAAAATTTATCGAACCGAACGCCTTCACCATCAAAATCGGTGAAAAGGAAACGCGCAGCCAACGGCACAGGCGTTCATCGTTCGTGCGGCAGAGACAATCGCTGACGCATTTTATTGATGTCGTCAAGGAATCCGATTTTGAAGATTTCGGCTTGTTCAAAATCGCACTCAAAGACGACGGAAAACTTTTCCGCTATAACCTCGGACGGCAAAACGAAGGCTTCGTCGTCTGCGACAAATGCGGCTTCAGCGAATTTAAGAAGGATTACAAGTCGAATCAAAATCACGAGCGATTACGAAACATCGGCGACACGAAAGAGTGCGACAACAAAAATCTGTTAGGCAAGTCTAAGGGCTTGGCGTTCGGTCATCAATTCGAGAGTTTTTGCCTCGTCGTGCGTCCACAAGAAAAAACCACTAATCCCGAATTGAGCGTTTCATTGGCTTACGCTCTGCACAAAGGTTTGTGCCGCGTGTTGGAAACGGAAACTTCTGACATCGGCGTTTCCGGTCGCGCCGTCACCAACCGTCAATCAACCAACGCGGACGAAAACACCGAATTCGTCTTTTTCGACAAAACGCCGGGCGGCGCAGGCTTTGTCAAGGAAGCGAAAAACAACTGGAACAAAATCATTCACGAAACTTTGCAAACCTGTTCACTCTGCAATTGCGAAAAGGCTTGTTATAACTGTCTCAAAGATTACTATAATCAGTCGGTTCATCAACTGTTAAATCGAAAGCTGGTAAGAACCTTTCTTGAATCCAATCGGTCGCTGTGAAGATTTTGTCAAAACAGGTGGGTTATGGATGGTCAGGTGTTCGCTAGGTTGTGTTGACATCGGAGATGTATTTATAAGTTGCCACTAGCTTTAGCTAGTGGAGGGTGCAGAAAAGTAAGACGGCTTTAGCCGAATTTGTTTTTCAATCATTCCTTGTGGCTTTAGCCTAATTTGGGCTAAAGCCCGCCACCCTCGCAATCCTTACCACTAGCTAAAGCTAGTGGCAATTGAAAAAGCTGTTGCTTATGTCAACAGAACCTAGTGCGTCTTCATTATCAGACACTTTGACAACGACGTGAATTTCCTTGTCGTTCACTTGATGTACGGGCGGGATTGAAGAATATAAATTTCCTCTTCGATGATTGCCCATTCAATGTCTTGGTCATGATTTCCGAAGTGGCGTTTGATGTCGAGGGCGAGTTGAGCGAGGCGGCGCACAAGCTTGTCGTTTAAGACAACGCGCGTGCCTGTAATCGGGATTTCGCGGACGCCGCCTTTATCGTCGAAGGTCAATAAGCTGTCTTCCGCCGAACGGGTCAGGGTTTGAACGCTGTCGGTTCGCGGCTCAAAGACAACCTGCTCCGCGATGCGCTTGCCTTCGACGACGCGAATGCCGAGACCGCGTTTGGCGTTGATATAAATTCCGTCGCGGTTGGCTTCATCGAACGGGTCGGTCGTAATCATCACGCCCGCGCTCTCGGCGTTGATGGCTTCTTGAATCAGTGCCGCCATCATCACTTTGCGATGGTCAATCCCGAAGCGTTCGCGCATCTCGAAGGCTTCGTATTTCCACAAACTCGCCCACACCGTTTTTATCGCTTTCATCAAATTCGCGTGGTCGCGCACATTCGGCACGGTGTCATACAACCCCGCGCCGTTAAACTCCGGCAAGTCTTCGGCGTTCGATGACGAGCGGACGAACAAGCCTTTGCCGCGAAACTCCGCCAGCACGCGCAGCCGCACCGTCGCTTCGAGGTCAGCCCCGATTACGCCGTCGTTAATCGCATCGCGCAGTTTGCCCAAGCTTTCGCGGCGATACGCGGCGTCTTCGCGGAAGCGTTCATCACCAAGCAAACGGTTTAATTCGCGGTCAAGTTTATTGTCGCTCATAAACCGCGAGTAGTAATAAAACGGCACGGTGAAGCCGTTCGGCACAACCACGCCGCGCATCCGCGCGTTGACGATTGCGCCCAAGTTCGCGGACTTCGCCCCGCACGTGGCGACGGAGAACGCGCCCTGATTTCGCAAACCCGGAAACGCTTTGAAGTTGAGATTTAACTTTGGCGTCATCTCGCGGCGACGTGTGGCGCGTTCGCTTTTCCACCGGGCGATTTCCTCTTTCGATGCCGGACGCACATCGAAACTATCGAGCCGCGTTTCATACACCACCCATTTCCCGTCGAGTTCTTTGAAGCGCGTTCCGGCATCGCGCACAAAGGCATTCGGGATGCCGAGCGAACGCGCCAACAGGTTGACGTGTGAAAGCGGCGTCGCCGGTTGCGAGAACACGATTCCGGCGACGGGCGGCAAACTAATCGGGACTTCCGGCAGCACGACGATTTCATCCACGCTTGCATTCGCGGCATCGTCAAAGCGCGAGAGGATGCGAAGTCGTCCCGTGCCGCGCGCCACGTTTAAGGCTTGATAGGAAGCGGGTTTCGTCGCTAAATCCGCAGGCATCAGGCGCATCATGCCTTCGATATTTTCGGAACTTTGTTCTTGACGGGGAGCGTTCGGCTTGAAGGCGACGGCGGTGAAAAAGGTTTCGTTGATGATGGTGTTCGTGAGGGCGAGTTGGTCACGCGAAATCGTATCGCCTTCCCAGAACTCGAACGCGAAACGCTTCGCGGTGGATTGATACGCGATGCGCCCGCAGATAAAGCGGCGGTTGTCTTTCAGGTGATTGTTTTCCCAGAACACGCGCCCGCGCTCAAGCGAGAGATACATGCTGTTGACGAAGGTTTCATGCAGACTGTAACGATTGACGTTGACGTAATAAATCTTGTTCCCTTCCTGACGGTCAATCACGAACAGAACGTGCGGCAGCGGGTGCAAAAGGTCAGGGTTATAAGTGCGCGCGATGGAGTCGAACTGTGAGCGTGAAGTTATCGCCGGAAGATAGCGAGCGTCGCGTGCGGCGTCGGTATCTTCTTTCGTATCGGTGACTTTCCCCGCCGCGACGCCCGACACCATGCCCGAACAGATGCCCGAACAGATGCTCAAGCAGATGAGCCAGACCGCAACCCGGTGGACGACCTGCACGCACTTTGTCACAACCATCCCGAAGTACCATCCTTGTGAACCGTTGAATTGCCGAAAGCTTACTTTAACCTACTTACGAGAGAGGCGGTTAGCAGTCGGTTGTGAAATACGAATCACAGTTTGTGCCCCCTGATACTCAGCGAGTTTCGAGTAGCACAGACGACGGTTGATGCCGAGATGTCGTTAGTATGATAACAGTGATTATCATAAGGAAAAAGCCAAAAACTTTAAGACGTTAGCAGCGATATCTTGTGTCGCTGGTTCGACACTCGGTTGCCATGTCTCGACCCTCGTCAGTGTTGGCTATGTCGATTGCGTTTTCGAGTTTGGCGGCTGTGGTGAGTTGAATCATGGTCGTGGTCTCCGTTTTCTTTTCTGTTTTCCAACTGACAAAGAGATATCACTAAACCCTTTTCCGCTTGTCAAGGGGTAAAGTAAAATAATCGCTTGCTAAGTGGAAAGAAGTTTGCGATACTTCGCGGCATGGTAAAACTTGACTCTGAAAACTTATTGACGGTGACTCAGGCGGCGGTACTGAGAGGCACGACACGACAAGCAATCAACTATCTTGTGCGGCAAGGGAAGCTAACACCCGTCGAGATTGCAGGGCGTCGTTTCGTTCGTCGGCAGGATATTGAAAACTTCACGCCCGATGTTGGCGGCAGACCGTCGCAAGCCAAACCGGATGTTTCGCCCGTGAGGGAAAAGTCGAAGCGTGCGGTGGTGGGGGATAAAGGAAAGTGAAAACCGATTTTACGCTTGATGATTATTTAGCTGGGGCGCGGTACTCATCTGGCAGCAAGCCGTTCGCTGGCTTTGTCTATGTCGCCGCGCTCAATTCAGATGAATACCGCATAGGTATGACTAAGGACTTAGCGCGAAGGATGAAGGAACACAATGCTTTACCGATATTCACGTTTTATGTGAAAAACATGGCTCTTATAGAGCATCTTCTACACAAGAAGTACGCGCATCGGCGGCGCGGCAACGGCGAATGTTTTAGGCTTTCACCTGCTGATTTAGAAGAAATCAAAAGCACAGACTTGACGGCGGTTGAAGTACGTCCGCAAGGCAGACCGCCACAAGTTAAAGTGGAAGACGTACCGGCGACGAAGCAGCGAAACAAACGATAAGCTAAGTTTCATTAAGACGCAGATTTACCAATACATGCCGCAGCAGTTACTTCTGTAACAAGATGAATTCAGAGCAAGACTTGTTCTTCGCCGTCGTTGAAGTATTGTCAATTATAATACCGATCATACTCATTGGCGGGGCTATTTTCTTCGGCGTTCGGTTAGTGATGCGCTGGCGACGACGCGCTCATCGCCGTAAGATTCGACGCGCCCGACGAAATAAGCACAGTAACAAAAACGTCAAACAACCGCCGCAATTATCAACACGGATGGTCGAAGACGAGGCGCGCGAACGTCAGAAGAAACGCGACCGCGACCGGGGACTCGTCACGATTGATGGCACCGACAAGAAGGCAAAGGAGTCGGTGGCAGAGAAGGACAAAGCAAAATGAGCGTCACGGAAATACTCGAAGCCCTGCCTGCCCTTTCGCCCGAAGAGCGGGCGCAGGTCAAAGCGTTGCTTGACTCATTTCCCACTTCAACCGAGCCGTTGATGACCGGAAGCGAGTTCGCCGAATACTTGGCGGCGAAAGGCATCGTCACCTTGCCGCAACCGTTAAGCGCGGAAGAACTCGCCGCAGACGATGATGCTTGGGAACCGATTGAAGTTATGGGCGAGCCGCTCTCACAAATGATTATCAGGGAGCGGCGATAAATGGCGGCTTACTTTTTTGACTCAAGTGCGCTCGTTAAACAAGTGCGCCCGCGAGAGCGGCACGACTTGGATGCTTGGCTTGGTTCGACCTTCTGCCGGAAATATTATCTATGCCGCGCCGCTCGAAGGTTAGGCAGTTGATGAACCCGGACTTCACTGATTGAAATAAGGCGGAAAGCGTTTATGAAAACAATCGTTATCTCCAACCACAAGGGCGGGTGCGCGAAAACCACAACGGCACTCAACCTCGCCGTTACACTTTCCATCACCGGCTCTAACGTCCTCGCAGTTGACCTCGACCCGCAAGGGAATTTGTCGGCAGCACTCGGTGCCGACCTTCAAGAGTTGGAGGAATCTCATCGCACGGCACACCGACTGATGCTTGACGAGCGCGGTGACTATTCGCAGTACCTGATTGATTCACGCCCGCGCCTTCATCTACTGCCCGCTTGTCTTGATGCCGATGCTGAAGCCCTTTTGGACGGTCAAGCCGTATCGCGCGAATTGTTGCTTAAACAGAAACTCGCGGCGGCGCATACCACTTACGATTACTGCGTCGTTGATACGCCACCTTCGCTTCGCGTGCCAACCCTTAACGCACTGGCGATGTCGGAATTGACTATCGTACCTATCGAATCATCAATGTTCGCCCTGCTCGGTTTGTCTCAACTTCTCCGCACAGTTGGTAAGATTCGCAAGGCTCATGCACCGGAGATGCTCGTGATGGCACTCTCAACGATGTACACGGCGCGGCAGAACTTGGATAAAGGCATCCGGGCTAAGGTTCTCGATAAGTTCACTGAAGATTTTGTGTTTCAAACCACTATCCCGCGCGCGGTAGCGGTCGGAGAGGCGACAGCGACACTGCAAGCCGTTGTTGATGTAGCTCCTGAGTCCCCTTCGACGTTCGCATTTCGCAAACTCGTCGCAGAAGTCAAAGAGGTATTAGGTGATGAAGAAGGCAGACAAGCAGCGTCTCGACGCAGCACTCGATAAGGCACTCGCACCGCCACGCCGGGCGCGTCCACAAGCAAATCTTGACGCTTTGCTTGATGAATATACACCGCCTGAGAAGGAGCATAGCACGCGCGATTTACCCGCGCCCCGAACCATTGTCCCACAGACAACGGTTGTCAGTCAGACACCTGAACCATTGTCTGAGACAACGGTTGTCAGCCAGACAACCGTTGTCCCACAGACAATGGTTGACGGCTCAAAATACACCCCGATACCAAATGACATCTCTGATAAGGTACTGCCAACCCTTTCGGTTTATGCACAAGTTGTGTTGATGCGCTTGTACAGATTATCGCGCGGTATGAGAGGAGCCGAGACATGCAAAGTAGGGTACGACACACTCTCGCGTTCGTGTAACACTAGCAAATCACAGGTGATACGGGCGGTGAAGGAGTTGGAAGCAGCTGGCTTGATTGTGCGTGTAGGGAGCGATTTGGCGGCGAGTAATAAGCTTTTGCGCGGCACTATCTTCCGTGTGCAACTTCCGGCAGCAACAATGCGAACCATGTCCTCACAGGCAACGGTTGCCAGACTGACAACGGTTGTCCCACAGACAACCGTTGTCAGTCAGACACCCTATAAAGAAACACATATAAAAGAAACACACACAAACACAGACGGTGTGCGTGTGTGTTCTCGTTTCACACTTCAAGAATGCCGGAAGTACGCCGAATCCTTGCGCGCCGACGGCATCACCAATCCCGGCGGTTATGCGACGAAGATTCACCGAAGCGGGGAAGCCGATGATTTGATTGCTAAGTTTCTTGATCCCGTCGAATCAGCGAAAGCGGTTGATGTACGCGCGTGTCCCGATTGTCATGGCACGGGCTTCTATGAGCCGGGAGGAACAGGGAAGGGAGTAGCAAGATGTAAGCATGAACGACTGACCGAGACGCGATAACCACAAACCGTACTGACAACTCACACAAACTATGACCGAAGTTCTACGCCCTGAGACAGAGCGTATTGCCGAAGAAAAAGCAGATGAAAGAAAAGAAGCGGTACACAAGCCATGAGTTCACAGTCAGAAGCAACGCAAACATCAACGGAAAAGCGACACAACTTGGCGAGCAAAAAAAGAGGTTGATAGAAAAACTTAAATGGTTTAGCTGCACGGCTGAAAGCGAGGTGATTGATTAAGTGATAACGACGATGTGCCTTGACCGCACGGCGAAGCATTTTGCTTCCGGGTGTGCGACCGCCGACATCAGCGAGTTGCGAGTGGATGATAAGAACGTGGTGTGGGCTGATGTGACTGACCCGACAAGTCAGGATTTCTTAGACCTCGCGGAAGAGTTTGATTTCCATCCGCTCTCCATCGAAGATTGTCAGAATCTACATCAGCGACCGAAGATTGAGGAGTATCACGGATATTATTTTATCGTCGTTTATGAAGCCGCCCTCGCCGGAGAGAACGACGAATTGGAGTTGCGCGAACTTAACATATTTCTCGGCGCGAACTTTCTCGTTACAGTTCACACGCGCCCGATACGGGCGATTAAAGTCGCGGGGCGTTTGTGGCAGGAATGGACTGACCGCGCCGAACATGGTTCGGGATTGCTGGCGTATCTTTTGATAGACGCCATCGTTGACGATTACTTTCCGTTGCTTGATATTTTGAGTGAAAGGATGGACGGCGTGGAAGATAAAATCTTCGGTGATTTTCAATCAAGTGCCGTCGAAGATATTTTCAGAACTAAGAAACAACTGCTTGCACTGCGTCGTTCGGTGACGCCGTTGCGCGATGTGTTCAACGTCCTGTTGCGACGCGAACAACCGATTTTCGCGCGCGATACGCTCGTCTATTTTCAGGATGTTTATGACCACATCATTCGCGTCGCGGACACGATTGACAGTATGCGCGAGGTCGTCGGCTCGACGATGGATGCGTTTCTTTCCGTGTCGGGCAATCGTATGAATCGGGTGATGAAGCGGCTCACTTCCATCTCGACGATTCTGATGTCCATGACGCTGGTTGCCAGCGTGTATGGTATGAACTTCGCGCTGATGCCGGAACTCGGATGGCGATACGGTTATGTGTACGCGCTCTCGTCAATGGTCATCATCGGCGTCGGGCTTTATCTTTACTTGAGAAAAATCGGATGGCTCTAAACAATGGCGATGAACGAAGACATCACGCGCGATAATGATTCAATCAAAGTTGACCCGAACATCGCAGAGAGTAACGGTCACTTCGAGCGACTCGCCGCCAGCCTCGCGCCCGCCGAAGAACAAGCCAGACGCGGCGCGGCGTCTTCATTGAAAGACTTTAAGATTTCCAAATCCTTTGTTGAAGAAGACGCGCGCGGCTCACACCTGTTTGCGATGCCGCATAAAATCGTCGTTGTTCTGGTGCTTCTCGCTCTCTGTTTTATCAGCTTCATCGCGTTCTTAATCGCCCGCTCACCCGCGCCACATTTATGACTTCATACACGCTTTCTCACACGCACCGTTTCGTTCGCTCATCTTTCGCCGCACACCGCACGCGCTTCTTTCTGCTTTTGAACAATCTCAATCAATCGTCGCTTCAACGCTTCGCGGCGACTGTTTGCTTTCTCTTTATTTGCTTTCTTTCAATGCCAATCGTTGATGCCCGCGTGATGAACGATGATGCGAGGCTGCTTGAAGTCGGTAGCCCGCCCGCCGCGATAACATCGAACAGCGCATCGAACATCGCCGCCCCGTCGGAACTCAAAATCGTTTCCTACAACATACGCTGGCGCGGCGGCGAAGATTTACAGCGCATCATTGAAATTCTGCGCCGTGACGCTTCACTCGGCGGCGCGCACATCATCGGCTTGCAAGAGGTTGACCGCCACACCAAACGCAACGGCAACATCAACACCGCCCGCGTCGTCGCGGAAGCTTTAGGGATGCACTACGCTTGGGCAGCACCGCCGCACCCGCAAGGGAAAGAAGTGAAGAAAGTGAAGGAAGGGAAGCGGACGGATGAACCCGTCGAGGATGAAACCGGAGTCGCCGTTTTGAGTTTCTTTCCGATGACGAATGTCGAACGCCACGTCTTGCCGAATCCGGGTCCCGGCGAACGACGACGCGCCGCCATCGGTGCGACGCTCACCATAGGGGCGCACCGTGTTCGCGTCTATTCGATTCACGCCGAAACGCGCATTTCGACGAAAGAGAAAGTGGCACAACTCGCGCACGTTCTCGACGCTCTCAAACAGCACACGGACGCGACGCACGCCGTCGTTCTCGGTGACTTCAATACATGGCGCGCCGACGACAAGCGCGACACCATCAAACTTTTTACGGATGCGAAGTTTTCGACGCCGTTCAAAGCGGGCGAAGAAACCTTCCGCTTGCGCTTCGTCAACTGGCGACTCGATTGGATTTGGGTGCGCGGCTTTGCTTCGGTGAATGCCAACGGCGTCGCCCGCGAGATTAAAATCTCCGACCATTATCCGATCTGGCTGCGGGTGAATTTCAATCAACCATCACCGTCTCAAGACGCGGCGCGAGCAGGTGTATGACGAGCAACGCGACGAGATACGCGCTGCCCGCGATAAGGAAAATCGCGTAATAGCTGCCCGTGTATTGAAGTATCAAACCGACCGTTGTCGCAATCAACATCCCGCCGATTGAACCCGCCATGCCGCCGATGCCGACGACGCTGCCGACCGCGTGGCGCGGAAACATATCGGATGCTAAGGTGAACATGTTCGCGCTCCAACCCTGATGCGCCGCCGCCGCAATGCTGATAAGTCCGACCGCGACCCAAAGGTTCGAGGCGTTCGCCGCGAACACAATCGGCACGACCGCGACCGCGCATAACAGCATCGCCGCCTTGCGTCCTTTGTTGACTGACCACCCGCGTTTAATCAGAGTTGATGAAAGCCAACCGCCGCCGATTGAACCGACATCCGCGACGACGTATATCACGACGAGCGGCAAACCGATTTGCGTGATGTTCAAGCCGTAAGTAGTGTTCAAGAATTTCGGCAACCAGAAAAGATAGACCCACCAGATTGGATCGGTCATAAACTTACCCAATGCGAACGCCCACGTCTGACGATGCGGCAGACGTCGCCTCCAAGGAATGCGCGTCGTCGCTTCCGGCGGGTCGCTCTGAATGTACGCGAGTTCGGCGGGCGATAGTGAAGGATGTTCTTCCGGCTGGCGGTAGAATGTGAGCGACGAACACGCCTTCGGGTTCTCCCGTGTTCGTATAAACGAACTGCACGCCGAACGCCGGGGCGGGCATATCGTAATAAACATAAAGTTCTTCGAGCATCGCCGCGTGTTCGTGCGGCGGAAAGCTTGTCCAGTTTCCCGGCTCACTCTGCGTCACGCCCGCGAGTATGCGTCCGGCTTCGATATTCTTCCCCAAAAGGATGTTGATGTTTCGTTTGTTCGCCGCCCCGCCCGTCGAGAATTTGAGCGATGAATCGGCTTCGACATCCTTGTAGCGCACGACCTGTAACGGATAATCACCTTCGACGTGGGCGGCGCATTCGGCGAAGTCAACTTTCGTGCGTGTCGTGACCTCGACTTGTGAAGCGCGCGGAATATAAATCGCGTCGTAACGGTTAAGCTCGAAAGTTTCATCGTCAACTTTGATTGTTCCCGTACCCGACAAACAGATGAGTCCGGTTTCATGCGTGCCGGTTTCAAACCGCGCGGCGGAGGTGTCGGCATTGAGGCGTATGCGCCCGTAATGCAGATGCTTCATCGAACTGTTTGACGGCGTGACCGCGAGATGTCGCCCCGTGTGTTCGTGTGTTTTATGAAAAATTAAATCTTTGGCTTCCGTCGTCATTGGTGTACTCATAGATTTCCTTTTGAAGTTTGTTAAATCGAAGTCGGTAAATGCGGATTGATTGCGGCTTATAAGCTCATCACGTCGGGCAAGCGATACCCGCGCCCGTCGCGCTCAATGGTGATGTAATTCCACTCCGGCGACTCTGTGATGACTTCGATTTCGCCGTCAATGGTGATGCACGTTTCTTCGGTTTTCGTTCCGGTAATCGAAGGGTTCCACGCGAAGGCTTGACGGTCAACGACGATTTCGTCGCACGCCGGATGCGCGACCCAATCGCGCGAACGATACCCCGCCGCACCGCCCTGATGATGTTTATGTTGTTCGCCTTCAAAACCGTTGGCGGCATACTCACGCCGCGCGACTTCGTACAACTCTTTACCCGTCGCCCCCGGTTTCGTTTTGGCAAACAACGCGGCGTTGACCTCCGCCGTCGCCCGCGTCCGCGAACGTAAATCTTCCGTCATTGCGCCACTGTCCGCGCACACGATGCGCGTCAAACTCGCAATCAAACCCGCGCGTCTGGCGCACACGACAATCATCACAATCTTTTCCCAACGCTTAGCCGTCGGCACTGGATGACGAAAGCCCGCGAGCCTTTCATCCGCCGCGACGAGTGTGACGAATGTTTGAATGTCGTGCGCGGCGAGGGCATCCGTCACACGTCGTGCCACTTCGCGTTCGCTTAATCCCGGTTCTAATCCGCGTGCGACTGCCGCGACCGTCGCGCCCGCATCGTGACCGAGCGCGCGAAAGCGTTCGAGTTCGCCGTCGGTCAAACGGTATCTGGTTCGCGCGACTTGCGTTTCAATGATACGCGCGTCACCGGCGGGCAAATCCGCCGCAAGTTCCGCATCTTTAGCCATCAACTTGCGCGCGTGTTCGACGACGAGCGCGGGATTTATCTTGTCGTCTTCCCAAGCGTACTCAATCGGCTCAAAATCCAAACCGTTTAATTCTTCCACGAGCAAACGCGGCATCTCGATTCGATTGGCGATGACGAAGCGACGACCATCGCGGCGCACGAATAACGCGCACGCTCCCGCATCGCGCGATTCGTCAATCGCACTTCTGCCGCCCGCCGTCGCCCACGCGAAATTGTGTTGTCCGGTAAGCAACACGCCGCCCAAGTTTTCGGCAGTGAGCAGACGTGTGAGCCGTTCGATTTTCTCTGCGACTTCCGTTTGTTTATTCATGGTGATTGATGGAGACGGCAAACCTTGTAATCGCTGAAACCACTCACGCCACGCGCGGAGCGGCATACGCGGAAGCGGCGATGAGTGCCGTTGCGCCGCGCAAGCGTGGATAGTCGGCGGTTGGAGTGGCGATAATCGGTGTCTGTGCCGACGCTTGGGTCATCGCGCGTCCGGCGAGTGCGCGGCGCACATCATCGGCAATCAAATCCCACGCGGCGGTAATTTCGCCGCCGATAAAGACGCGCGCCGGATTGAGAGAATTGATGATGATGGCGAGTCCGATGCCGAGATAGCGTGCCGTTTCACGCAGTGCCGCGAGTGCCTTTTCATCACCCGCGCGGGCGAGTGCGATGAGGTTATCAATCGTGAAATCGGCTTCGCCCGCGTGATTGGTTTTCTTTGTTCGACGCTTTATCAGGTCGCGCCCTAAGTAGCGCGCCAGCGTGGCGATGTTCGAGGTGTATGCTTCCCAGCATCCGGTGTTGCCGCATAAACATTTCGCTCCATCGAGGTTTATCGGATTGTGACCGAACTCGCCCGCCGTGTTTGACTCTCCGCGCATCAGTTCGCCGTTAATGACGATGCCGACGCCGACGCCATCCGATACCGTGACGTACACAAAATTATTCGTCTCGCCGCGCCCCAACCACATCTGCGCGAGGGCGCACGCCATCGAAGCGTTTTCGATGGACACCGGCAACCCGACTTTGGCGGCAAGCAAACTTTTAACTTCCACATCTCGCCAACCGAGTTGCGGCGCATTGACGACGCGCCCCGTGCGCCCGTCAATTACGCCGGGAATTACCAACCCGACACCTTCGCACGCCGAATATGCTTCATGAGTTTTGAGCGTTCGTTTGATACGGCGCGCAAGTTCGCTCACCAACTTGTCCGGCTCAAAAATCGTGTCGAAACTTTCGAGGGCAATCTGTTTGCCGCTGAAATCCGAAAGCATGACGAAAGTCCGGCTGAAGCGCACGTCAACCGCGACAACAAAGCGGTCTCGCGTTTTGACGTGCAGCAAAACGGGTTTGCGCCCGCGCGCGATTTCCTCCGTCCGACCTTCATAAACCGCACCGTCCGCGATTAACTCGTTGACCAGCATCGTCACGACGGGGCGCGCGACATCCATTTTGCGCGCGAGTTCGGCGCGCGAAATCGCTTGGTGTTCGCGTATCAAACTAAGCGCGATGCGGCGATTGACTTGGCGCGAAGTGGTGCGCGTAGCGACCTGAAAATCTTGTGTGTTAATCTTTCTCATTAAGGGTTTGTTATAGGCTATAACAAATTATTCCAGATTACCGGCAGCGTCAAGCATAATCTTTCCGCTTGACTTCAGAACCCGCCTTTTCGGGTTGTGCGTCCTCACCGCCGTCACTCGCAACGCTTTTCACTCCAGAACGTCTAAGCTTGAGAGGTTGATAAACACCATGACACGTTCATCCGACATCAGCGAGTTGACCATGCTGCGCGAACTCGCGCCGCGTTACCCGACCGTTGATTTAGCACTCGCGCGCGTGGCGATATTGCGCGCCGAACTGTCTCTGCAAAAAGGCGTCGTGCATGTCATCAGCGACGTTCACGGCGAATATAAAAAACTGCGCCACGTTGTCAACAATGCTTCCGGTTCGTTGCGCTCCTTCGTGCGGCAGACTTTTGCAAACCGCATGAGCGAAGACGAACAACGCGAACTGCTCGCTGTCTTGTACTACCCGCGCGAAGCGATGGAGCATATACGCACCACGTTCGCGGATGATGCGGCGCGTGGCGCGTGGGTCAAACTCACCTTGCGCCGTCAGTTCGAGATTGTGCGCGGACTCGCCAGAAGTTATAGCCACGAACACGTCAGGGCATTGTTTCCCGCCGAGCATCTCGAACTGTTTGAAGAACTGTTTATGGAATCTTCGGCGGGGCGCGGCACTGCGTACATTGACAGGGTGATTGACGCCCTCGCGCTGTACGAAAGGGATTTGACGACGGTGCGCGCGGCGTCGCGTCTGGTGCGAAATCTGACCATCGCGGAGCTTATCGTCGCCGGAGATTTGGGCGACAGGGGAGCGCGCATTGACCACGTTATCGAATACTTAATGCAGCAACCGAACGTCTCTATCGTGTGGGGCAATCACGATGCGTCATGGATGGGTGCGTGTTTGGGACAGGAGGCTTTGATTGCGACGGTCTTGCGATTGTCTTTGCGGTATCGTCGTTTGTTCCAACTCGAAGAAGGATACGGATTGATTCTTTCGCCGCTCGAACGCCTCGCGCGCACAGTTTATGCGGACGATGCGGCGGAGTGTTTCAAGTCGAAAGCGTCGGGTTTGCGCGACGATTTATTGATGGCGCGAATGCAAAAAGCGATGGCGATTATTCAATTCAAACTCGAAGGGCAAACGATTCGCCGTCATCCCGAATGGGACTTGGAGAACCGCAATCTGCTTCATCGTATAGACCGCGAAAAGGGAACAGTCGAGATTGACGGACATACATACGAGATGCGCGACACGCACCTTCCGACGATTGACCCGCACGACCCTTATACGCTCTCAAACGAGGAGCGCGAATGTATGAATCGTCTGCGCGAATCGTTCACGACGAGCGCGCGTCTATGGGAGCATCAATCGTTCGTCGTCAAGCACGGCACGATGTGGACGCACCGCGACGACGCGCTTATTTTTCACGGTTGCCTTCCGGTGGACGCGACGGGCGCACCGCTCACATTGATGATTGACGGTGCGGAGCAGAGCGGGCGGGCGTTGTTCGACACGATGGAATCAATGATTCGTAAAGCCTTTCGACGCGGGGCGGAAGCGGTCGGAGACGATGCGGATTGGCTGTGGTATTTCTGGTCTGGAGCGCGTTCACCGCTGTTCGGCAAGAATTTAATGGCGACGTTCGAGGGCTATTTCGTCGCCGATAAACAATCGCACGTCGAAATAAAAAACCCTTATTTCGACCTGATACATGACCGCGAGTTTTGCCGAAGTGTGTGCCGCGAGTTCGGGATGCAGGAAGACGGTTTGATTGTCAACGGACACATTCCGGTCAAAGTCGAAGCCGGAGAACAACCCGTGAAACGAAGCGGAAATGCGGTGACGATTGACGGTGCTTTCTCCGAAGCATACGGCGACAGAGGTTACACTTTGATACTCGCTCCCGAACGCATCGCACTTGCCGAGCATTATCATTTCGAGTCAATCGCGGACGCGATAACCGAAGGCGCGGACATCGTGCCGAAGGTGACGACGGTGCGCGCATACGACCGTCCGCACACCGTCGCCGATACGGAACAGGGCGAAATTGTGCGCCGCAAAATCGCCGCTCTTGAACGCCTTATCTTCGCTTATGAACAGGGTGAAATACGCGAAAGTTGAACATGATTAAGCGGGCAAAATTTAGTGGACAACAATTTATCGAGCATAGTATCCGGGACGTGTGCGCGCGATTAAATCCGGACGGGCGACTTCGACGCGAATCGTGCGCCATGCTCCGTCGCGTTTGCGGTTGCCGGAAGCTTGGTAAGTGATGCTGTACAGGGCGCGCATGTCGGCGGCGACTTCGGCGTAAAGTCTGCCCATATCTTCGAGGCGGCGGATGTCGTGAAGTCTGCCGCCCGTGCGACGGGCGACGGCTTCGAGGCGGACACGCGCCGATGCGTAAAGTGCGGTTTGTTGTGGAGTCAAAACGGTCTGCATCTTCTGCGTTCCGTCGGGAAGGGCGAGCGGGTAAATCGTCACGCCCTGACGGTCAGCCGTATCAAGCACGGCATTGAGCAAAGGACTCTGCTCCGGGTTGATGGCGGCGATGGCGGCTTCGTTCGTCGTCGCGGTCGCGGTCGCGGCGCGGTCGGAGCGACTCGCTTTGGAATCAACGCCGTCGGTTAAAACGACGATGGCTTTGCGCCGCTTGCCTTCGGTCGCTAATCGTGAAAGAGAGAAGGTCAAAGCGTCGTACAATTCCGTGCCGCCGCCGCCGTTGGCGAGGTTGATTTCCTGCGCGATTTTGCGGCGGTCAGTCGTGAACTTGGCAAGCAGTTTGGTTTTATCATTGAACGCGATAAGGCAAATCCGGTCTTCGGGTGCGAGGGCGTCAATGAAGCGCACGGCGGCTTGTTTGAGCGTCGTGCGAAACGATGTGGTCGAGCCGGACATATCGAGCAGCAACACGAGGCTAAAAGGCGCATCAGTCGCGGCGAAACTCGTCACGGTCTGCCGCACGTCGTCTTCATAGAGAACGAAATCGGCGGCACTCAAACTCGTAATCGGTCGCCCCTGACGGTCGGCGACACCGACATTGAGTTGAACGAGGTTCGTTTGAAAATCAATGACATCATCCGCGCCGTCCTGCGCGCGGACGGCGGAGGTGAAGACAAGCGTTGATGCGAACATCACACACGCGCATAGGGCAAGGCGCGCGAAAAAATCGGCGCGGCGGGAAGTAAGACGATTGACAAGTGAAAGCATTGACATAACTTCTGATGTTGAAGAAAACGACGACGGCAAAATAACGGGTGACGCAAACTTTACGCTTTGATGCGGATTGGCGCGAGTTGTTGCCACATTGATTGACTCACCTTACGCGGTTTTGGTTTTCAGCCTCGTTCACGAGGCTTTCCCGTAGGGCGGATAGCCACGCGATTTATCGCGTGGTCAACCGGCTAATAATTCTCAGCCCGTTTCAACGGGCTTCTAATTCGGTGGCTTAAGCC